>NZ_JBZFLJ010000009.1:0-234724 GCF_058448885.1 Mesorhizobium sp. DxT | reverse complement strand
ATCGAATCCGCCACCGCATTCCTCTACGCCGCGGCCGTCATGATCCTCGTCAGACGCATCGCACGCCACTCATGAGCAGTTTCGGCACGGACTCTAAGGACAATCGGGTCCCGGTCCACGCCAATCCATTTCCGCAGGACGCCGCTCAGTTTCCAGCTAAGGGCAACACGTTCCCGCATAACTGCAATGCGATCCCACGTAACGGCAACGTATCGCTGCCAGTGGCTGCAGAATCCTTTGTTATGTAGCCATCACCGGCCTGCTTTGACCGAATGATTCCTTTCTCCTGCAAGCAGGGAACCTTGGCAAGCCACTGATCTGGCGCCGGAAAATCGACAGGAAAACGAGTAAAGTACCCGCAATTGCGGACAGTTCCCTGTTTTTCGCCGGATATCAGGGAATTCAGTTCAGAGAACAGTTAGCCGCAGACAACACTCGGCACCACTTCCTCCCTACACCAGACCTCTATCCACGTCGTCTCGGTACTATTGCGTCTTTCCCGTGGGTTAAGACGCTATTTTCCCGACGCCGCGTTCCAACTCACCGCCGATGGAAGCTGCTTTTGGGCACTCTGCAGCATTGAAAACTCCGCCTGCGTCGGGCGCCAGTACAGGTGACGTTGGACAAGAGCAGGGCGCAGACTAATATCGAGCGGGCTTCATGGGAGAGAGCGACGATGGCAACGCGACCGGGATCAAAGCTCGATCGTCGATCAGAGTATATCGATCGCCTGGCGCCGGCGGCGGTAGTCGGTGCGTTGGTCGTTGTCGTGTATCTGACGATCTCACCATTTCTGCCCGCGATCATCTGGGGCGCGGTTGTCGCCATTGCGATCGACCCATGGTTTCGCTGGCTTGTCAGGAAGCTCGACGGGCGCCGCCTTCTGTCAGCATGGATAGTGGGCATTCTCCTCGCCGGAACGGTCGTGATTCCCGCATTGGGATTGGCGGTGGCAATGCTCAACTTCCTGCCGAATGCGCTTTCGTGGACTGGTCGTCTATCGGAGGTCGGCCCCACTGAGCCTCCCGCCATTCTTGCTGATCTCCCGGCCATCGGCCCGCAGGTTACGGCCTTCTGGCATGATCTGACGACCGATGCATCGCACGCCCTCTCTCTTTCGAGACGAGATCAAGACGGGTTTCCTCTGGCTCCTCGGAGAGGTCGAGATATTCGGGGTCTTTGTTGGCGAGTTCGCGATCGGCATTCTCCTGGCCGTGGTGTTCCTCTACGCCGGCGATCGCCTGACGAGTGGCCTCGACCGGTTCTTCGGCAGGCTGGGGGGCCGCTTCGCCCAGGACATTGCCAAAGACTCGGCGCACACAGCGCGGCAGACCGTCGTCGGCGTACTTGGGGCTGCTCTTGTCCAGACCTTGGTGGCAACCATCGCCTTTCTCGTTGTGAGCATTCCAAACTGGATGCTCCTGGCAGGCGTGATGTTCATGCTGGCTCTGATCCAGATCGGCCCGCTCCTGATATTCGTGCCGCTGGCGATATGGCTCTGGGCTGACGGCCATGGATGGCAGGCGGCCTACGTTCTCTTCTGGGGAATCGTGGTGGTTGGCCTCGCAGACAATATCGTGCGACCCATGATTGCCAGTAAAGGAGGCGATGTGCCGGCCTCGCTGGCATTTCTCGGTGCTCTCGGCGGCTTCACACAATGGGGTGTGATCGGGGTCTTCATCGGCCCGGTAATTCTGGCGGTGGGCTATGAGGTAGTATCGAGGTGGAGCGGGTTGCAAGCAGATCCACAAGGCGATGCTTTGCAGGACCCGGCGCCGGCGACTGCGGATCGGGAGAACGACCCCCGAACCGAACCAAGGCCGTCGATCTGACAACGGGCTTCAGCCGGCGTTCACGCCGGCCTTTCTTCCTGCGCGCTACTCGCGCCGCGAGGAGACTTGATAACGACACGGTCGCCCGTGCTGCTGCCCTCGGCGCCAATTTCATTGCCAGCCAGCCGGCACGAGAGCCTTGCTAGGCGTTTCCTTCCGAGCCGAGGAACATCAAGTCTGGATCGCGACCGCTGTTTGAGACATTGCAGCGCCATGGCGCGCGCTGCGCTCCAACCGTCATGTAGACGGTTACGGCCGCTTGTGAGGCCTCAGTGCCTACAACTTCGACGCCCGCTTGGGTCATGCCCGAAAGCGCGCTCTGGCACGACTGGATCGCAGCGTTCGAAACGCTTGAATCAAATCCGACATCGGGAATTGGGCTTGCTGCCTGCTGGCCCATATTCCCGCCGGAAGGCAGTTGGCCCATGTTGCCGTTACCAGTGTCAGTCTGGCAGGCGGCAAGAGCCAGGACGGCGAAAAAGGCAAATATCGGCTTCTTCATCGCAGGGAGTCCTACATTATTATTGTTGATGGGCCAGGGTTGGCAATTGTCGCCCGAAAACCAGGCAAAGCAACCTGTCGCTAAGACCATTCGTTCATCCGTCTGAACCCGTGCCGCTACCGCATTGGTGGTAGGCGACGGCGAGCCTTACCCATTCTGGTCCTTCGTAGTCCCTGCGAAGTAATATCGATGTGGCATATCACTCCGCGCGGAAATTGGCGGTCAAGGTGGCAAAACCTTTGTGCTTTTCCAAAGCCCCATCGAGCGCCTTCTCGTAATCGGGCCGGGCGGCTTCTGCGTGCGAACGGCCCTTGTCGGTGAGCACGGTATAAACACCGCGCTTGTCGTCCGGGCAGAGGTCCCGAACCGTAAGGCCTCCTCGTTCCAAACGCTCCACCATTCGCGAGACAGAGCTTTGATTGAGCTGCAAATGGGTGGCCAGCTCCTGCATTCGCAGTTCGGATTTCGGGGATCGCGCAAGCACCTCCAGCGCCCGATAGTCCGACAGGCCGAGGCCGTGCCGATCCTGCAGGATCCTGGCAATCTCGGCCTCGACATTGGCTATCGCGTGAATCAGCGTCAGCCATGAATCGCTTTTGTTCGACATGAGAAACCTGAATTCCTTTCCCGCCTGCACGAAGCCTGTCTTCACATATGTATGCTCATGCAGATAGAAAGCAAATGCCTATGGCTGGCGCAACCTCGCTCGAAACTCCGTAAATGGGCGCAGCCCTCCGGAGACGGGGAACTTGGCCACCGCAGGTGACCGCCAGGTCTGCGGATCATCTGCAAAGACTTGATATGCGCCGCGATAGTCGAAGCCGTGCGCTGCCACCTCATCACGGTCAGCCGCAAAGAACACTTGAGAGATACCTGCATAGAGCGCGCTCATGTAGCACATTGCGCATGGTTCTCCCGATGCCAGAAGCGTTGCGCCCCGCATATGGGTCGCTCCATGCGTGCGGCAGGCATCGCGGATCGCCTCGACTTCCGCATGCGCTGTCGGATCGTGGTGTTCCCGGACGCGGTTGATGCCGCGACCGAGAACAGCACCCCCTTGATCGACTACCAAAGCAGTGAAGGGAATGCCGCCCTCGTGGACATGGTCCATGGAGAAGGCGACCGCCTCCTCCATGAGTCGCGCGAACCGCTCGGCAGGTTCGCCAATCATCAGGCCTGTCCCCGGAGCTTGGCGCTGTCGGCCAGCTTCAGCCAGACGACACCGGCAATGATGACGCCCAGCCAGAATGCCTGGATCAGCGTCAACGGCTGGTCGAGCAGGATGCTACCGAAAGCAGCCGCTCCGACGGAGCCGATGCCAGCCCATACCGCATAGCCAATGCCCACGTCGATGGTGCGCAAGGCGGCGCTCAGGAAGTAAAGCGTGAGGAGGAAGAAAATGACGGCAGCGACCGACCAGCTCAGGACTGTAAACGCTTGGCTGCCTCCAACGCTGAGCGCGTAGCCAACTTCGAAGGCGCTGGCGAGAAGCAGCATGCCCCATGCACTGCCGCTGGTCTGGGTCTTTTGAATCGTATCCATGATATTCAGTTCCTTTGAGTCAGGATGGAATTGGGGATGAAGGGTCGGCGCATCCACGTCAGGCGGCACCGCTGAGGCGCAGGCCAATGACGCCCCCGATCACGCAGACGATGCCGAGTGCCTTCTTCCAGTCCAGCTGTTGGCCGAAGAAGAGAGCTCCGAGAATGACGATTCCGACACCGGACACGGACGTCCAGATCGCGTATCCGACACCGACATCGAAGGTGAGGAGCGCCAGGCTGAGGAAGAAGGTCGCGATGGCTCCGCTGACGAGTGTCAAGACAGTCCACCAGAGGCGCGTGAACCCCTTCGCATTGCCTGCGCTGATAGCGACCGCGATCTCAAAGACCACGGCGATTCCGAGATAAAGCCAGCTCATTGCAAGTATCCTTTTATGACTGGTGAGCTTGTTAAGGCATGTGCCTATGGTGGGGCCCGCTAAGCCGGATGGGAGAAACCCGGATTGACGGTTGCGCTTTCGAGCCGGTCGATTGCCTGCAGCAATTCGTGCGCCGGTGGCGTTCCCCGAAAAACCTGCTTGCCGACTACGATTGTGGGAACGGAAGTGATCGCCATATCGTCCCGGGCATGGCGCAGCGCCTCGCGATGGCGCTCCGCATAGGCAGTGCTTTCCAGCGCCTGCCGAGCTTCGCCGGGATCCATTCCCGCGTTCGCGGCCAGTTCGATCAGGACTTCAGGACTGCCGATGTCGCGATCCTCTTGGAAGAACGCCCGCAGCACCCCCATCGAGTAAGGATGATCGAGCCCCCGATCCTGCGCCAGCAACAACAGTCGAAATGCCTTGTCTGTGCGCGGCTGTGGTGAGATCGACGGAAGCCGGATCGAAACTCCGAGCCTTTCGGCGAGCGGGTAAACGGACCGGCTCCAGATCGTCGGCAAATAGGGATCTTCCGGCCGCAGCGTCGGCACCGGTTCGGGCCGCAGCTCGAAAGGCCGCCAGGATATGCGAATTTCACGGTCGCCGATCGCATCGGAAAGAACCTGCTCCGCCAGCAGGCAGAACGGACAGACATAGTCGGAATAGATGGTTACGGAACTCATTCGCGCCCTCCATTTACATGCATGCACATGCAATATCTTAAGCGAAACCGCGTGTCAATACGCATGTATGTGCAAGCATGCTATTTCTAAACGGTGGGCGGAACACCACAGAAGTGCCCTTTCGCTTTCTGAACAGGGATCAGCGGCGATGCGATTGTGATACGGTGGGAGGAGCTGCGTCGCGAAGACGGGAACACCAGATGGACACCGAAGATCTGCAGACATTTGTCGAGGTTGCCGATGCAGGTGGCGTCTCGGCGGCCGCGCGGCGGCTCGGTGTGTCAAAGTCGATCGTCAGCCGTCGGCTCTTTCGGCTTGAGGCGGAACTTGGCGTGCAGCTTCTTGCGCGAACTACCCGCGGCGCCGCGCTTACGGAAGCTGGCGTCGCTTTTCGAGAACACGCAGCAAGAGTGGGCGCTGAGATTGATGCCGCAAGGGAAGTGCTTCAGCCCAGCGGGGACTTGACCGGCCGCCTGCGCGTGGCAATGCCCCTGACCCTCGGTCCAACGCATCTCGCGCCGGTGTTGGCAGAGCTGGCGTCCCGGCATCCCAGACTTCACATCCACTCCGCTTACAGTGACCGCTTCGTCGATCTCATCGCCGAGGGTTTCGATTGTGCAATCAGGGTGGGCCTCCTCCAGGACTCTAATATGGTCGCAAGGCGCGTCGGGACCATCCACGCAAAGTTTCTGGCAAGCCCGGACTACATTAAGGCGCATGGCGCACCAGCGACCCCGGCAGACATTGCCGAGCACCAGGCGCTGATGCAAGGCATCGAAGCGTGGAAGTTCATGGACGGCGACAAGGTCGTCACCGTGAATCCGCAGGGGCGCTACAAGGCGGACAATGGCATCGCGCTTGCCGTGGCTGCCGCGGCAGGTCTGGGAGTGGCCTGGCTACCGGATTGTATCACCGATGATTATGTCGCCTCAGGCGCGCTTGTGCCGATCATGACACGCTATCCGCCACCTTCGGCGGGCGTTTACGTTGTCCGACCACCCGGGCAGCATCCTTCCAGAAAGTTGCAGGTCCTCACCGAGCTGCTGATAGAGTGCCTCGCGAAGGACCCTCGCCTGGCGGCGGTTGATCGCTAGCCGCCGGTCGTTGGCGTTCCACTTTTCGCTACACAGCTCGGCGGGCCGCGGGGCTAGCTGCGAACTCGGCTGGCGGCTACGTGACTCACCCGGCGGGATCATGAAAGGACGACGCGCATGAGCTGGAACCCATCAATCGAACCGGGCTGCCCGGACGACGTCGGCCTCGATGCGATCGAGACCCTTATCGTGCCTCGCTCACGCGACGTTGGCGGCTTCGAGGTCCGGCGCGCCCTGCCGGCGCCGAAGCGGCAAATGGTCGGGCCGTTCATCTTCTTCGATCAGGCTGGGCCGGCTGAGCTTCTGACCGGTCAGGGTGTAGACGTGCGGCCGCATCCGCATATCGGCCTCGGCACGGTGACCTATCTGTTCCAGGGTGACTTTCACCACCGCGACAGCACTGGCGCCGACCAGATCATCAGGCCGGGAGCGCTGAACTGGATGGTCGCCGGGCGCGGTGTAACGCATTCGGAGCGCACATCTGCGGCTGCACGAAGCGGCCCGAACAGCCTGTTCGGGATACAGACCTGGCTTGCCTTGCCGGATAGCCACGAGGATGTGGCCCCCACCTTCGAACACCATGGCAAAGAAAAGCTACCGATCATCGAAGACCAAGGTGTTTCAGTTCGATTAATCCTCGGAAACGCCTATGGAAAGGTTGCGCCTGCTACCATGCTTTCCGAGACATTCTATGCAGATGTGAAACTGGAACCCGGAAGCCGCCTGCCGATGCCAGACAACCACGAAGATCGCGGCATCTATATTGTCGACGGCGCGATCTCGGTTGCCGGCCAGGCATTCGAGGCTGGTCAAATGATGGTGTTTCGGCCAGGCGATCGCATTACAGTGGCAGCCGGCGACCGGGGCGCGCGGCTGATGATTCTCGGCGGCGCAACGTTCACCGGACCGCGTTACATCTGGTGGAACTTCGTCGCGTCGTCCCAGGAGCGTATTGAGCTCGCGAAAGCAGAATGGCGCGCGGCGAATTGGGGCAAGGGACGTTTCGACCTGCCCGTCGACGACCGGAAAGAGCACATTCCCCTGCCCGATTGACCGGAACTGGCGCGGAGATACGATCATGAACCAGTGGCCCCGACTTGATTACCTTAGCTGGCGCGATACGTGTTCAGCTCTGCATCTGTACCTCCAGATCGCAGGTAAATATCGGCTGGCACATACGCCGTGGCTCAATCATTCCTGGAACGCGACCTTTTATGTCACGCCGAAGGGACTGGCTTCCTCGCCGATACCCGATGGACCCGGCGTAGAAATTCTTTTCGACCTGCGCGAGCACACGGTCGTCGGCATCTGCGGCAACGGCCGCAGTGCATCCTTCGACCTCGAGCCGATGACGGTCGCCACGTTCCAAACACGCTTCATGCAACTGATCCTTGACCTCGGCGGCACGCCTACCTTCAACGGTCGGCCGAACGAGGTGCCGAACCCGATCCCCTTCGCCGAGGACGATCGCGATCGGCCCTATGACCGCGACGCAGTCGAGCACTTCCATCAGGCGTTGATCGCAGCCGACAAAGTATTCAAACGGTTTCGCACCTCCTTTCTCGGGAAATCGAGCCCGGTTCATCTCTTCTGGGGCAGCTTCGATCTGGCTCTCACCCGCTTTTCGGGTCGGCGCGCGCCGCTGCATCCGGGCGGCATCCCGTCCCTGCCGGACGATGTGGCGCAGGAGGCCTATGACCGGGAAGTTTCGTCTGTCGGCTTCTGGCCGGGCGGCGGCGGCATCGAATACCCGGCCTTCTACGCATACGCCTACCCGGCGCCCGACGGCTACCGCGCGGCGTTGATTCGCCCCGATGACGCCTTCTGGCACGAAGGTTTGTCGGAATTCATCCTCCCTTACGATGGGGTGCGGTCCGCAGCCGATCCCGACGAAGCGCTGATGGCTTTTCTCGTCTCGACTTATGAAGCGGCGGCAGATCTGGGCGGATGGGACCGGAATCTTCTGGAATGCGCCCACGGCAAACCACGAAAGGTTCGTGCTGCCGACGCAATGCCGATAGGCAGTGCATCCTCGCTTGGCGGTGAGAAGGTCGAGCGGGCGGATGGCCCGTCGAAGGGCCGATACCGTCTTGTCATCGACGGAATCGAGGCGGAAGTGACCTACAGCCGGGCCGGCGAGAGCCTTATCATCATCGATCACACGGAAGTGCCTGCAGCACTGCGCGGACGCAAGGTCGGCGAACGACTTGTGCGCCAGGCGATCGATGACGCGAGACGCGACGGGATCGAGATCATTCCGCTTTGCCCCTTCGCAAAGGCACAGATCGATCGACACCCCGAATGGCAGGACGTGCTTCGTCGGGCGTAAAGTGCAGCCGGCTTTGCGGCCTCGCCTATTGGGCCCGCCTAGAAGCGCTTGGCGAGATCAAGGCCGAATGCGTGATCCTGCTGGTCGCTGCCAAATGCGGTCCGGTAGTCGAAGCCCAGGGTCCAGTCCTGCGGGAGGTCTGCATCGAGCGAAAGCCCAAGCGTCACATAGTTCCGCTTGGATGGCTCGATCTCCAGCCAGTAGGGCAGGTGATCGAGATCGATATAGCCGAGATTGATCCGGCTCGACCCTGCAAAATCATGCGTGTATTCGACGCGCGCACCGGGCTTCAGCGTGCCCCAGGACATCTTGAAGGCATATTGCGCGCGCAGGCCGATCACGCCTGAAACGGTATCGATGCTCTGGTCCCCGTAGCGCAGGCCGAAGTCGCCGCCTCCTTCTTCCGCGAACCCGTCGAGCCACGTCCGGGAGAGTTCCACCCGGCCATAGGGTGAAAGAAGCCAGGTGTCGTCACGGAATTCGTATGCCGCCGTCAGCGAACCGAATAGCTGATGGCCCGACCGGCTGCCGTTGGCGAAGTCTCCGGTTGCCGAGACATAGCGCCGGCTGTCGAAATCGAGCCAGCTCCCGCCAACCAGGCCATCGAGGAAGAAATTGTCGAACGGCTTGTAGCTCCCATAGATGGCAGCGCTGTATGCATGGCCCGTGCTCTGCGTGCTTTCGCACCAGAGATCGTACCGCAAGTGCACCTCCCCTCCTTCGATCCCGTAGTCCGATACGGGCCCGCGACCGGCGAGTTTTTCGAAAGCCAGTGCAGGCAATGGCCAAGGCATCACCTTTCCGGCATCCACGACCTGTCTGACATCTGCCTGGTAGCTTTCAAAACGTTGGACAAATCCGCGCCAATCGTCATACCCCCCTGGCGGCGGAGGTGTCGGAAATCCGATATTGGGATTCTTGTAGAAGCCCGCTGCCAGGTTGTCGGCGATCCGCTTCAAAACGACGGCAATCTCAAGCGAAATGCGTGGCGGTAGCGCGCCGTCTCCCAGCAGCAGTTCCTTCAGGTGGTAGCCAGGCTGGCCCTGCCAGAAGACGCAAAGAGCCGTCGACCGCTCGCATTCCGGCTGGTCGACAATCCAGGCCAGACGGCGCTGGTCGCCATCGAACGTCGTCCTGCACGCAGCCAGATGCCACTCCTCAGGTGTTTGCCCCTTCAGCCATGCCAGCAGATCAGGCGTGTCGATCTTCGCGTTTTGGTACCATTCGTCCAGCCGCTCCATATCCCCCGTGTTAAAACACCCGTATCAAGGCGCCCCGCGAGCATATGGCGCAACTATCTTACCCAGATTCCCGTCAGCACAACCAATTGTTTCAAGTCTGAAAGACCTTTCGCAGCAAGTGGAAAACACAAGTGGGTGCGCATGCCTCGCCGCTCTATCCAGAAGTGCTAAAATAAACCGAAATCAGCGGGTTAGACTGATTGCGATGATGGCTGCCAAGCCTGAAAAAGGGCGCTTTTCAAACACAATCCCCTCCCTTATGGTACCCGCCAATCGTGGGTGGGCTCAGGCCCTCACGGGGAACATTGAACAAACAAAAAAGAGTTTGGGAGCCACTATGCGTAAACTTCTTCTCACTGCGAGCGTTCTCGCGCTCGGCGCCGCTGTCATGCCGGCGTCCGCGGAAACCGTTCGCTGGGCCCGCGCGTCCGACGCGCTGACGCTCGATCCGCATTCGCAGAACCAGGGTGTAACGCACACCTTCGCCCACCATATCTACGAAACGCTGGTGGATCGCGATGTCGAGGGCAATCTGATCCCGCGCCTCGCCACCGAGTGGGCGGTCAAGGAAGGCGATCCGACGGTGTGGGTGTTCACACTGCGCCAGGGCGTCAAGTTCCATGACGGCGCCGACTTCACCGCCGAAGACGTTGTGTTCTCGCTCGACCGCGCCCGTTCCGACAAGTCGAACATGAAGCAGCTTCATGCCGGCGTGGAAGGTGTCACTGCCGTCGACGACCACACGGTCGAGGTCAAGATGAGCGGACCGTCACCGCTCTATCCGAACAACCTGACCAACACCTTCATGATGGACAAGACCTGGACCGAGGCTAACAACGCCGTGGAAGTCCAGGAAGCTGGCTCGACGGACGACAACTTCGCCGTGCGCAACACCAACGGCACCGGCGCTTATATGCTGGAGTCGCGCGACCCCGACGTGCGTTCGGTCCTCAAGCTGAACGAGAACCATTGGGCGGAGACCAAGCCGGCCGTCACCGAGATCATCTATCTCCCGATCGCCGACAACGCGACCCGCGTCGCCGCACTGCTTTCGGGCGAGGTCGACCTGGTTCAGGACGTGCCGGTGCAGGACATCGAACGCCTGGCCTCGAGCGACGGCATCAAGGTCACCACCGGCCCCGAAAACCGTGTGATCTATTTCGGTTACCGCTTCGGCGACGCACCGCTGAAGTCGTCCAACATCACCGACAAGAACCCGATCAACGATCCGAAGGTTCGCGAGGCGATGCACCTGGCCATCGATCGCAACGCCATCCAGCAGGTGGTGATGCGCGGACAGTCGGTGCCGACCGGCGTGGCGACCCCGCCCTTCGTCAACGGATGGACGCCCGAGCTGAACGAGTATCCCGAAAAGGCCGATGTCGAAGGCGCAAAGGCGCTGCTGGCGGAAGCAGGCTACCCGGACGGCTTCACGATCACGCTCGACACACCGAACAACCGCTACGTCAACGATGAGGCGATCAGCCAGGCCGTCGTCGGCATGCTCGGCCAGATCGGCATCAAGGCCACGCTGGCCTCGCGTCCCATCACGCAGCACTCGCCGCTGATCCAGAACTCGGAGACGGATTTCTACCTGCTCGGCTGGGGCGTTCCGACCTTCGATTCGGCTTACATCTTCAACGACCTGATCCACACGCAGTCGGGTCACTACGGCGCCTATAACCCGAGCGGTTATTCCAATCCGGAACTTGATGCCAAGATCGAGTCGCTCGGCACCGAGGTCGACCTGGACAAGCGCAACGCCACGATCGCCGAAATCTGGGCTACGGTTCAGGAAGACCGTGTGTTGCTGCCGATCCACAATCAGGTGCTGGCCTACGCCATGAAGGACGGCATGAACCTGGACGTGCATCCGGAAAACCAGCCGCGCCTCTACAACGTCACCTTCGGCGAGTAACAGGACTTGCGTTGAATGCCCGCGTCGCAAACTTTGCGGCGCGGGCCTTTTTCGTTAGCATCCCGCACTCAAAGGTCGCGGTTTCCGCCTCCATCCTGATCGATGGACCGGTGGACGCCGCGATGCCGTGCATCGTTCGTTCGGCAACGCCGGACGCTGCACCCTATGGGGACCAAAGTCATGCTTGCCTTCATCCTCAGACGGCTAGCCCAGTCCATCGTCGTGATGCTGGTCGTCGCCCTCATCTCTTTCATGCTCTTCCGTTATGTGGGCGATCCGGTCGCCTCGCTGCTCGGTCAGGATTCGCGTCTGGAAGACTTCGAAGCCCTCCGTGAGAGGCTGGGTCTGAACGATCCGTTCTATGTCCAGTTCTTCCGCTTCATCACCGACGCGGTGCAAGGCGAATTCGGCATTTCGTACCGCCTGCAGCAGCCGGTCAGCGAACTCATCATGTCGCGCCTGCCGGCAACCATCGAGTTGGCCTTCACCTCGGCGCTGATTGCGTTGGTGGTGGGCGTCACGCTCGGCGTCTTCACGGCGCTGCGGCCGAAAAGCCTTTCGACCGCGATCATCATGACGCTGTCGCTGGTTGGCGTTTCGCTGCCAACCTTCCTGATCGGCATCGGACTCATCTACATCTTCGCGGTGGAACTGCAGTGGTTACCGTCATTCGGCCGCGGCCAGGTGGTCGATCTCGGCTGGTGGCGCACGGGGCTGTTGACTGAATCCGGCCTGCGCTCGCTCATCCTGCCGGCGATAACGCTGTCGCTTTTCCAGCTCACGCTCATCATGCGCCTGGTGCGCGCGGAGATGCTGGAGGTGCTGCGGCAGGACTATATTCGCTTCGCCAGGGCGCGCGGGTTGTCCAAGCGTGCGATCAATTTCGGCCACGCACTGAAGAACACCATGGTCCCGGTCATCACTATCACCGGCCTGCAGCTCGGCTCTGTCATCGCCTTCGCGATCGTCACCGAAACCGTGTTCCAGTGGCCCGGCGTGGGCTCGCTGTTCATCAACTCGGTGCAGGTCGTCGACGTGCCTGTGATGGCCGCCTACCTGATGTTCATCGCCTTCGTTTTCGTCGTGATCAACCTGATCGTCGATATCCTCTACTACGCCGTCGATCCGCGCCTGCGGGTACACGCCTCCGGATCGGGGAAATAGGCCCATGTCCACACCACAAAACCCGGCCACGCCCGTGGCCACCAAGCCGCCGTCCCGCCTCTACCGCATGTGGGATTCCGACGTCTTCTTCTCGTTCCGGCGCTCGCCGGTCACCATCGTCGCTGCAACCGTGGCATTCGTGCTCGTGCTCGCGGCGATCCTGGCGCCGTGGATCGCGCCCTACAATCCGTTCGACCCTGCAAGCCTCAACCTGATGGACGGCTTTACCGCGCCGAATTCAAACTCGATGATGGGCAACTACTTCCTGCTGGGCAGTGACCATCAGGGTCGCGACGTGCTGTCGACCATTCTTTATGGCAGCCGCGTGTCGCTGTTCGTCGGCGTTTCGGCAACGCTGTTCGCGATGGCGATCGGCATCTCGCTCGGGCTTACCGCCGGGTATGTCGGCGGCACAACCGACTCCATCATCATGCGCGTCGCCGACATCCAGCTCTCCTTCCCCGCCATCCTGATCGCGCTGCTCATCTTCGGCATCGCGCGCGGCATCATTCCGCCGAGCCAGCAGGAAGGCATGGCGATCTGGGTGCTGATCGTGGCGATCGGCCTTTCCAACTGGGCGCAGTTCGCGCGCACGGTGCGCGGCGCCACCATGGTCGAACGGCAGAAGGACTACGTCTCTGCCGCGCGTATCATGGGCGTGCATCCGCTGGTCATCCTCGTCCGTCACGTGCTGCCGAACGTCATGGCGCCGGTGCTGGTGATCGCCACCATCGGGCTTGCGCTGGCGATCATCGAGGAGGCGACGCTGTCGTTCCTCGGCGTCGGCGTACCGCCGACCCAGCCCTCGCTCGGAACGCTGATCCGCATCGGACAGCAGTTCCTGTTCTCGGGCGAATGGTGGATCCTGTTCTTCCCCGCCATCACGCTAGTGCTGCTGGCTCTGGCCGTGAACCTGCTTGGCGACTGGCTGCGCGACGCGCTCAACCCGAGGCTGCGCTGATGACTGAGCCCATCATTTCAGTCCGCAATCTCGTCGTCGAATTTCCGCTTCGACGAGGCCTGTTCACCGCCGTCAACGACGTGTCCTTCGACATCATGCCGGGTGAAATCCTCGGTGTGGTGGGCGAGTCCGGTGCCGGCAAGTCGATGACGGGCGCTGCCATCATCGGCCTGATCGAGCCGCCGGGCCATATTGCCGGGGGCGAGATTTACCTGAGCGGCAAGCGCATCGACAACCTGCCGCCGGAGGAGATGGCCAAGCTCCGTGGCAAGCGCATCGGCATGGTCTTCCAGGACCCGCTGACATCGCTCAACCCGCTCTACACGGTGGGCCAGCAGCTGGTGGAAACCATCCGTCGGCACCTGCCGATGAACGAGGCGCAGGCCAGGCAGCGGGCGATCGAGCTTCTCGGCGAAGCCGGCATCCCCTCGCCCGAAACCCGCATCGACAGCTATCCGCACCAGTTCTCCGGCGGCATGCGCCAGCGCGTGGTGATTGCGCTTGCGCTTTCCGCCGAGCCGGACCTGATCATCGCCGACGAACCGACCTCGGCACTCGACGTGTCGGTTCAGGCGCAGATCATCAAGGTGCTCAAGCAGTTGTGCGAAAGCCGCGGTGCAGCCGTGATGCTCGTAACGCACGACATGGGCGTCATCGCCGAAACGGCGACCCGCATGATCGTGATGAACAAGGGCAGGATCGTCGAGACCGGTACAGTCGGCGACATCATCAAGCGACCGAAGGAAGAGTACACGATCGGCCTGATCGACTCGATCCCTTCGATCCGCGACGAGACACGCCGCCACGACGTGCCGCCGGCAGCGACGCAGCTCGTCAAGGTGGAGAACCTGACGCGGGACTTCGACCTGTCGCCGTCGTTCTTCGACAGGCTTGTGAAGGGTTCGAAGCGCTCGGTCGTCAAGGCGGTGCAGGACGTGTCCTTCGGCATCCGCAAGGGCTCCACCTACGGGCTGGTCGGCGAATCCGGCTCCGGCAAGTCGACCTGCGCGCGCATGCTGGTGGGCCTCATCCCGCCGACATCGGGCCGGGTGCTGCTGGAAGACGAGGACATCTGGGAAAGCGGATCGGGTACGCAGAAGCGCCGGCAGCGCGTGCAGATGATCTTCCAGGACCCTTATGCCAGCCTCAACCCGCGCTGGCGGGTCGGCGACATCATCGCCGAGCCGATGCGGGCGCTGAAACTGGTCAGCGGCAAGCGCGAAGCGGAGGATCGCGTCGCCGACCTGCTCGAAAAGGTCCGCCTCGACCCGATCGTCATGCGCAAGTTCCCGCATGAGTTCTCGGGCGGCCAGCGCCAGCGCATCGCCATCGCCCGCGCGCTTTCCAGCCAGCCGGAGTTCATCGTCTGCGACGAGCCGACGTCAGCGCTGGACGTTTCGGTGCAGGCGCAGGTGCTGGACCTGATGCGCGGGCTTCAAGACGAGTTCGGTCTGACCTATCTGTTGATCAGCCACAATCTCGCAGTCGTGCGACAGATGGCCGACGATGTCGGCGTCATGCACGGCGGCGTGCTGGTGGAACAGGGTCCGGTCGACGAGATTTTCGACGACCCGAAGGTTGAGTACACACGCATGCTGCTCAACTCCGTGCCGGACATCTCGAAGGTAGAATAGGAAAGGGAAAAGCCATGACGCGCGAAAAGTGGGTCGACGACATCCTCAAGTTCTGGTTCGAGGAACTCACCTATGAGGACTGGTTCGGCGGCGCACCGGAACTGGATGAAAAAATAAGATCGCGCTTTCTGGACGTCTATGAGCGCCAGAAAGCCGAACTTGACGTGAAGACGATTGACGACCCGCAGACGGCGCTGGCGGCGATCATTCTGTTCGACCAGTTCCCGCGCAACATGTTCCGCAAGACGGCGGCCGCCTTCGCTACCGACGACCTTGCCATCGGCATCGCCCGGCTGGCTGTCGACCGCGGCTACGACAGCCAGGTCGAGCCGAAGGCCAAGTCGTTCATCTATATGCCCTTCATGCATTCGGAGGTTTCGGCGGACCAGGAGCGGTGCGTCGACCTCTTCCGGATGCTGGGCGAGGACGACGGGCTGAAATACGCAATCGAGCACCGCGACATCGTTGCGCAATACGGACGCTTTCCACACCGCAACCGCGTGCTCGGGCGCGAAAGCACCCAAGCCGAGGTTTCGTTCCTCGAAGGGCATTCCGGCTACGGGCAGTAAGAGCTGTCGGTACTTCCCCAGCGAGACTTGCACCCGCGTGGGTTGTCGCCCTAGATAGACGCATAACAAGAGCTCTCAGGGAGGAACTCGTGGCCAAGACCCCGGCAAAGACTGCTTCCGGCAAAAAGTCGGCAGCAACCAAAACGACCAAGAAGGAGCCGGGTGCGAAGGCCGCCGAGGCGAAGACGACGGCCGCGCCGAAGAAGACCACGACCGACGCGAAGGCCAAGCCGGCGGCAACCAAGACAGCGGCGACAAAGCCTGCTACCGCAAAAGCGCCGGCAAAATCGTCCGCCGCCCAGCCAAAGGCGCCGGCCAAGGCCGCAGCCTCGAAGACGGCGACCGCCAAGGCTCCTGCGAAGGCCGCACCGACGTCGAAGTCTGCTGCGACCAAAGCTCCTGCTGCGAAGGTCACCGCCGACAAGGCAGCTCCGGCTGCCAGGAAGGCGGCTACAAAGCCCAAAGCCAAGGCAGCGGCAAAGGCCGCTCCCGCATCCAAGGCGACATCTGCGAAGACTGCAAAGGCGGCCTCCACGCCAAAGAAGGCCGCATCTGCCAAGGCATCGGCAAAGCCGTGGCTTGCGAGCTATCCCGACGTGGTCAAGCACGAGATCGAGCCGATTGCCGACGCCTCGATCGGCGACATGATGGTCAAGTCGTGCGCGACCTTCGCTGCGCGGCCGGCCTTCACCTCGATGGGCAAGACGCTTACCTTCTCGCAGCTTGAGGAGCATTCGCGCCACCTCGCCGCCTATCTCCAGTCGAAGGGCCTTGCCAAGGGCGCGCGCGTCGCGATCATGATGCCCAACGTGCTGCAATATCCGGTGACGATGATGGCAGTCCTGCGGGCCGGCTACACTGTCGTCAACGTCAATCCGCTCTACACGCCGCGCGAACTCGAGCACCAGCTCAAGGATTCCGGCGCCGAGGCGATCGTCATCCTGGAAAACTTCGCCACCACGCTCCAGACGGTGCTCAAGAACACACCGGTCAAGCACGTGATTGTCGCAGCCATGGGCGACATGCTCGGCCTCAAGGGTTTCATCGTCAATCTCGTCGTGCGCCGGGTAAAGAAGATGGTGCCCGCCTGGTCGCTGCCCGGCCACGTCAAGTTCAACGACGCGCTCAGCCAGGGCAGATCGAAGACCTTCAAGAAGCCCGATGTCGGCCTCGATGACGTTGCGTTCCTGCAATATACCGGCGGCACGACCGGCGTTTCGAAGGGCGCAACGCTGCTGCACAGCAATGTGCTCGCCAACGTTGCCCAGAACGCATTGTGGGTGGAAAGCGCTTATGTGAAGCGGCCGAAGCCGGACCGGCTGATCTATGTCTGCGCGCTGCCGCTCTATCACATCTACGCACTCACCGTGAACGCGCTGATGGGCATGCAGCAGGGGGCCGAGAACATCCTCATCGCAAACCCGCGCGACATCCCCGCCTTCGTGAAGGAACTGCAGAAATATCCGGTCAACGTCTTCCCGGGCCTCAACACGCTGTTCAACGCACTGCTGAACAACGAGGATTTCCAGAAGCTCGACTTCAAACCTCTGCTTCTCACCTTCGGTGGCGGCATGGCCGTGCAGAAGGCGGTCGCCGAGCGCTGGAAGAAGCTGACGGGTATCGTCATATCGGAGGGCTACGGCCTGTCGGAAACGTCACCAGTCGCAACCGCCAACCGATTCGACGCCGACGAATTCTCCGGCACGATCGGCCTGCCGATCCCGTCGACGGAGATCGCCATCCGCGACGAGGACGGCAAGGACGTGCCGCTCGGCGAAGTCGGCGAGATCTGCATCAAGGGCCCTCAGGTCATGGCCGGCTACTGGAATCGTCCTGACGAGACCGCCAAGGTGATGACCAAGGACGGCTTCTTCAAGTCGGGCGATATGGGCTTCATGGACGAGCGCGGCCACGTGAAGATCGTCGACCGCAAGAAGGACATGATCCTGGTCTCCGGCTTCAACGTCTACCCGAATGAGATCGAGGACGTCATTGCCATGCATCCGGGCGTACTCGAGGTGGCGGCGGTCGGCGTGCCCGACGAGAAATCCGGCGAGGTGCCGAAGATCTTCGTCGTGAAGAAGGACCCGAACCTTACCGACAAGGACCTCATCGAGTTCTGCAAGGACAAGCTGACTGGCTACAAGCGGCCCAGACAGGTCGAGTTCCGCACCGAGCTGCCGAAGACCAATGTCGGCAAGATTCTTCGGCGCGAGCTGCGGTAGCCTAGGAGGCGCGCCGTTGGGCAGCGAGGATGGTGCGTCCTTCGAGGCTCGCTGCCGCTCGCACCTCAGGATGAGGAGGCTGGCTCTCTAACCCACTACGTTGCGGGCTCGATGCACCTCAGGATGAGGGAGGCTGGCCCTCGGACCCACAGAGTTGCGGGCTCGATGCGCAAAAGCCCTCATCCTGAGGTGCGAGCCCCCGGGTCTTGCCTCCGGCAAGCCCGAGGACAGGCTCCGCGAGCCTCGAAGGATGCACATCGTCTATGACGGCCGTGGCTTCGCCGGACGCACTCCGTCAGCCGGCGCTTACCTTTTCGTTGAAGTTGGAGAAGAACTGACCCGCCAGCTTCTTCGAGGTCGAGGTGATGAGCCTGCTGCCGAGCTGGGCGATCTTGCCGCCGACATCGGCTTTCGCCTCGTAGCGCAGGATCGTCGCGTCCGGACCATCCTCGGTCAGCGTCACGTCGGCGCCGCCCTTGGCGAAGCCGGCGATGCCGCCTTTGCCTTCGCCCTGGATGGTGTAGGAATGCGGCGGCTTGAGGTTTTTGAGCTCGACCTCGCCGTTGAACTTGGCCTTGATCGGCCCGATCTTGAGGGTCACAACCGCCTCAAGCTCGGTATCGGATTTCTTCTCGAGGCTTTCGCAGCCGGGGATGCTGGCGGCCAGCACCTCGGGGTCGTTCAGCGCTTCCCAGACCTTGCCGATCGGCGCCTCGATCCGCTCTTCGCCTTCGATCGTCATCGCCATGGCTCAAATCCTCCCGGGTGGCTCGCTCACATGTAGCGCAATCGCCTGCGAGCATGCAATAAATGCAGCCTGCTTCAAAAGAGGGAAATGCACATGGCCGGTACAGCCAGGACGAAACTTCGGTCCCAGCAATGGTTCGACAACCCCGCCGACCCGGGCATGACCGCACTCTACATCGAGCGCTATCTCAACTACGGGCTTACCCGCGAGGAGCTTCAGTCCGGCAAGCCGATCATCGGCATCGCACAGACCGGCTCCGACCTGTCGCCCTGCAACCGCCACCACATCGAACTGGCCAAGCGCGTGCGCGACGGCATCACCGCGGCCGGCGGGCTCGCCTTCGAGTTTCCGGTTCATCCGATCCAGGAGACAGGCAAGCGCCCCACCGCCTCGCTCGACCGCAACCTTGCCTATCTCGGCCTGGTCGAGGTGCTCTACGGCTATCCGCTCGATGGCGTTGTGCTCACCATCGGCTGCGACAAGACCACGCCGGCGATGCTGATGGGCGCTGCCACCGTCAACATTCCCGCCATCGCGCTTTCGGTCGGCCCGATGCTCAATGGCTGGCATCGCGGCGAACGCACCGGCTCGGGCACCATCGTCTGGAAGGCCCGAGAAATGCTGGCCGCCGGCGAGATCGACTATAGCGGCTTCATGGACCTCGTCGCCTCGTCGGCCCCTTCCGTCGGTTACTGCAACACGATGGGCACGGCCACGACGATGAACAGCCTCGCCGAGGCGCTGGGCATGCAGCTTCCGGGTTCGGCGGCGATCCCCGCCCCCTACCGCGAGCGTGGCCAGATAGCGTATGAGACCGGCCGACGTGCGGTGGAGATGGTTCATGAGGACCTGAAACCGTCGGACATCATGACCCGCGAGGCGTTCGAGAATGCCATCGTCGTAAACTCCGCCATTGGTGGCTCGACCAACGCGCCGATCCATCTCAATGCCATCGCGCGCCATCTCGGCGTGCCGCTCGACAATGACGACTGGCAAAGTGTCGGCCACCATGTGCCGCTGCTGGTGAATTTGCAGCCGGCCGGCGAATATCTCGGCGAGGATTACCACCATGCTGGCGGTGTGCCGGCTGTAGTGGCCGAGCTGATGAAGGGTAGGCTGCTGCCGCATCCCGATGCGCGCACCGTCAATGGCCGCACCATGGGCGAGAATTGCGGCGAGACGGAAAACCTCGACGAAAAGGTGATCCGATCGGTTTCCGCACCGCTCAAGGAGCATGCCGGCTTCATCAACCTCAAGGGCAACCTGTTCGATTCCGCCATCATGAAGACGAGCGTGATCTCGACGGAATTCCGCGAACGATACCTTTCCAACCCCGAGGATCCGGACGCCTTCGAAGGCAAGGCGATGGTGTTCGACGGACCGGAAGACTATCACGACCGCATAGAGGACTCTGCGCTCGGCATCGACGAAAACACCATTCTGTTCATGCGCGGGACCGGGCCGGTCGGTTATCCGGGTGCGGCGGAAGTCGTGAACATGCAGCCGCCGGCTTATCTCATCAAAAAGGGTGTGCACGCCCTGCCCTGCATCGGCGACGGCCGGCAGTCCGGCACGTCGGGCAGTCCGTCGATCCTCAATGCGTCACCGGAGGCTGCGGTCGGCGGCGGGCTGGCTTTGCTGAAAAGCGGGGACCGCGTGCGGATCGACTTGCGCAAGGGTACGGCCGACATCCTGATTTCGGACGCGGAACTCACCGAGCGCCGCGCGAAACTGGAAGCCAATGGCGGCTACGCCTATCCCGAGCACCAGACGCCGTGGCAGGAAATCCAGCGCGGCATGGTCGACCAGCTCTCAGCCGGCATGGTGCTGAAGCCCGCCGTGAAATACCGGCGGGTCGCGCAGGAAAAAGGCGTGCCGCGAAACAATCACTGAAAGAACGGGGCCGCGCCAGAAGGCACGGTCCCGTATCGGCTTGCTACGCCACCGTCAGAGGTGGCGTGCCCTCATGCATGGCATTCCTGATTTCCTTCCGGAAATCGGGAGTGTCGTGCTCTCCATGCACAGCAACTGCATGCTGAACGGCGGCCTCGACGAGTTCGTCTTCGCCATCGGCCGAGATTGCAACTGTGCATTTCATTTCACTTGGAAATTCGCGGCAGTCTATGTATTTGCGCGCCATGTCGAACCTCCCGGTACCAGGCACAAACCCCGCTTGGGGCGTATTGTACTCCCGTACCGGATGCTCGTCACACGGTTTGCTCTACGCAAAAAAGATGTGCCGTCACATTATTGCGTATAAGTAACCGGTCCCGCTTTTGTGGCTGAACGGAACGTATTCTTGACCAGACGCAATTCATCTCTCGGCTTCTTCGGATTGTTCGGCCGCTCGGAAGACCTGCGCCGGCTGGATGCCGCGCTGCGATCCGTCGACCTTCACCCCGCGCTTGTCCCCGAAGGCGTCAAGCTGACGATCGTCAACCTGATGAAGGATCACTGGCCGGATGCCGAGCCACCACCCGAAGCCTATCCGCCGCTCGCCGGGCTGTTTGCCTATTGCGCGGTAGGCCCGGAGGCGTTTGCAGCCGTCAACGGCACCGACCGCGTGAACGATGTCGAGGCCCGCATCGAACATGCCCTGGACGGCAATGGCGGCATCGATGCCCAACTGGTGTTGCTGGCGCTGCACGCCAAGCTCATGCACCCCGAGATCATAGCGCGCTTCGAGCTGAGCGTCGAATAGCCGGCGCCTACCACCCCATTGCCTTGCGCGGCAGGTAGATGTTGGCGTGGCGGCCCCGAAGCGCGTCGTCGATGTCCCGCGAGACGTGCCGGGGAAAGTGCGTTTCCAGGATGCGCCGCTTCTCGGCGATCGCGCGCTGGAGCATGTCGGGCCTGCCCTTCTCGTTCCATTCCTTCGGGCTGAACCGGTCGGCGATGGCTGGATAGAAATATTCCGTCTGCATCAGCCGCAATGTCTGCTCGTGGCCGAGATAGTGACCCGGCCCGTTGAGGCAGACGTCGGCGATCGAAGCGACCGACAGGCTCGTCTCCGACACCTCGATGCCGCGCACGCAGCGCAGGCACTGGCCGATCATGTCGTTATCGATGATGAGGCTCTCCAGGCAGAAGCCGAGGAGCGAGGCGTGCATGCCAGCCGACTCGTAGACCAGATTGAGCCCAGAAAGGCCCGCCATCACGTCGGTGATGCCCTTCTCGTAACCCGACTGGGCGTCGGGCAGCTTGGAATCGGCCATGCCGGCCGCCGAGCCGCCGGGCAGGTCGTAATATTGCGCCATCTGCGCGCAGGCCGCCGTCAAAAGCGCCTGCTCGCCGGAGCCGCCGGACATCGCGCCGGTGCGCAGGTCCGACACGAAGGGCCAGGTGCCGAATATGCAGGGATGGCCGGGCGCGAGCGCATTGACATAGACGAGGCCTGCCAGCACCTCGGCCACGGCCTGTACCACCGCACCGGCGATGGCAGCCGGAGCCGTCGCGCCCGCCTGCCCTGCCGACAGCAAAAGGATCGGTATGCCACCCTCGACACAGGCTTCAAGCACGCCGCAGGCATCTTCGGCGAACTTCATCGGCGGCACGACGAAGCAGTTTGAGTTGGAGACGAACGGGCGGGCGCGGAAATTCGCTTCGCCGCCAGCGATGGCATAAAGCATGTCGAGCGCTGGCGCGACGTTTTCGCGAACCGTGAAGCTGGTGCCGACATGCTTGGTCGTGCCCATCAGGCAGGCATAGAGCGTGTTCAGGTCGAGATCGGCGGGGTCGACCATGTCGCGCGCCACCATCGGGCGCTGGAAGAAATGGATGTTGTCCATCGCGTCGACGATGCGCGCGGCATCGTAGATGTCCTGCAGCAGCGATTCCCGGTATTCGCGCTTTTCGACATCGACCACATGCACCGCCGCGCCCGCCGTGCCGTAATGCACCCGACTACCCTGTACGACCATGTCGTGCCGCTCATCCTGGCCGTGGAGGGTGAAGTGGCGCGCGGCCTTTGCGATTGTCTCCAGCACCAGCGCGCGCGGAAAGCGAATGCGGCCGTCGGCGCCATGTTGCGCCCCGGCCCGCGTCAGCGCGGCGATACAGCTTGGAATGGCGTTGGCGAAGCCGACCGTTTCGAGGATCGTCAGGACCGCCTCGTGGATCTGGTCCATGTCGTTCCGGTCGAGCGGTTGGTAGCGGCCGCCTTCAAGCCCCGGCCTGACCGGGTTTATGTCCTGCGCAAGGGGCGCTGCCCGCATCGCACGCCGCGCCTCGCGGCCGCCCGAGCGCCTGGAAGCGGGTGCGGCAGCCTGTTGTTCATCGACCGTGACCGGCATCGACAGTTCCCCAACTGGCGTTCGGGCAGCGGGGGCAGCCATCTACGGGCCACTCTTGTCGCTGCGCCTTCAGGAACTATGGCGCGGTCGCGGTTTGCGGGATTGTGCCACCCGATTCGGCGAAGATGAGCCAGCACTGAAATGCTGGCCCAAAGGATCGGATCAGGCGGCGGCCGGCCTGCGACCCGCCGCAGTCGCCAGTTCTCGGATGCCCGGCTCGATGTGCTGCAGCGCAATCGACGAAATGCCCAGCCGCAGGAAGTGCCCGTTCTTCTCGGGTCGGTCGAAGAAGCGTGCGCCCGGCTCGACCAGAACCCCGCGCGCCTCAGCCATCTGGGCCAGCGCGGCGCTGTCCGTGCCGCGCGGACCTTCCAGCCAGAGCGAGGTTCCGCCCGGCGTCTCGCCGAAGCGCCATTCCGGCAGGAAGGCGTCGACGGCATGGGCAAGCCGTTTGCGGCGTTCCGCGAACGCGGCCGACAGCCGGCGCACCAGCGCCTCGTGGTGACCGAGCGAGAGGAATAGCGCCACGGCGCGCTGGTTGTTTGCCGGCGGATGCCGCAGCATGAAGCGGCGCAATGCGCGCAGCTCGGCGATCAGGCCGGCGGACGCGACGATGTAACCGAGCCGCAGGCCCGGCGCGAGCGTCTTGGACATCGATCCGACGTAGACCACCCGCCCGGAACGGTCCATGCCGCGCAGCGCCTGTTGCGGCGCGTCGTCCATGAGCTGGCTGTCATAGCCATCCTCGATGATGATGCGGTCGTGCGCCTCGGCATCGGCCAGCAACTGCCGCCGCCTGGCCTCGCTCAGCGACACCATCGTCGGGCAATGGTGGTTGGGCGTCACGAAGACAAAGTCGCTCTCGCGGGGGATGGCGCCTACATCGATGCCGTCCTTGTCAACCCTGACTGGCGCGACCTCGGCACCTGCAAGCTGGAAGATGGAGCGCGCATCGGGATAGCCCGGATCCTCCATCGCCACCCGCGAACCCTTATTCATCAGAAGCGTGGCCAGCATGTAGAGCGCATTCTGCGCGCCCAGCGTGACGATAATCTCGTCCGGATTGGCGAAGATGCCACGCCGCGGCAGCAGGCGGGCCTGGATCTGCTCGATCAGCAACGGATCGTCACGGTCGACCATGTCGGCCGCCCAGTTGCGGATCTCCAGCACGGCAAGCGCCATGCGGTTGCACTCGCGCCATTCCGCGGTCGGAAACAGCGCCGGGTCGAACTGTCCATAGACGAACGGATAGGACGACTTGATCCAGTTCTCCTGCTTGGTCGGCTCGGGCATGTCGGAGGCTGCGATCTGCCGGCGCGCCTTCCAGTCGATCTTGTCCTGCTGCTCGCGGTTGGGAACCTCGCGCATGCGTCCGGGGGTTGCAAGCACTTCCGGATTTACGAAGTGGCCGCGACGCTCCTTGGCGATGAGAAATCCCTGATCGACGAGCTGCTGGAACGCAAGCACCACCGTGCCGCGCGCAACGCCGAGCTTTTCCGCCAAGATACGGCAAGAGGGCAGCGGCATCGACGCCGCGATCTGCCGATCGAGGATGGCAGCCACGATGGCCTGACGGATCTGCGCCTGAAGCGTCTGGCCGGAATCGGCCGAAATCCTGAACAAGCCGGACCATATGGCCGGATCGGTTCGCGTAGGCATGGCTTCACTCCCGAATGCCGAGAGACTCGACGGTCTCTGGCGCAACGCATTCAAGACTGGGCCAATGACTTAAGCCAATGAAATAAATTGATGATACCAATTTGTGCCACTGATAGATCGGCGCTTGGGCCATTTGCTGCTTGAACGTTCGGCTGCCCAAGGCTTATGAATCCGCGCGCGCCGGCACGACCGGTTGCGGCTGCCCCAAAAGCTGGCGGAGACAGATATGGACAGGACCGGTTTCGACGAGGCGCTCGCCGCGCTCAAGACCCACCACGCCGCGCTGATGCCACTCGACATGCGCGCCGCTTTCACATCCGACCCGAGCCGTTTCGAGGCCTTCTCGCTGCGTCTCGACGACCTGCTCTTCGACTTCTCCAAATGCGCGGTAACGGCGGAAACCCTTGCGCTGCTCGAACAGCTTGCCCGCGCCGCCAAGGTGGAGCAGCGCCGTGCCGCCATGTTTGCCGGCGAAGCGATCAATACTACCGAGGGGCGCGCGGTCCTGCACACCGCCCTGCGCAACCGCTCGGATCGTGCCGTAAAAGTCGACGGTGCCGACGTGATGGGCGACGTGCGCGCCGTACTCGCCGCGATGGCGAAGTTTGCCGACGGCATCCGCTCCGGCACGATCGCCGACGCCACCGGCAGCAAGATCACCGACGTGGTCAATATCGGCATCGGCGGTTCGGACCTGGGACCAGCCATGGCGACGCTGGCGCTCGCGCCCTATCACGACGGCCCGCGTGCGCATTACGTCTCCAATGTCGACGGCGCTCATATCGCCGACACCTTGAGGGGGCTCGACCCCGCCTCGACGCTTTTCATCGTCGCATCGAAGACCTTCACCACCATCGAAACCATGACCAACGCCGAGACAGCCCGGCGGTGGATCGCCTCTGCGCTTGGCGAGGATGCGGTCTCGGCGCATTTCGCGGCCGTTTCGACGGCGCTCGACAAGGTGGCCGCCTTCGGCATCGCTGAAGACCGGGTCTTCGGCTTCTGGGACTGGGTCGGCGGGCGTTATTCGATGTGGTCGGCCATCGGCCTGCCGGTGATGATCGCGATCGGGCCGGAGAATTTCGGCAGGCTGCTCGACGGTGCCAATGCGATGGACCGGCATTTCGAGACCGCTCCGCTGCAGGACAATCTGCCGATGATGCTGGGGCTGGTCGGCTACTGGCATCGCGTCGTCTGCGATTATCCCGCCCGCGCGGTTATTCCCTACGACCAGCGTCTTGCCCGGTTGCCAGCCTATCTCCAGCAGCTCGACATGGAATCGAACGGCAAGGGTGTGACGCTCGACGGGACGCCGGTTTCCACACCCACCGGCCCGCTGGTTTGGGGCGAGCCCGGCACCAACGGCCAGCACGCCTTCTTCCAGCTCCTGCACCAGGGCACGGACGTAATCCCGGTCGAATTTCTCATCGCGGCCGTGGGCCATGAGCCGGCGTTGCGCCACCATCACGATCTGCTCGTCGCCAATTGCTTCGCCCAGTCTGAAGCGTTGATGAAGGGCCGCACGCTGGAAGAGGCGCGCGCTCAGATGCTGGCGAAAGGCATGGCCGCGCAGGAGGTCGAGCGCATCGCGCCGCACCGCGTCTTTTCCGGCAACAGGCCGTCGGTGACGTTGCTCTACCGTACGCTCGATCCTTTCACGCTCGGCAGGCTGATCGCGCTCTACGAGCACCGGGTGTTCGTGGAAGCGCAGCTCTTCAACATCAATGCGTTCGACCAGTGGGGCGTGGAGCTTGGCAAGGAGCTGGCCACGGGGCTTCTGCCTGTCGTGGAAGGCAAGGAGGATGCCGCAGGCCGCGACGCGTCCACCGCCGGCCTCGTGCGACACATGCGCGAACTCCAGTAGCGAAGGCGATCGACTTGGCCGACATCAAGGGCATTCTTTTCGACAAGGACGGCACACTTGTCGATTTCCACGCCACATGGTTCGCCATCGGTGACATTCTCGCCCTGCGAGCGGCGGACGGCGACCGCGACCGCGCCAACGATCTGCTCGACGTTGCGGGCTTCGATTTCACGACGCACAGCTTCCGGCCCGACTCGATCTTCGCCGCCGGCACAAATGCCGATATCGTCAGCCTCTGGTATCCACATCTTGCCAACAGCGCCCGGCATGCGCTGATCGCCGAATTCGATCGCTTCACCACCGAGGAAGGCGCATCCAAGCCAGTCGTGCTGCCAGGCTGCCGGGAAGCGCTTGCCGCCTTGCACGCAACCGGCCGCCAGCTCGGCATCGCAACCAACGATTCCACGGGCGGGGCCGAACGCACGCTGCTTGCGCTGGGGGTCGCGCAAATGTTCGCCGCCACTTACGGATACGACGCCGTAGCCAATCCGAAGCCGGCGCCCGATACCGTCTACGCGTTCTGCGACTTCACCGGCCTGCGGCCTTCGCAGGTAGCCATGGTAGGCGACAACCGCCACGACCTCGAAATGGCAAAGACCGCGGGCGCGGGGCTCGCCGTCGGTGTGCTTTCGGGCACCGGCACGCGCGACTCGCTCAGCCAGCTCGCCGACGTGATTCTCGATTCGGTGGCGGACCTGCCGGAGTACCTGGCTGTACAGGCGTGATAAGGGCGACTAGCTGCTTCTGCGCCCTTTGAAATCCGCTGGCCGCTTCTGCAGGAAGGCGGCAACGCCTTCCTTGTAGTCGTCGGACCAGCCGGCTTCGCGCTGCAAGCTCCGCTCGACCTCGAGTTGCGCATCGAGGTCATTCATTGTCGCGGCCTGGATCGCCTGTTTCGTCAGCGCATAGGCGCGCGTGGGGCCTTTGGCGAAGCTTTCGGCAAGTGCCGTCGCCTCCTCCATCAGCCTGTCATCGTCCACCGCCTTCCAGATCAGCCCCCACTGCGCCGCATCCTCTGCGGAGAGCGGATGCGCCGTCAGCGCCAGTGCCTTGGCGCGGGCTTCGCCGAGATGTTTCGTCAGCCAGTAGGTGCCGCCTGCATCGGGAATGAGACCGATCTTCGAGAAGGCCTGGATGAACTTCGCCGACTTGGCCGCCAGCACGACATCGCAGGCAAGGGCGATGTTGGCGCCTGCGCCCGCAGCCACACCGTTGACGGCGCAGATGACCGGCATTTCCAGCGCCCGCAACTTACGCACCAGTGGGTTGTAGTAGGTCTCCAGCGTCATGCCGAGGTCGGGACTCTCGCCAAGGATCGTCGGATCGCGGTCGGACAGGTCCTGCCCGGCGCAGAAGCCGCGCCCTGCCCCCGTCAATATGATCGCGCCGCAATCCCTGTCGGCCTCGCAGGCCTCCAGCGCGGCGCGCAAAGCCAGGTGCTGGGCCTCATTGAACGCATTCAGCCGTTCGGGCCGGTTCAACGTGATGACGGCATAGCCGTCGCGGCGTTCATGAATGACGGGTGTTTCGGACAAAAGTTCCTCCCTGAATCGCTGGTAACTGGGGCAGTAAGGCAGTAGGGCATTCAAGCTCTTCTCACCCCACTGCCTTACTGCCCTATTCCCTTGATCCCCTACTCGAATACGATTGCCGGCGCTGCCGCTGCAGACGCAGCGCTTGCGGCCTTAACCTGCTCCCAGACCTTGCCGGCGATCTCGCGATAGACCTTCGCCTGCGCGCCCTGCGGGTCGGAGACGACGACCGGCGTGCCGGCGTCGGAGGATTCGCGCACGTCCATCGTCAGCGGCACCTCGCCGAGGAACGGGACACCGAGGCGCTCGGCCTCTCGGCGCGCGCCGCCATGGCCGAAGATGTCGTATCGGTTGCCGGTGTCAGGGGCGAGGAAATAGCTCATGTTCTCGACAATGCCGAGCAGCGGCACATCGACCTTGTGGAACATGTTCAAGCCCTTGCGGGCATCGATCAGGGCGAGGTCCTGCGGTGTTGAGACGATGACCGCGCCCGCGAGCGGCACGGCCTGCGCCATGGTGAGCTGCGCGTCGCCGGTGCCGGGCGGCATGTCGACGACGAGCACGTCGAGCGCGCCCCACTCGACCTCGCGCAGCATCTGGGTCAGCGCCGACATCACCATCGGCCCGCGCCAGATCATCGGCGTCTCCTCGTCGACGAGGAAGCCCATCGACATGACCTTTACGCCATAATTCTCCATCGGTTTAAGGATTTTGCCGTCCACCGTCTGCGGCCTGCCGGAGATGCCGAGAAGCCGCGGCATCGAGGGACCGTATATGTCGGCATCGAGGATGCCGACCTTGAGCCCGTTGGCCGCGAGGCCGAGCGCAAGGTTCACAGCGGTGGTCGACTTGCCGACACCGCCCTTGCCCGATGCGACCGCGATGATCGCCTCGACGCCCGGCACGCCGGCTTTGCCGCGCTGCTTCCCGGCGGGCGCAGCCTGGGCCGGCGCCGGACGCGGTGGCGCGGCCGGCCGGGGCGGTGGTGTCGGCGCCGCTTCCATGCCGCCGCCCTTCTTTTCGGCCGTCAGCGCAACGACGGCGCCCTCGACGCCCGGCATCGCATTCACCGCGCGCTCGGCGGCCGCGCGTAGCGGCTCCAGCGCCTGCGCGCGATCGGCCGGTACGGTGACGGAAAAGAACACCTTGGAATTGGCGATGAAAATGTCGGAGACCAGCCCCAGCGAGACGATGTCGCCCTCGAAATCAGGGCCCTTGATCGTCCTCAGCGTTTCGAGGACTGCTTCCGTGGTCACGGACATGGCGTTTGCTTCCGCTTGTTTCTTTGTGCTGCCCAGATAATGCAGTTTGCATGCGTGGCCAAGGGCAGGCCCATCGTGACTGTGGCGATCCGGCGCTGACGAGACTAATGTCCGCCTATGATCGACAAGCTCGAATTCTTCATTGCGCTGGCGCGCACGCGGCATTTCGGCAAGGCAGCCGAGGAACTTGGCATCACCCAGCCGACGCTTTCGGCCGCGGTCAAGCAACTCGAGGACCAGCTTGGCGTGATGCTGGTGCAGCGCGGATCGCGCTTTCAGGGCCTGACGCCGGAAGGCGAACAGGTGCTTGCCTGGGCGCGGCGCATCACCGGCGATGCCCGCACGATGAAGGAGGAGATGCGCGCGGCCCGCCATGGCCTTTCCGGCCGTCTGCGGATCGCGGCCATTCCGACCGCGCTCGCCATGACGCCGCTTCTGACCACGCCATTCCGCAAGAAGCACCCCGGCGTCACCTTCACCATTCTGTCGCGCACCTCGATCGAGGTGCTGTCGCTGCTCGGCAATTTCGACATCGACGCCGGCATCACCTATCTCGACAACGAGCCGCTTGGCCGCGTGGTCTCGGTGCCGCTTTACGCCGAGCGCTACCAGCTCATCACGGCGGCGGGAACGCCGCTCGCCGACCGGGAACGCGTAACCTGGGCCGAAGTCGCCGAGCTGCCGCTGTGCCTGTTGACCCCCGACATGCAGAACCGCCGCATCATCGACCAGCATCTGGCCGAAGCCGGCACCGAGGCGCGGCCGACGCTGGAATCCAACTCGATGATCGTGCTGTTTTCCCATATCCGCACCGGGAAATGGTCATCGATCATGCCGCTCAACCTCGCGGAAACCTTTGGCTTCTCGGAGCCTATCCGGGCCATACCGATCGTCGAACCCGACGCCCGCCACATCGTCGGCCTCGTGGCGGCCAAGCGCGAGCCGCACACGCCGCTGGTGGCGGCGCTGCTTGACGAGGCGATGACGCTGGCAGGCGATTTCGCCGGACGCCTCTGATCCATGATCCGGGCAGGGTCCGAACGATAGACAACTTCTATCAAACGACGGGACTGCTTTATTGATATTGCCGGTTTCGTCTGTTCTCATAAAGACTTAGCGAATTCCGGCAAGGAACAGGGAGGGCGCTGCAGCGTGATGCAGTCGCAAGGTACCGAAACCGAGGCGCAGGTCGCCGCGATCATCGAGGAACTTAAGGGCCTCGAGGGGCCGCTTCTTCCGATCCTCCACGGCGTTCAGGAAGAGTTCGGCTGCGTGCCGACCGAGGCGCTTCCCGTCATCGCCGAGGCGCTGAACCTCTCCAAAGCAGAGGTGCACGGCGTCGTCACCTTCTATCACGATTATCGCAGCCAGCCTGCCGGCCGGCATGTGCTCAAGCTCTGCCAGGCGGAAGCCTGCCAGTCGATGGGCTCGGACGCGATCGCCACACAGGTCAAGGCCGCGCTCGGCGTCGACTTTCACCAGACGGCGGCGGATGGTTCGGTCACGCTTGAGCCGGTCTATTGCCTCGGCCTCTGCGCCTGCGCGCCAGCCGCCATGCTTGACGGAGAGGTGATCGGACGGCTGGACGCAGACACGGTCGCAGAGATTGCGGCGGAGGTGCGGACGTGACCCCCGTCATCTACATTCCCGGCGATTCGGGCGCGCTGGCGCTCGGCGCGGAGAAGGTCGCGAAGGCCATCGCCGCCGAGCTTGGAGCGCGCGGCGTCGAGGCGACCATCGTGCGCAACGGCTCGCGTGGCCTCTACTGGCTGGAGCCGATGGTCGAGGTGGCGACTGACGCCGGCCGCGTCGCCTATGGTCCGGTGAAGCCATCCGACGTCGCCTCAATGTTCGATGCCGGACTTCTCTCGGGCGGGCAGCATCGGCTATCGCTTGGTAATCCTGAACAGGTACCGTTCCTGGCGAAGCAGACGCGGCTGACCTTTGCGCGCTGCGGCATCACCGACCCGCTTTCGCTGGACGACTACGAGGCCCATGGCGGGCTTGCGGGCCTGAAGAAGGCCGTGGCGATGACGCCGGCCGACATCGTGCAGACGGTGACGGATTCCGGCCTGCGCGGGCGCGGCGGCGCGGGCTTCCCGACAGGTATCAAGTGGAAGACCGTCCACGACACGGTTGCCGAGCGCAAATACATCGTCTGCAACGCCGACGAGGGCGACAGCGCCACCTTCGCCGACCGCATGATCATGGAGGGCGACCCCTTCGTGCTGATCGAGGGCATGGCGATTGCGGGCATCGCCACCGGCGCGACCAAGGGCTTCGTCTATATCCGTTCCGAATACCCGCACGCGATCCGCGCCATGGAGGCGGCGGTCGGCGTCGCGCGGCGCGCCGGTGTTTTGGGGCCCGCCGTTCTCGGGTCGCCCAACGCATTCGACATCGAGATTCGCGCCGGCGCCGGCGCCTATGTCTGCGGCGAAGAGACCTCGCTGCTCAATTCGCTGGAGGGCAAGCGCGGCGTTGTGCGCGCTAAGCCGCCGCTACCGGCCATCCAGGGGCTGTTCGGCAAGCCGACAGTCATCAACAACGTTATCTCGCTCGCCTCGGTGCCGATCATCCTCGACAAGGGCGGCGAATTCTACCGCGACTTCGGCATGGGCCGTTCGCGCGGCACGATCCCGATCCAGATCGCCGGCAATGTGAAGCATGGCGGACTGTTTGAGGCTGGCTTCGGCCTCTCGCTGGGCGAGATCGTCGACGAGATCGGCGGCGGCACGGCCACCGGCCGGCCGGTGAAGGCGGTTCAGGTCGGCGGGCCGCTCGGGGCCTATTTCCCGCGCGACCTGTTCGATACGCCCTTCGACTACGAGGCCTTCGCGGCCAAGGACGGCCTGATCGGTCATGCCGGCATCACCGTCTTCGACGATACGGCCGACATGCTCAAGCAGGCCCGTTTCGCGATGGAGTTCTGCGCCATCGAAAGCTGTGGCAAGTGCACGCCCTGCCGCATCGGTTCGACGCGCGGGGTCGAGACGCTCGACAAGATCGCCGCCGGCATCGAACCGGAAAAGAACCGCGCGCTCGTCACCGACCTCTGCAACACGATGAAGTTCGGGTCGCTCTGCGCGCTGGGCGGCTTCACGCCCTACCCTGTCATGAGCGCCATCAACCATTTCCCGGACGATTTCGCGCCGCAGGCCAAGCTGGAGGCGGCGGAATGAACGAAAAGGTCAAAGGCCCTGCTTCCTATTTTCCGTCGATCGAAAAAACCTATGGCCAGCCGATCGACCATTGGAAGACGCTCATTCAGGAGCGCGTTGGCGCGAAACACATGGAAATCGTGAACTGGCTGAAGAGCGAGCACGGACTCGGCCATGGCCACGCAAACGCACTCGTCGCGCACACGCTGACAGAGAACAAGGACCGCTAGGAGCATTCCCATGGGTCTCATCCACGAAATCGACTACGGCACCCCCGCTTCGAAGGCCGAAAAACAGGTCACGCTCACCGTCGACGGCTTCGAGGTCACCGTGCCCGAAGGCACCTCGATCATGCGCGCCTCGATGGAGGCGGGCATCCAGATCCCGAAGCTGTGCGCAACCGACATGGTCGATGCGTTCGGCTCCTGCCGGTTGTGCCTGGTCGAGATCGAAGGCCGGAACGGCACCCCATCCTCGTGCACCACGCCGGTTGCGCCCGGCATGGTGGTGCATACCCAGACCGGGCGCCTCAAGGACATCCGCCGCGGCGTGATGGAGCTCTACATCTCCGACCATCCGCTCGATTGCCTGACCTGTGCGGCCAATGGCGACTGTGAACTGCAGGACATGGCCGGCGCGGTGGGCCTGCGCGACGTGCGCTACGGCTATGAGGGCGACAACCACGTCTTCGCCAAGGATCGAACCGACGGAGCGGACAATTTCCGCTGGATGCCGAAGGACGAATCCAACCCTTATTTCACCTACGATCCTTCGAAGTGCATCGTCTGCTCGCGCTGTGTGCGGGCCTGCGAGGAGGTGCAGGGCACCTTCGCGCTGACGATCGAGGGTCGCGGCTTCGAAAGCCGGGTATCGCCCGGCATGCACCAGGATTTCCTGTCGTCGGAGTGCGTATCCTGCGGCGCCTGCGTGCAGGCCTGCCCGACCGCGACGCTGACTGAGAAGTCGGTGATCGAGATCGGCCAGCCGGAACATTCCGTCGTCACCACCTGCGCCTATTGCGGCGTCGGCTGCTCGTTCAAGGCCGAGATGCGCGGCGACGAACTGGTGCGTATGGTGCCCTGGAAGGATGGCAAGGCCAATCGGGGCCATAGCTGCGTCAAGGGCCGGTTCGCCTGGGGTTACGCCACCCACAAGGAGCGCATCCTCAACCCGATGGTGCGCGAAAAGATCACCGATCCCTGGCGTGAGGTGAGCTGGGAAGAAGCGTTCGCGCATATCGCCAGCGAGTTCCGCCGCATCCAGTATCAGTACGGCAGGGGCTCGATCGGCGGCATCACATCCTCGCGCTGCACCAACGAAGAGACCTATATCGTCCAGAAGCTCATCCGGCAGGGCTTCGGCAACAACAACGTCGACACCTGCGCCCGGGTCTGCCACTCGCCGACGGGCTACGGCCTCGGCCAGACCTACGGCACCTCGGCCGGCACGCAGGATTTCGACTCGGTCGAGCATTCCGATGTCATCGTGGTGATCGGCGCCAATCCTTCCGCCGCGCATCCGGTCTTCGCCTCCCGCATGAAGAAGCGCATCCGCCAGGGCGCCAAGCTGATCGTGCTCGATCCGCGCGTCACCGAGACGGTGGATTCGGTGCATGCGAAGGCAACGCATCACCTTCCGCTGCGGCCCGGCACCAATGTTGCCGTCGTCACCGCGCTCGCGCATGTCATCGTCACCGAGGGCCTTTTCAACGAGTCCTTCATCCGTGAGCGCTGCGACTGGTCGGAGTTCGAGGATTATGCGTCCTTCGTCGCCGACGAAAGCAATTCCCCGGAGGTTGTCGGCAAGCTCGCAGGCGTCGACCCCGAGACCATCCGCGCGGCCGCGCGGCTCTATGCCACCGGCGGCAACGGCGCGATCTATTATGGCCTCGGCGTGACGGAGCACAGCCAGGGCTCCACCACGGTGATGGGCATCGCCAACCTCGCCATGCTGACCGGCAATATCGGCCGGCCCGGCGTTGGCGTGAACCCGCTGCGCGGCCAGAACAACGTGCAGGGCTCCTGCGACATGGGCTCCTTCCCGCACGAGCTGCCGGGCTACCGCCACGTCTCCGGCGATGCGGTGCGCGACATCTACGAAGCGCTGTGGGGCGTCAAGCTCGACAACGAGCCGGGCCTGCGCATTCCGAACATGCTGGATGCCGCGGTCGAAGGTTCCTTCAAGGGCATCTACATCCAGGGTGAGGACATCCTGCAGTCCGACCCCGACACCAAGCACGTCTCGGCCGGCCTCGCCGCGATGGAATGCGTCGTCGTGCACGACCTGTTCCTCAACGAAACCGCCAACTATGCCCACGTGTTCCTGCCGGGCTCGACCTTCCTGGAGAAGGACGGCACCTTCACCAATGCCGAGCGCCGCATCAACCGCGTGCGCAAGGTGATGGCGCCGAAGAACGGCTATGCCGACTGGGAGGTGACGCAGAAGCTCGCCCAAGCCATGGGGCTCGACTGGAACTACATGCACCCGTCGCAGATCATGGACGAGATCGCGCAGACAACGCCAAGCTTCCAGAATGTCAGCTATGCGTTGCTGGACGAAAAGGGCTCGGTGCAGTGGCCCTGCAACGAGAAGGCCCCGGAAGGCACGCCGATCATGCATGTCGGCGGCTTCGTGCGCGGCAAGGGCAAGTTCATCCGCACCGAATATGTCGCGACCGACGAGAAGACGGGGCCGCGCTTCCCGCTGCTGCTCACCACCGGCCGCATCCTTTCGCAATACAATGTCGGCGCGCAGACGCGCCGCACCGAAAACGTGATCTGGCACGATCAGGACGTGCTCGAAATCCATCCGCACGATGCAGAACAACGCGGGGTGCGCGACGGCGACTGGGTGCGGCTGACGAGCCGGGCAGGCGAGACCACGCTTCGGGCGCAGATCACCGATCGGGTGTCGCCGGGCGTCGTCTACACGACCTTCCACCACCCCGACACGCAGGCCAACGTCATCACCACGGACTTCTCAGACTGGGCGACCAACTGCCCGGAATACAAGGTTACCGCGGTTCAGGTCGGCCCGTCCAACGGCCCGTCGGAATGGCAGGAGGAATACGAGGAACTGTCCCGCCAGTCCCGCCGCATCGCCGGCCGGCTGGAGGCGGCGGAGTAGGTTCGCCGATACGGAAATGTGGAATTCCTTCGCGCCCCCCTCTGTCCTGCCGGACATCTCCCCCACAAGGGGGGAGATCGGCCTTCGCGTTCGGTTTCGCCAATCGCCAACGTCGGAGAAAGGACGGAAGGTAGGCACCCCTGTGGGGGAGATGTCCGACAGGACAGAGGGGGGCAACGTAGAGCGTCATCGGCCCTGCCCGGTGACCGTATAATGACCCGCCCCCCCCTCGCCTCAACCACACGCATCGCGCGCCGGGCCGGCGGCACCAAGGCCGCGGCGCGCATGGTGCCTGAAGAAACGCCGGTCGCGCTAAGCTATGCCGGTACGACCCACGCTGTGATGATGACCTCGCCCGCCGACCTTGAGGATTTCGCCACCGGCTTCTCGCTGACGGAGGGCATCGTCGCCTCGCCGGAGGAGATCGATGCGATCACGGTGGAAGAAGCGGGCGAAGGCATCGATATACAGATCCGCCTGAAGGACACCGCCAACCGGCAGTTCGAGGCGCGGCGTCGGCGGCTTGCCGGCCCGGTCGGTTGCGGGCTGTGCGGCATTGAATCGATCGACGAGGCGATGCGGCAGACGCGCGATGTCGGTGCGTCCCTGCTTACGCTTTCAGCGAACGATATCGTCCGTGCTGTGAGCGACCTTTCGCGGCTGCAACCGCTGCATGCGCAGACCGGCGCGGTTCACGCCGCCGGCTTCTACATACCGGGCAAGGGCATCGTCGCGGCGCGCGAGGATGTCGGCCGGCACAACGCACTCGACAAGCTTGCCGGTGCGCTGGCGCTCGCGGGCATCGACGGATCGACTGGCGCGGTCGTGGTGACGTCCCGCGTCTCGGTCGAAATGGTGCAGAAGGCGGCGGCCATCGGCTCGCCCGTCATCATCGCCATTTCCGCGCCGACCGCCCTTGCGATCCGCACCGCCGAGGATGCCGGCATGACGCTGGTCGCGCTGGTGCGCGGCGAGGAGTTCGACGTTTTCACCCATCCCCATCGCCTGACAAGTGGAGTGGCCAGGCATGTCGCATGACGATACCGGGGCCGTCGGCCCGCACGCGAAGCTGATCCGCATGGCGAACCAGATCGGCACCTTCTTCCTGTCCAAGCCACATGAGGAAGGCGTTGCCGGCACAGCCGAGCACATCAACAAGTTTTGGGAACCGCGCATGCGGCGGCAGTTCTTCGAAGTGGTCGACGCCGGCGGCGACGGGCTCCTGCCCATCGTTCTGGAAGCGTCCACATCGATCAGACGCCCGGCCGAAGAGCGGCAGGCTGGGTAGATCCAGCCTTTCCGTGCGTCCTTCGAGGTTCGCGGAGCCTGTCCTCGGGCTTGCCGAAGGCAAGACCCGGGGGCTCTCACCTCAGGATGAGGGAGGTTGCGGATGGCTCCCGCAAGCTCGTGAGCTCGGGGCTGCGTCCTACCAACCCGTATCGAGCCCGTTGCTTCGTGGGATCGAGAGCCAATGGTCCTCATCCTGAGGTGCGAGCAAAGCGGGCCTCGAAGGACGCACCGATACGAGAAGCGGCATCGACCACAAGCGATAAAAACGAAAAAGGCCGGGATTGACCCGACCCTTCCCTACATCCCGCCGTCGATGCCAGTTCATCCGTGGTCATCGGGAGGACGATTTCGTGTTGGCTGCATTTCTAGATGCCCAATATGTCGCCCATATGACGCCAGTCTCGTGGCTCTCGGAACTGCCGGTCGGGTCCGGTGATTGACAAGCCGCTCCCCCTCGAAACACTCTGCGACCATGGGCTCTCACGACACCGCCATTCGCAATCTTCCCTGCTGGAAAGGCGACATCACGATTTCTCCGCTGCATGGCGGCCTTTCGAACGAGAACTTTCTCGTCGTCGACGATGCCGGCAAGCATGTCGTGCGGTTCGGCGATGACTATCCTTTCCACCATGTCTTTCGCGAGCGCGAGAGAATGACGGCCCGCGCAGCCCATGAAGCAGGCTTTGCCCCAGCACTGGAGTTCGCGCAGCCAGGCGTGATGGTCAGCCAGTTTCTCGGCGCGAAAACCTACGGCGCTGAGGACGTGCGAGCCAATATCGGTCGGGTTGCGACGCTCATGCGCGATTTCCATACAACCATGCCAGCCCATGTGACCGGCGCAGGATTCATCTTCTGGGTCTTCCACGTCATCCGCGACTATGCGCGCACGCTGGAAGCGGGCAACAGCCGCAGGGTTGCCGACCTGCCGGATTATCTCGCGCTTGCCGAGGAAATGGAAAAGGCTCAGCTCCCGCTGCCAATCGTCTTCGGGCACAACGATCTGCTGCCCGCAAACCTGCTCGACACCGGCGACCAGCTCTGGCTGATCGATTTCGAATATGCCGGCTTTTCGACCGCCATGTTTGACCTTGCGGGACTGTCATCGAACGCCGGCTTCTCCACCGAGGAATCCGAAGCGCTGCTGCATGCCTATTTCGACGCACCACCCTCGCCGGAACTGAAGCGCTCGCTCGCCGCCATGCAATGCGCCTCGCTGCTGCGCGAGGCGATGTGGAGCATGGTATCCGAACTTCACCTGGATACGCCGGGCGTCGATTTCGTTGCCTACAGCGAAGAAAACCTCGAGCGCCTTGCCGCCGCGCTGGACACCTATCGCTCGACCTACGGGAAGCCCTGACATGAGCCTGCCATCACACGCCCAGATCGTCGTCATCGGCGGCGGTATCATCGGCTGCTCCACCGCCTATCACCTGGCTCGCGACCACAAGGCCGATGTGGTGCTGCTGGAGCAGGGCAAGCTCACCTCGGGTTCGACCTGGCATGCGGCCGGGCTCGTCGGGCAACTGCGCTCGTCAGCCTCGATCACGCGGGTGCTGAAATATTCGGTCGACCTCTACAAAGGTCTGGAGGCTGAGACGGGCCTTGCCACCGGCTGGAAGATGACGGGCTGCCTGCGCCTTGCCACAAACCAGGACCGCTGGACGGAGTTCCGCCGGCTTGCGACGACGGCCAGGAGCTTCGGCATGGAGATGCACCTCGTCTCGCCGGACGAGGTCAAGCGCATGTGGCCACTGATGGACACCAGCGACCTCGTCGGCGCGTCATGGCTGCCGACCGATGGCCAGGCGAGCCCGTCCGACATCACGCAGTCGCTCGCCAAAGGCGCGCGGATGCACGGTGCGAAGATTTTCGAGGACGTGCGCGTCACCGGCTTCGAGATGGACGGCAAGCGCATCGTCAAGGTGAAGACGACGCAGGGCGACATCGCCTGCGAAAAGGTGGTCAACTGCGCTGGGCAATGGGCCCGGCAGGTGGGTGCGATGGCCGGCATCAACGTGCCGCTGCAGCCGGTGAAGCACCAGTACATCATCACCGAGGCGATCGACGGGCTTTCGGCCGACGCGCCGACGATCCGCGACCCGGACCGGCGGACCTATTTCAAGGAGGAGGTCGGCGGGTTGGTGATGGGCGGCTACGAGCCCGACCCGCAGGCCTGGGAAACGAACCTCCCCGGCGGGGACGTGCCGGACGACTGGGAGTTCCGGCTGTTCGACGACGATTTCGACCATTTCGAGCAGCATATGATTCAGGCGATCGCACGCGTTCCCGCGCTCGAAACCGCCGGCGTCAAACAGATGATCAACGGACCTGAGAGTTTCACGCCCGACGGCAACTTCATTCTCGGCACCGCACCCGAATGCGCCAACATGTTCGTCGGGGCGGGTTTCAACGCCTTCGGCATCGCGTCCGGCGGCGGCGCGGGCTGGGTTCTGGCGCAGTGGGCTATCGACGGCGAAGCGCCACTCGACCTGTGGACGGTCGACATCCGCCGCTTCTCCGGCCTGCACAAGGATCGCGACTGGGTCTGCGCGCGCACGCTGGAAGCCTATGGCAAGCATTACACCGTCGCCTTCCCGCACGAGGAATATGAAAGCGGCCGCCCCCGCATCGTGTCGCCGCTCTACGAGCGCCTGAAGGCGCATGGCGCGGTCTTCGGTTCCAAGCTCGGCTGGGAGCGACCCAACTGGTTCGCGACGAAGCCGGGCGAGCGCGACGAATATTCGATGGGCCGGCAGAACTGGTTCGATGCTGTCGGCGAAGAGCATCGTCACGTGCGCGAAAAGGTTGGCATCTTCGACCAGTCATCCTTCGCCAAATACGAGCTGACCGGACGCGACGCGCTAAAGGCCCTGGATTTCATCTGTGCCAACGACGTGTCGAAGCCGGCGGGGCGCCTCACCTATACGCAATTGCTCAACACCCGCGGCGGCATCGAGGCGGACCTGACGGTTGCGCGGCTTGCCGAAGACCGGTTCTACATCGTCACCGGCACCGGCTTCCGCACCCACGATTTCGGCTGGATCGAGGACCACATCGAGGCGGGCCGCGACGCCAAGCTGCTGGACGTGACCGAAGATTTCGGAACGCTGTCGCTGATGGGACCGGAGGCACGCAACGTGCTTGCGGCGATCACGGATGCCGACGTCTCCAACGCAGGCTTTCCGTTCGGCCATGTTCGCGAAATCGCGATCGCCGGCCACACCGTTCGCGCACTGCGCGTCACCTATGTCGGCGAGCTCGGCTGGGAGCTTCATGTTCCCATCGCGGCAACCGGCGAGGTTTTCGACGCGCTTATGGAGGCAGGCAAGCCGTTAGAGATAAAGCCGGTCGGCTACCGCGCGCTGGAATCGCTGCGGCTGGAGAAAGGCTACCGCGCCTGGGGTTCCGACATCACGCCCAACGACTCGCCCTTCGAGGCGGGGCTCGGGTGGGCGGTGAAGCTGAAGAAGGACATCGATTTCCTCGGTCGCAAGGCCGCCAAAGAAATGTCTGCGAAGCCTCTCGGCAAGCGGTTGGCCTGCTTCACGGTGGACGATCCCGACGTGGTGCTGCTGGGGCGCGAAACGATCCTGCGCGACGGAGAGCCGGTCGGCTACCTGACCTCCGGGGGCCACGGCTACACGGTCGGCAAGGGCATCGGTTACGGCTATGTCCGCAAGGCGGAAGGTGTTTCCGAAGACTTCCTCCGGTCAGGCCGCTACGAGCTGGTGGTGGCAATGGAAAACGTGCCGGCCGAAATTCATCTCGAACCGCTCTACGATCCGTCGTCCAGCCGCGTGAAGGCGTGAGCTAGTTCGACGGCGGCACGGGCACCGGGACCGGCCTATAAACCACCATCGGCCGGCTGAATTCGAACGAAGCCATGTTGGCGCGGCGCTCGGCGCGCCGGTCCAGCTCGATGCGCTGCAGACACTCGGCGAATGCTTCGCTGCCCTTGCGGAATCCGTATTCGCGGCATGTCTCCTCATCCGCCGCGCGGCGCTCCTCGGGCGTCATCGTGGTGCAGCCGGCCAGCACGGCCAGGGCAATCAGGGTCGGAACGATCGGCTTCATGGTGTCCTCGCGACATCCGGGATGATGCAACAAAATTGAGCGCGACAGTCCACTTTGACAAGGAGCGGCACGGCAAATTTCTGCCACGCCGCCGCAGCCTGTTCAGTTAGCCTGTTACAACTGCAGGCTCTGGCCCCGCCATGGCCGGCTCTCTGGCCGCCAGTTCGACGGCCTTGGGCACCGACAGCCACAACGCGATGGCGAAACCTGCAATGCCGCCGCCGAGCTTGCCGAGTATCAGCGGCAGGATCGTGGCGGGCTGGAAATTGGCCGAGAATGCCAGATGGTCGCCGAACATGAACGCCGCGCATACGGCAAAGGCGATCGCCAGAACCTTGTCGCGCGGCCGCATCGAGCCAACCAGCCGGTACATAGCCAGGATATTCGCGCAGGCCGCCAGCAGTCCCGCCGCACCTTGCGCCTCAACACCAATGCGCCTGCCAAGCGCCTCCATCGGCGTCGCAAGATATTTGGTCAGCAGGTAAACCATCGGGAAGGCGCCCGCGAGCATGATGCCGATATAGCCGGCGATCTCCAGCGCACGAAACTGGTCGGCTTCGTCGGCGACGATCGGGTCGAAGCCCCAACCTCCAAACACGTTGGTGAAGAAGCCGGTGAAATATTCGACGATGGAGAAGACCAGCACCAGCGTGATCCCGGCATACATGATGCGGCCGAACCAGAGGAAGCCGGCGATCATCGCATCGGGCGCGAAGCGCAGGCCGAGCGCGATCGCCACGCAGAACACGATCAGCGGCAGCAGGTTGGCGAAGATCGCGCCGAAGGTAAGGCCGATGGCGTGCATGGTTTCGGGGTCGCTTGTCGCCACGGCGGGGCGCACCTCTAGCCCCGACACCGCAAGCAGCGCGCAGGTGATGAAGACGCCGATGGGCACGCTGAGGATGCCTGACATGATGCCCAGCGCCATGTATTTGTGATCCCGCTTCTCGAGCATCGCCAGCCCTACGGGAATGGAGAAGATGATCGTGGCGCCCGCCATGTAGCCGACGACGGCGGCCATGATCCAGCCGTCGCGCGTTTGCGCCAGCGCATCGGCGAGTTGGTAGCCGCCCATGTCGACGGCGATGATTGTGGTTGCGGCGATTGCCGGATCGGCGCCGATCGCGGAAAACAGCGGGCCGACCAGCACGCGAACGAATTCGGATAGGTAAGGGATCGCCGCCATGATGCCGGCCACCGGAATGAAGATCGGCCCGATAGCATAGATGCCTTCGCGGAACTCCTTGCCCAACCCCTCTTCCGCATTCCTGATCGAGGCGATCGCGCCGGCGACGGCGCATGCCATGATGATGTAGATGACGATCGTTCCGATGGCAGCCATGGGTCCTCCTCCCCCTGCCGGCGACTCTCGCAGGCAGGTGAATGATGCCGCAGGGGAAGCGCGATGGGAAGCGGCCCGGAAATGAGGCCCTGACAGGAAACGTCCGCCCGATCGATCTACCGGCTACGGGGCGTTTCGTGACGGCGATGAACGCTCGCTGGCCGGCCGGGCAACGCCAGGGCCATGTCGCGCCTCTCGCGTTCGGCGACCACCTTGCCCTTGGCGACGACGCAAAGCCGGTCGGCACGCAGGCGGATCGCTTCCACCGGGTTGCCGGCGTCGAGCACAACGAGGCTCGCCTTGTTGCCGACCGCAAGGCCGTAACCATCGAGGCCCATGATGCCGGCGCTTTCCGTCGTCACCATGTCGAAGCAGCGGCGCATCTCGTCGGGATGCGACATCTGGGCGACGTGCAAGCCCATGAAGGCGACGTCGAGCATGTCGGCGGTGCCGAGCGAATACCAGGGGTCGAGGCAGCAATCCTGTCCGAAGCCGACGTGGATGCCATGCGCCAGCATTTCCCTCACACGCGTGAGGCCCCGCCGCTTGGGGAAGGTGTCATGCCGGCCCTGCAGCATGATGTTGATGAGCGGGTTGGGAATGGCGGCGACCTGTGCCTCCGCGATCAGCGGCAGCAGCTTGGAGACATAATAATTGTCCATCGAGTGCATGGAAGTCAGGTGCGAACCCGCCACCCTGCCATGCAGGCCGAGGCGCTGCGTCTCATAGGCGAGCTGCTCGATATGGCGGGACAGCGGGTCATCGGTCTCGTCGCAATGCATGTCGACCAGCAGACCGCGCTCGGCGGCCATCTCGCACAGCTCCGTCACCGAGCGGCGGCCGTCGTCCATCGTGCGTTCGAAATGCGGGATGCCACCGACGACATCGACGCCCATGTCCAGCGCGCGGACGGTGTTGGCCTTGGCGGTCGGATCGCGGAAATAGCCATCCTGCGGGAACGCGACGAGCTGCAGGTCGATATAGGGCGCGACCTCGCGCCTGACTTCCAGCAAGGCCTCGACGGCAAGCAGCCTGTCGTCGCAGACATCGACATGGGTGCGGATCGCAAGCAGCCCCATGGAGACGGCCCAGTCGCAATAGGCGAGCGCGCGCTCTTTCACCGCTTCATGCGTCAACAGCGGCTTCAGCTCGCCCCAGAGCGCGATGCCCTCAAGCAGCGTGCCGGACGCGTTGATGCGCGGGATGCCATAGGACAGCGTCGCATCCATGTGGAAATGCGGGTCGACGAAGGGCGGCGAGACGAGGCAGCCGGATGCGTCCACCACGCGGCCTGCCTCGGCCTCGATGCGCGGTTCGATTGCCGCGATCCGCTCTCCGGAAATAGCTATGTCGGCAGACTCGCCGGATGGCAGGGTGCCGCCCTTCACGATCAGGTCGAAACTCATCTCTCGCCTTTCTGGTAGGGGATCATCAGCGCCTTCGGGTAGGCCGCGCGCCGCGACATGACGACGAGGGCAAGGATCGACAGCACGAAGGGCATCATCAGGAAGAGCTGGTAGGGCACAACACCGCCGGTGAGCTGCTGGAGTCGCACCTGATAGGCGTCGAAGGCGGCGAACAGAATTGCCCCAAGCAGCGCCTTGCCCGGCCGCCACGAGCCGAACACGACCAGCGCGATACAAATCCACCCGCGTCCGTTGATCATCTCGAAGAAGAACGAATTGAAAGCCGACATCGTCAGAAATGCGCCGCCGATCGCCATCAGCGCGCTCCCCACCATTACCGCGCCCATGCGCACCGCGTTGACGCTGATGCCCTGCGCCTCGACGGCGGAAGGGTTCTCGCCGGCGGCGCGCACGGCGAGCCCGAGCGGCGTGCGGTAGAGCACCCAGGCGACCAGCCCTACCGTCACGAAAGCGAGATAAGTCAGCGGCGTCTGATTGAAGAGAGCAGGCCCCATAACGGGGATGTCGGAAAGCAACGGCACAGGCAGTGGCTGGAACGGCTCGATGCGCGGCGGCGACGTCACTTCCGGCAGCACGATCCGGTAGGTGAAATAAGTGAGGCTGGTGGCGAGCAGCGTGATGCCGATGCCGACGACATGCTGCGACAGGCCCAGCGGTACGGTCAGCGTCGCGTGAAGCAGGCCGAAGGCAGCGCCCGCAAGTGCTGCGACGGCAACGCCGAACCACAAATCGCCCCCCATATACACCGTGAGCCAGCCGGCGAAGGCGCCGACGACCATGATGCCCTCGATGCCGAGGTTGAGTACGCCGGCCCGTTCGCAAATCAGTTCACCCATCGTGGCGAAGATCAGCGGCGAGGCAATGCGGATCGCGGCGACCCAGAAAGACGCGGTGAAGAGGATCTCGAAGGCTTCGATCATGACTGCCGCCTCATCTCCACCGCACCCGGAAGCGCGTCAGCATGATCGCGACGACCATGGTCAACAGCGCGGTCGCGACCATCACCTCGGCGATGTAGGACGGCACGCCGGCCGTGCGGCTCATGGCGTCGGCACCAACGAAGATGCCTGCGACGAAGATCGCCGCCAGCACCACCCCCAGCGGATTGAGCATGGCCAGCATGGCGACGACGATGCCGGTGTAGCCAAAGCCGGGCGACAGATCGAGCGTCAGGTTGCCCTTGAGGCCGGCGACTTCCGAGAAGCCGGCAAGCGCCGCCAGCCCGCCCGACAAAAGCGCGGTCTTCATGAGAACCGCGTTGACAGGTATGCCGGCGAAACGCGCGGCCTCGGCGTTCTGCCCAACGGCGCGCATCTCGTAGCCGAGCGTCGTCTTCTTCATGACGACCCAGACGGCGACGGCGGCAAGAACGGCGATCAGGAAGCCGGCGTGGAGCCGCCAGCCCTGAACCAGACGCGGCAGCCGCGCCTCCGCAACGACCCGCTGGGACTGCGGCCAGCCGAGACCCATCGGGTCCTTCAGCACGCCTTCGAGCAGCATGGAGACGAACAGCAGCATGATAAAGTTGAGCAGGAGCGTGGTCACCACCTCGTCGACCCCGAAGCGGGTCTTGAGGATCGCCGGTCCAAGTAGCAGCAGTCCGCCGGCAACCATCGAGACGATCATCAGCAGCGGGATGAGCACGAGCGCGGGAAGCGGCAATGCGCCAGTTCCCAAGACCACGGTGATGACGGCGCCGGCATAAAGCTGCGCTTCGGCACCTATGTTCCAGAGCTTGGCTCGAAAGGCGACGGCAACGGCAAGGCCGGTAAAGATCAGCGGCGTCGCCCGCGTCAGTGTCTCGACGAGCGCGAAGGGCGAGCCCGCCCCCCCCTTGACCACGAGGCCGAACACCGAGAACGGCGATGCGCCGGCGGCCAGCACCAGCAGCGACGACAAAACGACCGTCACGACAACGGCGCCGAGCGGAAACAGCAGCGTGACGGCGAGCGTCGGCGCGGGCTTGGCTTCAAGCCGCATGAGGCGCCGCCTCCACTCCATAGCCGGCCATCAGTTCGCCGAGCTCGCTTATGGAACGTTCGCCGCGTTGCGAGGGGGCTGAAATGCGGCCGCGAAACATCACCCTCACCTCGTCGGACAGGGCCATGATCTCGTCGAGATCCTCCGAGATCAACAGGATCGCAGCACCCCTCGCCCGCGCTTCCAGCAGCCGGCCATGCACGTAGGCGACAGCACCGACGTCGAGGCCCCGCGTCGGCTGGTTGGCAAGGATGATTTTCGGCTCGGGGTCGAGTGCGCGGCCAAGAATGAGCTTCTGGATATTGCCACCCGACAGCAGGCGAATGCGCGTGTCGGGCGACGGGCATTTCACGTCGTAGTCGCGGATGAGCGTTTCGGCAAACCCGCGCGCCGATTTCCAGTCGACAAGGCCGCGACGACTGAAGCGCGCCGAGCGGTAGCGTTCGGAGATGACGTTTTCGGTGACGTTCATATCGGCGATCGTTCCGACGGCGTGACGGTCCTCGGGGATGCGCGCGACGCCTTTTGCAAGTGCTGTACGCGGCGACCAGTTTGTGATCGCTTCTGCATCGATCATCATGACGCCATCTTCCGGAACGGCTGTGCCGGCGAGAAGTGCGGCAAGCGCAGCCTGTCCGTTGCCGGACACACCGGCGAGCCCGGTGATGACGCCCTCATGCAGCGCGAGCGACACGCCATCCAGCCGGCTGCCGCCGCCCAGCGGCGCTGTGGAGACATTGTCGAGCGTCAGCAACGCCCGGCCCCGGGATACCGGCGCAACGGCCGGCGCCTGGACCTCCTCTCCGACCATCAGCGCGGCCAATTCCTGCCGAGTCGTGTCGCGCGTGGTCCGCTCCCCGGCGATGCGGCCGGCGCGCAGAACCAGCACCCGGTCGCTGACGGCCATGACTTCGTGGAGCTTGTGCGAGATGAAGATGATCGAAAGCCCCTTGGCGACCAGCATCTTCAGCGTGGCGAAAAGGGCGTCGGACTCGCCCGGCGTCAGCACCGCCGTCGGTTCGTCGAGGATCAGTATCCGGGCGTCGCGATAAAGCGCCTTGAGGATTTCGACGCGCTGGCGTTCACCGACGGACAGTGCCGCAACCTGCCTGTCAGGCTCGACCGCCAGGCCGAAATCGAGCGAGAGCTCGCGGATGCGCGACCGGGCCTGCGGACGATCCAGCCGCAACGACCACGGGCTCTGCGTGCCAAGGACGATGTTTTCGAGCACGCTCATATTGTCGGCCAGCGTGAAATGCTGATGGACCATGCCGATGCCGGCAGCCAGCGCCGCTCGCGGGTCACCGGGCGGCAATGCCTCGCCGAACACCTCGACGGTGCCCTCATCGGCGACATAGTGGCCGAAGAGGATGTTCATCAGCGTCGTCTTGCCGGCGCCGTTCTCTCCAAGCAGGGCCACCACCTCGCCCAGCCCAAGCTCGAGCGAGATCGCGTCGTTGGCGACGAGCGACCCGAAGCGCTTGGTAATGCTGGAAATACGGAGAGCTGGAGCAGGCATGACGACGATGCTTCGGAGGTCGGCCCTCCTTCCCGCCGTCTGCGGCCAGAAGGAAGGTTGGGAAAGTCATTCAGGAAGGCGGCACTACGTGCCTACGACAGGCGCAAAGCCACATCTGCCTTCTGCCCGCGACCGGACAGAAGGCAGTGCGACAATCAGCTCGATTTCGGCTCTTCGTCGTTGATCTCGACCGTGAAACTTCCATCCTTGATGGCGGCTTCCTTTTCGGCCACCAGCGACTTCACTTCGGCAGGCACCTTGTCTTCGAAAGTACCCAGCGGTGCGAGCGAGCAGCCACCTTCCTTCATGAAGGAATAGACCCCGTAATCGGCCGCGGTGAAGCTGCCGGCCTTCACCTGCTCGATCGCCTTGTCGAGCGTCGGCTCGAAATGCCAGATCGCCGAAGCCACAACCGTCTCCGGATAGTCGGCCTGGGTGTCGATGACATTTCCGATGGCGAGGATACCGCGCTCCTGTGCGGCATCCGATACGCCGAAGCGCTCGGCATACATGACATCCGCGCCGGCATCGATCTGGGCGAAGGCGGTTTCCTTAGCTTTCGGCGGGTCGAACCACGAACCGATGAAGGCGACCTGGAACTTCGCGTCGGCCGCCACCTCGCGCACACCGGCCATGAAGGCATGCATCAGCCGGTTGACCTCCGGTATCGGGTAGCCGCCGACCATGCCGAAATTCTTGGTCTGCGACATGGCGCCCGCGATCAGCCCGGTCAGGTAGGACGCATCCTGAATGTAATTGTCGAACGGCGCGAAGTTCGGCACCGACGGGTCTTCCTTGAAGCTGGAGCCCATCAGGAAGGCGACGTCCGGATAGTCGCGGGCAACGTCGCGCGCCGCATCCTCGACACCGAACACCTCGCCGAGGATCAGCTTGTGGCCGGCCTCGCAATATTCGCGCATCACGCGCTCATAGTCGTTGTTTGCGGTGTTTTCCGAATAGACATATTCGATGTCGCCGCGGTCCTTTGCGGCATTGGCGGCAAGGTGAATACGGCTCACCCACTGCTGCTCGGTCGGCACGGTGTAGACGGCCGCGACCTTGAGCGGCTCCTGCGCGAAGAGCCGCGACGGCAAGGTTCCGGCGAGACCGAGCGCGGCACCCGCGCCTGCGGTTTTGAGCAGGGAACGGCGCGATACGGGCAAAGTTCTGTACTGGCTGGGAAATCTTGACATTGAACCACCTCTGGCTGGCGCGAAACTCTGTTGGAATCCCGTCTTTTATTATTCGGTCGAGGCTATGCGATATTGCCAGGGCCGACAACGCCGGACGCTGCTGGATCGCCTCAAGACACAGAAAAAACGGCGCCGGTTTCCCGACGCCGTACAGGCAAGGTTCTGCGATGCCGCCGATCAGTCGTCGCGGTCGCTCCCGACGATTTCGCCGGTGCCCGGATTGACGTCGAGGTCGAACCGCTGGCCTTGCGCATCGACGGCCTTGATTTCAAAGCAGCCATCGTCCCGCTCCACCTCCCGCACCTCATATCCGGCCTCGGTAACCGCTGTCGCAACCTCGGCGACGCTCATCCAGTCTGCTTGCGGCACGTTACCGCAATGAGAGTCAGCCATTGCGGTAACGGCGACGAGTGGCGAGGCTGTGAGGGCAACGATGAGGGGAGTGATGCGCATGGCGATATCCTTTCGATTGAACACCAATCGGATATAGGCGCACGCACGGTCCGGGCAACGTGCGGCGGAAGGACGCTCAGCCTCCAGCCACCGCAAGTGCGACGGCCGCGCGCAACTCGTCCATCCCCTCGCCCTTTTCCGACGACGTCGCGATGATCGCGGGGTAGGCCGCGGGCCGCTTGCGCACTTTCGCGGCCGTCTCCTCTATGAGGCGCGGCACGCCGGCCGCCTTGATCTTGTCCGCCTTGGTCAAGACGATCTGATAGGACACGGCGGCCTTGTCGAGCAGGTCCATGACCTCCTCGTCATTCTTCTTGACGCCGTGGCGCGCGTCGATCAGCAGATAGACGCGCTTCAGCGTCACTCGCCCCTTGAGATAGTCGAAGACGAGCTTCGTCCAGGCATCCACCTGTGCCTTGGGCGCCTTGGCGTAGCCGTAACCCGGCATGTCGACGAGCGCCATTGGCGGCAGGTCTCCCTTTTCTCCGGAGAAGCCGTCGGGCACGAAATAGTTGAGTTCCTGGGTACGGCCGGGCGTGTTCGAGGTGCGCGCAAGGCCCTTCTTGCTGACGAGCGCATTGATGAGCGAGGACTTGCCGACATTCGACCGGCCAGCAAACGCGATCTCCGCCGGCCCTTCCGGTGGCAGGAACTTCATCGAGGGAACGCCGCGGATGAAAACCCATGGGCGCGAGAACAGGTCGCGCGTCGCGTCCTCGGCATCGTTGTTCATCGCGCTTCCCTTATGTCGACCGTTCGAGCCGATCAATGTCGGCGCCGCGGATGGCATCAAGGTTGCGGGTGATCTTGTCAACCGGCCAATCCCACCAGGCCACAGAGAGAAGGCGACGAACCGTCTGCTTGTCGAAGCGCATCTTGACGACGCGCGCCGCATTGCCGGCGACGATGGCGTAGGGTGGCACGTCGTGCGTGACAACCGAGCGGGCCGCGACGATGGCGCCGTCGCCGATCGTCACGCCCGGCATCAGCACGGCCTCCATGCCGATCCACACATCGTTGCCGATCACCGTGTCGCCGCGCAGCTCGCGCTCCCAGGTCGTTTCGTCGAAGCCTTCTTCCCATCCCCCGCCGAAGATGTTGAAGGGATAGGTCGAGAAACCCGACATGGCGTGGTTTGCGCCGTTCATGATGAAGCGCGCTCCTTCGGCAATCGCCGTGAACCTGCCGATCACCAGCCTGTCGCCGATGAACTCGTAATGATGCAATACGCACTTCTCGGCAAAGGCGTCGGGCCCGTCGGGATCGTCGTAGTAGGTGAAGTCTCCGATCTCGATATTGGGCCGATTGATGAGTGGCTTGAGAAAGCCGACGCGCGGGTGCATCGGGATGGGATGCTTGATCTCGGGTCTTGGGCCAATTCCTTCCATGAACGCTCTCCAATCCTGCTGCAGATCGCAGAGCAATAATCCATCGCGACCAGTCCGAGAGCAAGGCACGGCAACAAAGAGGGCTACCGCGCCTTGCGTCTCGTCATGCGGCGGCCCTTACGGCGAGGATGAAGGCGCCGCTGGAAACCAGCCCTCCGACCGTGCGGACATGGTTCCACATCGTCCAGCGATCGAGATAGTCGGCCCACAAGGCTGCGCCGGCAGCGCTCGACGGATCGACCGCGGCCAGGGCGTTGTTCATCGGCACGTTGAAGAACACGGTGACCAGGATCACCCCGGCCAGATAGGCTATGCCTGCGGCAAGCAGCCATGGCATGCCGGACCCGGCAAAGTTCATGGCCGCGAAAGCTACCAGAACCACCGCCAGAAGCGCCGTGCCGAAGAAGCCGAGAAAGAAAAACGGGTTCAGCACGACCTCGTTGATGACCTGCATAGCCTCGATGCCGGCCTGCGGCGTTAGCCGCCGCAGCGAAGGCATGACGAGATTGGAGAATGCGAAGAAGAAGCCGCCCATCAGGCCCGCGCCGAGCGCGGCGGCCACCGTGGTCGAATATATGATCGGGCTCATGGCATTCATCCTTTCCAGACGCCGGATGCCGCGGCGGCACGCGCGTAGTCGCGGAAGTCGCGCGGTTCGCGGCCGAGCGCCCGGCGCACACCGTCGGACAGGCTCTCGTTACGGCCGTCTAGAACCTCGCGGGTGAGCATCACCAGCAGATCGATATATCCGTCCGGGACGCCTGCTTGTCTGAGGCCCTCCGCATAGTCATCGACACTGAGTGGAACGTAGAGGATCTGCCGCTCGGTCACTTCCGCGATTTCCGCGACAGCCTCCGCGAAGGTCATGAGGCGCGGGCCGGTCACTTCATAGATCTGCCCCACGTGGCCGTCACCGATGAGAGCTTCCACGACCACGTCGGCGATATCCTCGACATCGACAAAGGGCTCGCGCACAGCATCGGCGGCGAAGACAACTTCCCCCGAAACGACGCCCTCCGCGAGGAAGCTCTCGCTGAAGTTCTGCATGAACCACGATGCGCGCACCACCGTCCAGTCCGCTCCGGAGCCTATGAGCACCTGTTCGGCACGGATCGCCTCCTCTTCACCACGACCCGACAGCAAGACGAGACGACGCAGGCCGCTATCAAGCGCAAGCCGGACGAAAGCTTCGATCGCCTCAACGGCGCCGGGAACCGTGACGTCTGGATAATAGGTAATGTAGGCCGCGCTTGCGCCCTCTATTGCCGCAGGCCACGTGCTTGCGTCGTGCCAGTCGAAAGACGGCGTGGCGGATCGGGAGCCCAGTCGGACCGCTATCCCCTTAGCCTCCAGAGCATCGGCCACGCGACTGCCCGTCTTGCCCCGTCCCCCGATCAACAGAACCGGACCGCTGCCTGTATTGATGCCACTCATTTGATCTCTCCTTCACAATATGAGTACTCCTCGCATTTGCAAACGTGATACATCCTCGTATTATGGGCGTCAAGCAAAATATGAGGACCACTCATGATAGATGGCCGACTGTCGGAGAATGGCGCCGCGGCCGAGGCGCCCGCGCCGCGGCGCGAGCCGGTACAGAAGCGCAGCCGCGAGCGTTACGAGCGCATGCTGGAGGCGGCAAAGGAACTGATTACGCAAGGCGGCAGCGATGCCATGAAGATGAGCGACATCGCTGCACGTGCGGGGGTTCCGATCGGCTCGCTCTATCAGTTCTTCCCAGACAAGGCGTCGATCGTTCGGGTGCTGGCGGAGCGCACTCATGCGGAAAGCCGCCAGTGCATCGAGGACGGGCTGGCCGGCGCGCGGGAAATGATGGCTTTGCGCAGCTCGTTCGCCGATTTGATCGACGAGTACTACGCGATCTTCCTCGCCGAACCGGTCATGCGGGACATCTGGGGGGCGATGCAGACCGACAAGTCGCTGGCCGCGCTGGAACTCGCCGAAAGCCGTCGTAACGGTGCGCTGCTCGCCGAAGCCATCATGACGCTCAAGCCCAATGCCGACGCCGAGACGGTCTCAACCTCCGCCTTCCTGATCATGCATCTTGGCGAGGCAACGATGCGCATGGCGTTGCAAATGCCGCCCGATGAAGGACGCACGATCGTCGATGGTTTCAAGCGGATGGCGGACCGGGAACTGTCCGCGCTCTGACTGGCATCGAAACGAAAACGGCCCGCGCAAGGCGGGCCGTTGGTAGTTGGGCAGCCGGCTATTCCGCCGGTTGACTCGGTTTCTTTCGGAACAAGCCCATCAGATTGTCCCACAACTCGATCTTGGCGCCCTGGCGTTTCATGATCACGCCCTGCTGGATGATCGAGAGCGTGTTGTTCCATGCCCAGTAGATCACGAGGCCGGCCGGGAATGTCGCCAGCATGAAGGTGAAGACCACCGGCATCCAGTTGAAGATCATCGCCTGTGTCGGATCGGGCGGCGTCGGGTTCATGCGCATCTGCAGGAACATGGTGACGCCCATGATCAGAGGCCATACGCCGATCATCAGGAACGAAGGAACGTCGTAAGGCAGCAGGCCGAACAGGTTGAACACGGACGTGGGATCGGGCGCCGAGAGATCGCGAATCCAGCCGAAGAACGGCGCATGCCGCATCTCGATGGTGACGTAGAGCACCTTGTAGAGCGCGAAGAAGACGGGGATCTGGATAAGCACGGGCCAGCAGCCCGCGATCGGATTGATCTTCTCGGTCTTGTAGAGCTCCATCATCGCCTGCTGCTGCTTCATCCGGTCGTCCGCGTATTTTTCGCGGATTTCCAGCATCTTCGGCTGCATCTTCTTCATGTTCGCCATCGACTTGTACGACTTGTTGGCGAGCGGGAAGAAGATCGCTTTCACGATGACGGTGGTGGCCAGGATGGCGAGGCCGAAATTGCCGAGCACCCTGAACAGCCAGTCGATGAGATAAAACATCGGCTTGGTGATGAAGTAGAACCAGCCCCAATCGATCAACAGGTCGAATTGGCGAATCTGGCGGTCGGCCTCGTAGGTGTCGATGAGACCGGTTTCCTTCGCGCCGGCGAAGACCAGCGTTTCGACAGTCTGCGACTGGCCGGGCTGTACCACCAACGGGTCGGTCAGATAGTCGGCCTGGAAGCGGACTCGGCCATCGTCGAAATAGGCGTAGCGCGGCTGGAAGGGCTGAGCCCCGGAGGGCACCATCGCAACCGCCCAGTATTTATCTGTGATGCCAAGCCAGCCGTCCTGCGACTTGCCCGGCACGATCTGACGTTCCTCGGCAAGATTGCTGTACTTGATCTCCTGCAGGCCTTCCTCGCCGGTGACGCCGATCAGGCCCTCGTGCAGAATGAAGAACCCTTCGATGTTCGGAGTGCCGATGCGGGAGACGCGCCCATAGTTCGAAAGCGAGACCGCCTCTCCGCTTTCATTGGTCACGGTATCGGAGACCGTGAAAAGGTAGTTGTTGTCGACGGCGACGGTGCGCGCGAAGGTCAGTCCGCGGTCGTTGGTGTAGGTCAGCGTCACAGGCGTGTCGGGGGTCAGCGTCGGCTCGCCTTCCACCGTCCAGACCGTGTCGGGACCGGGCAAAGAGCCCACCCGCTCGTTGCCGATATAACCGACCTCGGCATAATAGCCATCTGCCATCGCCGCCGGGTTCAGCAACTCGATGTTTGGCGAGTTGCGCTCGACGGTGGTGCGATAATCCTTGAGGATCAGATCGTCGATCCGTGCGCCGGTCAGGTTGAGCGAACCGGAAATGCGGGGCGTATCGATGGCCACGCGGCCCGAAGACGCGACCGCGTCGGCACGGCTCGCTCCGGCCGGCACCGCGCTGCCGGCACCCGGCACGCCCGTGGTGGGGGCCTCGCCACCCGGCAGATCGGTACTGCCGGCCGTGGAAGGCTGGCCCGCCTGTGGCGTGGTCGATTGCTGCGCCTGCCCCTGCTGTTCGGCTTCGATGCGCGCCGCCTCACGCTGCGCCTCGATGCGCGGGTTCATGTAGAACACCTGCCAAAGCACCAGAATCAGCACGGAAAGCGCGATCGTGATGAAGAAGTTACGATTGTTTTCCATACGGTTCCCTTACCGCGCGCCGCGTATCCTGCGGGAAAGTTCGTGCTTGAGCTCGTCGAAGGGGACTGTCAGCACCTCGCGCCGCCCGACGATCACATAGTCGTTGCCGGGCGACATGTCACCACCGGCATGGACGCGCGCGGCCTCTTTCAGCCGCCTTCTGATGCGGTTTCTTACCGCAGCGTTCCCGACTTTCTTCGTAACCGTCAGTCCGAAGCGGGGCGGCGCGTCATCCGCGCGATCGAGAACCTCAAGCAAAAACAGCCGCCCGCGGCGCTTCTCGCCCCGCCGGACAGCCAGAAATTCCGAGCGCTTCTTCAGGCGCCCGGGTGATGTGCCGATCGGCCGGTTCGACAACTGTCCGGCCTGCGGCCACGTCAGGCCGACAGCCGCTTGCGACCGCGATTGCGGCGGGCGGCGATCACGCCACGGCCGCCCTTGGTGGCCATGCGTGCACGGAAACCGTGACGGCGCTTGCGAACAAGCTTCGAGGGTTGGTAGGTGCGCTTCATTTGTTTAATACCGCGGGGTGCGGCCCTTCTTGGATCTGTCTCTGTATGAGCAGGAGCGTTCGCCCGACCGGTTCATGCACAGCACAAGGCTGCGCCGGACCTTGGGTCCGAGCGTGAGCGGGCTTATAGGGATGTGCCGTGATCGTGTCAATAATGCGCACCGGCATCCGGCGGCAGCTTAGTCCATTGCCGATACTTGCAGCGAGCCGTCGCTCCATCGTAAGAACGCGCAGGGGTCGCAAAGTGCCGCCAGCCGTATCCGGCGGGTATGCGGAACAATGCCCGAAAGGACAAGTCCAGCCCCTTGACCACCCAGATTCTCAAACCCGAAATCTGTGTCATCGGCGCGGGCGCAGCCGGCCGCGCGCTCGCCGCGAGGGCGGTGGCAGCCGGTGCAACAGTCGTACTCGTGGGCACCGCCGGCGCACAGGACGCCCATGCCCGCCATCCAGGCGTGGCCGTCCGCGCGTTTTGTGCGGCAGCGGCTCATGCGCATGCGATACGGCGCGCGCGCCATTTCGGCGTCACGGGCGGCGAAGCGGAGATCGATTTCCGCCATGTGATGCGCCATGTACGCAACGCAGCGGCTGCAACCGCCCCGGACATGTCCGACGAGCGGCTTGGCGCCTTGGGGGTGCACATTGTTTCCGCTCACGCGCGCTTCAGGGACCGGCGGACAGCCGAGGCCGGCGCATTCGAAGTCAGAGCGCGGCATTTTGTCGTGGCCACCGGGGCACAACCGGAAATGCCACCGGTCGCCGGCCTCGACGAGGTTGGCTGCCTGACGGTCGAGACGATCTTCGCCCTGACGCGGCGCCCTGCCCGCCTGCTGATCACCGGCGGAGGCCATGCCACGCTTGAACTGGCACAGGCATTCACCAGGCTCGGATCTCAGGTCACAGTCGTCGGCACACCCGTCTCGCTTGCCCTGCAGGATCCGGAGGCTGCATCGATCCTGTTGCGCGAGCTGCGGGCCGAGGGCCTCGACATCCGCGAAAGCGCCACCGCCATCCGGATCGAGCGAAAAGGCCGAAGCGGCGTGCGCCTTTACGTTTGGAGCGAGACCGGAGGCGAAGAGATCGTCGACGGCACGCAGCTTCTCGTACTTCCGGATATCCGTCCCGCGACCGAGGAACTCGACCTCGAAAAGGCCGGCATCGGCTTCGACGAGAACGGCATCAAGGTCTCCGACCGGATGCGCACGACCAACCGCAAGGTTTACGCGATCGGCGACGTGACGGGAGGACAACAGTCGATCCATGCGGCCGCCCGCCAGGCCGAAATCGTGCTGGATGCCATCCTTGGCAAAGGCACGGCGCAGGCAAACGAACTGCTCCTGCCGCACGTGATCGCGACGGAGCCAGCATTGGCCAGCGTCGGCCTCACCGAGACCGTGGCACGCCGCCAGCACAAGTCGATCCGCGTGCTGCGCTCCGCCTATGCAGACAATGACCGGGCACAGGCCGAAGGCAGCACCGGCGGCTTCGTCAAGGTCATCTGCGACGACCCCGGACGCATCCTGGGCGTGACAATGGTCGGGTCCGAGGCAAATGAACTGATCGGCGTCTGGACGCTGGCCCTGGCCAGAGGCCTTACCGCAGACGACATGTCATCCTATCTGCCCGTCTACCCATCATTCGGGGAAATTGGCAAACAGGCGGCCTCGGGATATTTTGCAGACAAAGCCCGTCGGTCGATTGTGGGACGGCTGACAGGCATGGTGCGCGGCTCCGGCTAGGCGATAGGGAGATTGGTTTGCCGCTCAACGGCGACACGGACCAGACAGAACAGAGCCGCGCCGGACAGCAGGTGCCGCTGTCACGCGGTCTTTCGACCAAGCTGCTGCTGCTGACGATCCTGTTCGTGCTGCTGGCGGAGGTGCTGATCTTCCTGCCGTCTATCGCGAATTTCCGGCTGCGCTGGCTTGAGGAGCGCCTTGCGACGGCTGCTGCCGTGGGCATCGTATTGATGGAGAGCGATCCCGAAAGCCTGTCCCGCGAGGTGCAGGATGACGTGCTGATCGCGCTCGGCGCCAAGGCTGTGGCTGTGCGTGCCGAGGGTGCGTCCCAGCTTCTGGTGGTGACGGCGATGCCGCCGCAGGTGGATGTGCATGTCGACCTCGCCAACACGCCTCCGCTGATGGCCATGCAGGAGGCGATCTACACCGCCCTGTTCGGCGGCAACCGCGTTCTGCGCGTGTTTGGGCCGGTGGGCGAAAGCGACACCGAGTTTGAACTCCTGATCGGCGACACCCAGCTTCGCAACGCTCTTCTTGTCTATGCGCGCAACGTCGCCGTTCTGTCGCTGGTCCTGTCGCTGAGCACGGCCATGCTGGTCTTCTATGCCATCAACCGCATCATGATCCGCCCGATCCGCACCATGACGCGCTCGATGCTGGAGTTCGCCGAGGCTCCGGACGACCCCGCCCGGATCATCCGGCCGGACGCCCGCGAGGATGAAATCGGCGTTGCCGAGCGAGAACTCGCCGCCATGCAGAGCCAGCTCCAGCGCACGCTCGGTGAGCAGAAGCATCTGGCAGATCTGGGTCTCGCCGTTTCCAAGATCAACCATGACATGCGCAACATGCTCGCTGCCGCGCAGTTGATGTCGGACAGGCTGGCGAAGGTGATGGACCCGACCGCGCAGCGTGTCGCACCAAGGCTCGTGCGCGCGCTGGACCGGGCGGTGTCCTATTCGAACGGTGTGCTCTCATATGGCCGCACACAGGAAGCGCCGCCGGCCCGCAGGCGGCTTCGGCTGCGGCAACTGGTCGACGAAGTCAACGAACTGCTCGGCATCGATCCGGACGCCGGAATCGAATTCGTCAACGCGGTTGAGCCTGATTTCGAGATCGACGCCGATTCCGAGCAGCTCTTCCGGGTTCTTTCGAACCTGTCGCGCAATGCCATTCAGGCGATGTCCGGCGAGCAGGAAGGAACGCTGGTGCGGCGCCTTTCGGTGAGTGCGGAGCGGGCCGGCACGATATGCCGGATACTCGTCGAGGATACCGGTCCCGGCCTTCCGCCCAAGGCCCGAGAACACCTGTTTACCGCGTTTCGTGGTTCGGCGCGCAGCGGCGGCACGGGGCTTGGCCTGGCGATCGCCCATGAGCTGGTGCGCGCCCATGGCGGCACACTTGAACTGATGGAGAGCCGCGGCGGCCGCACCGTCTTTTCGATCACCATTCCCGACCAGCCTGTCGACCTCGACGCAGCCCGCGATGCGCTGCGGCGTCCGGCCTGAACAATCCGATGAAAGTTTTGCGACGCGCCGCTTGCAATTCTCGCGATGAGTGGCTAGGAACGCCGCACGAAACGCGGCGATCAACTGTCGTTGCGGTTTTGGCCGGTCTTCCGGCCCATTGCGCGCCCGTAGCTCAGCTGGATAGAGCACCAGACTACGAATCTGGGGGTCAGAGGTTCGAATCCTTTCGGGCGCGCCACTTCAGTACAGAACCGCGAACGCCAGCCACCGCCGATTCTGCGCCCGATGCTGCGACCAGAGTTTGCAGCAGCTCGGACTTCGATCCGATAATTCTGACCTCCTTCTCGGCAACTTCAACGCGCTGAGCTAGAGCGTAGAGATATTGATCGCCTTCGACCGGGACGGTGCGCCACCGCCAATCGCTCGCCACGGTATCCTGCACCCGCTCAATCTACGCCACAACACTACCTACGATCGGCATCCCGCGGACCGTTTTGGAGTGGAAAGCCGACCAACCGCTTGTGGATCAACTCGGTCAACTAGCAGACCTTCCACTCTGCAGTTGGAGACGACGTGCCGGAGCGGCACGCCGCCAAGTAATTTATGCTGCTGTCAGGGTCGGAGCCGTTTAGGTGTGCGGCTGAGCAGGGTGACTTCCCTGATGCTGGTGGCGTTCAGCAGGCGCATGAGGATGCGTCCGAGACCCACGCCCATTCCGCCGTGCGGCGGGCAGCCGTAGCGAAAGAAGTCAAGATAGTCGGACAAGCTGTCCAGCCGCATTCCGCGTTCTTCGGCCTGGGCCCCGAGGCGATCGTGGCGATGTTCGCGCTGCGCGCCGGTAGTTATCTCAAGGCCGCGCCAAAGCAAATCGAAGCCTCTCGTGAGGTCTGGTCGATCCTTGTGACGCATATGATAGAAGGCGCGGCCGTTGGCCGGATAATCGGTGATGAAGACGAACTCATGACCCGTCTCGGTGGCCATGTGTTCGCACAGCATACGTTCGCCTTCCGCATCCAGGTCATCCTGCCGGGTGGGGACATGGCCGCGCCCGGCGAGTATCTCGTTGGCCTCGTTAAACGTGACCCTCGGGAAGGGCAGCACCGGCGGGATAATCTTTATGCCGAAAAGCACCTCGATTTCTGGCCCATGAACTTCGGCCACCGTGCCGATAGCATGCGCTAGCCACTGCTCCTCAAACTCCATCAATTGATAATGGTCCTCGATCCAAGCGATTTCCATGTCGATGGAAGTGAACTCGGTTTCGTGTCGGGAGGTGAACGAAGGTTCGGCGCGGAACACCGGGCCGATCTCAAACACTTTTTCCATGCCGCCAGCGATGGCCATCTGCTTATAGAATTGCGGCGACTGGGCGAGGAAAGCCGTGGTGTCAAAATATTTGACGGGGAAAACCTCGGAGCCGGACTCGCTGGCCATGCCCATTAGCTTGGGCGAGTGGATTTCCCGGAAGCCATGCTGCTTCCAGAATGCACGCATCGCCTCTTCCAGCGTCGTCTGCACGGCGAAGATCAATTGCTGCTCGGGATAGCGCAGACTCACCTGTCGGTGGTCCATCCATTTTTCGAGGCCGGAATCGCGCGCGATAGGCAGTTGGGCATCAGCCAGTGCGCAGATGTCGACGCTTTCGAGCACGACCTCAAGGCCGCCGAGCTTGACGGCGGGAGCGACGACGACCGTGCCGGTGGCGATCAATGCGCTTTCGGGAGTTAAAGCGTCAAGGGTCGCTGTCAGGACCGCGTGGTCCTTGCTGTGGGTGAGCTGAACCTTGCCGGTCGGGTCGCGTAGGATGATAAAGCGCATGCTCTTCTGGTCGCGAATGGCTTCGGCGAACCCATGCAGTGTTACGCGCTTCCCGATGCAGAGAGGCAAATCGAGAACGAGGGAGCGGCTTGAGGGTAAAGTATCGGACATGACTTTCTCCGGGACAAAAGCCGGAACGGAGAAGCCAAATCCTTCAGCCCTTCCGAAACCGGCAGGGCTGTGGTGAAAAGTGAGCTACGCTAGAACGCGCACACGACATCCACGACCCCAGAGGGGCCGCTATTATTGACGACAGTGTGGCGCAGCATACTCATGGCGCGACTTTAATCCCAACCACGAGGAAGTGTAAACCATCAACCTCAATGCGTGGCTGCTCTTGGGGAGTAGTTTTCAGGCACTGAACGGCAGCACAGGGGTCGCAATCGGACACACGGCTAGAGGGCTATCGCGTAGACATATTGCTCGTCTTCGACCGGCACGGCGCGCCATTTTCTCAATCGCAGCCGTAGAATGATGAGACAGTACTCAATACTGGTGCGGAGACGCCGGCCAGGGTGCCGTTCTGCAGGCGGCCCGGGCGCGTAGAGCTTTAGCGCTCGACGGCGCTGGGACGCTGGATGCGGCGTGCAGACTGGTTTCCGGCCGTGCCGTCCTGCTACATCGACCGACGACCAAGCCGAGGGTGCACCTCAAATCGCCAAGGCAGGGCTTTCCTGGATTACGGCATTCACCAGGATTTCCGCGATCTCGCCAAGGCGGGCCTCGTTCATCGGCAATGACAGGAAGATGTCGCCGCGCGGTGTCAGGAGGAGGCCGCGTTCCAGGCAGTTCAGGTGAACGAGTTGCCTCAGCAGCATCGTTTGCGGGTGTATCTGGGCAACCTTCATGGGCGGCTGCGCACCGATATGGAGGCTGAGTATCGACCCGATGCCGCTGAGGCACACATCGAGGCCCGCCTGTGCCAGCCGTGCATTCACCGTCGCGCGGAAAGCCTCGGTGCGCTGAAGGAACGCATCGGCGGCGTCGGGTGTGAAGCTCGAGCGCAGGCCCGCAAGCCCTCCGCTCATCGACATGATGTTGTTGTTGAAGGTGCCCGCATGTTTCAGCGCGCCCGGCAGGCGCGGATCGAAACGGTCCATCAGGGCCTTCGAGCCGCCGAACGCGCCAAAGCACAGGCCCGCGCCGAGATATTTGCCGAGGGTCGTCATGTCGGGCACGACACCGTAGTGACCTTGCAGGCCAGCGCGCCCGAGGCGCGAAGTCTTCACCTCATCAAAAATGAGCACCGCGCCGCAGCGGGTCGCCTCCTCGCGCAGCATCGCCAGAAACGCCGCTTCGGCCGGGATGTTGCCGGCCGCACCTAGCAGCGGCTCGACCAGAATGGCGGCAAGGTCGTCTTCATGCCGTTTCACGCTGGCGCGTGTCGATTCGATGTCGTTGAAAGATGCCGTGACGAAATCGAACGGCACGTTCATCGGGCTGCCGCCGCCCGCGAAGGTGAGAACGCCGCCATGATAGGCATCCTCGAATACGAGGACACGCTTGCGGCCAGTTGCGTTGATCGCCGTCAGCAGCGCAAAGAGATTGGCCTCGGTACCGGAATTGCAGAATCTCAGCCGCTCCAGCGAAGGAAAGCGCCGGCACAACAGTTCGGCCAGTTCGCTCTCGGCGGTGTTCGGACCCGAAAGGACGAGCCCGTTGTCCAGCACCTCGTGCAGAGCAGCCACGATGACCGGGTCGCTGTGGCCATAGAGACCCGCCGAGAACTCCCCGGCGCAATCGATATATTCGTAGCCGTCGACATCGGTAAGCATGTCCGCCTTGCCCGACGCGATGACGAGCGGGAACGGATCGAAATGCAGGACGCTGCGGGTATTACCGCCGGGCATCCATGCCTGCGCGCGCTCGTGACGCGCGCGGCTTTCCGGGTGCTTGCGGACATACGCCTCACGCAGGTCGTCCAGTCTACCGGCGGCCTTCATTTCAGCGTCTCCAGTGCATCATCGAGCGACCTGCCAAGGCGGGCCACGATCTCGGCGAGTTCGTCCTCGCGTGCGTTGAGCGCCGGCGCGAGGAGAATGTGGTCGCCAGCCCGTCCGTCTATCGTGCCACCCGAGGGGTAGATCATCAGGCCGTTCTCCATGGCCGATGCCTTCACCACGGCATGCAGCTTCGCGGCCGGGTCGAAGGGCGCTTTGGTCTCGCGATCCGCAACGAGCTCTATCCCGATAAACAGCCCGCGCCCGCGAATGTCGCCGACATGCCGGTGCTGACCCAGCGACGCTTCGAGCATGCGCCTCAGCGCTGTACCGCTCGCCGCGGCTGCCGCAACCAGCTCATCTTCATCAATGGCGCGCTGGACAGCCAGGGCGGCCGCGCAGGCGAGCGCGTGGCCCATATAGGTGAAGCCATGCGCGAGAGCCCCCGAACCGGCAGCGATGGCGTCTGCGATCCTGTCATGGACCAGCGTGGCACCCATCGGCACGAAGCCGCCGCCCAGCCCCTTCGCGACAGTCACGATGTCGGGGACGACGCCGTCCTCCTCGAAGGCGAACCGGTAGCCGGTTCGCCCGCTGCCGCACATGATCTCGTCGAGGATCAGAAGAACGCCGTAGCGGTCGCAGATCGCACGCACCTCGCTCAGATAACCGTCGACGGCCGGCGCGCAACCAAGCGTCGCGCCAACGACCGGCTCGGCGATGAAGGCCGCAACCGTCTCGGGGCCGAGACGCAGTATCGCGTCCTCAAGCTCGGCCGCGGCGCGCAACCCGTAGTCCCGTTCGGTCTCGTCCTCGCGGCGCTCGCGATAGGCGTAGCATGGCGCGATCAGCTCGGCCTCGAACAGCAGCGGCTCGTAGAGCGCTCGGCGCGGGAGGTTTCCGCCGACGGAAAGAGCCCCCAGCGTTGCCCCGTGATAGCTCTGACGGCGCGCGATGATCTTGCCACGGCCGGGTTCGCCGCGCTCGACCCAATACTGGCGGGCAAGCTTCAGAGCCGTTTCGACCGCTTCCGAACCACCCGAACAGAAGACAACCTTCGACAGCCCCGCAGGCGCCTGCCCGACCAGATAGGCGGCAAGCTCTTCCGCCGGCTCACTCGTGAAGAACGAGCCGTGGGCATAGGAGACGGCGTCGAACTGGCGCAGGATCGCATCGCGTACCCGCTCGTCACGATGACCAATGGCCGACACAGCCGCACCGCCCGATACCGCGTCGAGATAGCGGCGGCCATCGCTGTCCGTAACCCACAATCCGTCCGCCTGCGCGACGGCCGGCGGAACCGTGCCCGTCTTGCGGTGCAGGATGGCGCTCATGCAGCCCCCGCATGATCAGGGTAATAGGCCTGGAGGCGGTCGTCGGCATTGGCCTCGAAGTCCCTTTCCGCCTGAAGGCCATAGCCTCCGCCGCCCGGCGTGTTCACCTCGATGGTGTCACCAGGGCCAAGCACGAAATCCTCGCCCTTCGAGATGTGTTCAGGCTCGATCGCCCTTCCCTTCTGGGAAATCGAGATGCGGTTCGGCGCACCCGCTTCGCCACCGAGTATGCCGGGAGGGCCGAAACGTCCGTGTTCCATAAGGAACGATGCCTTGCCGTGGCCCCGCAACAGCCGCAACTTGTAGCTGACGCCGAAGCCGCCGCGGAAACGGCCGGCGCCGCCCGATCCCTCGCGCAGGGCATAGCTCTCGAAAAGGAGCGGATAGCGCTGCTCGAGGATCTCGACCGGCTGGCTCTTGGAAATGCCGATGGTCGAGCAGCCGTTGGTCAGGCCGTCACCGTTCCACCAGCCGCCGTAGCCGCCGCCCGAGAAGTAATACATGATGTAGTTCTCGCCCGTTTCCGGGTCATGTCCGCCAAGGCTGAGATTGCCGCTTGTACCGGCCGGCGCAGCAAACAGCCGGTCGGGGATCGCCTTGGCAAGCGCCAGGAACACCGCCTCCATGACGCGCTGCGACACCTCGGCGGCGCAGCCCGCAACGGGACGCGGGTATTCGGCATGGATGAAAGTGCCGAGCGGCTTGTGGACGACGATGGGCTCGAAGCAGCCGGCATTCATCGGCACGTCGGGGAATATGTGTTTGAGCGCGACGTAGACTGCCGAAAGCGTCGTCGCCCAGACAGAGTTCAACGGGCCCTGGCACGGCGGGCTCGACCGGGAGAAATCGAACTCGATATCGCTTCCGTCCACCTTGACGGAGACCGCGATCTCGAGCGGCTCATTGACGACGCCGTCACTGTCCATGAAGGCGCTCGCCTCGTATGTGCCATCCGGGATGGTGTCGATATGGGCGCGCATCATGCGCTCGGAGCGACGCTCGAGCTCGGCAATTGCGGCTTCGACGACATCCTGACCGTAGCGGTCGAGCAGCGTCGTGAGGCGACGGGCGCCAGCCGTCAGCGCTGCAATCTGCGCCTTGATGTCGCCGATCCGTTCTTCGGCAACGCGGATATTGGCGAGGACCATCTGGACCAGATCGTCTTCCATCCTGCCGCGCCGGACCAGCTTGACCGGCGGGATTCGCAGACCTTCCTGATGGATTTCCGTGGCGGTGCTGTTGAAGCCGCCGGGCACCATGCCGCCCGTGTCCGGCCAGTGACCGGTGTTGGACAGATAGCACCACAGCTTGCCACGGTAGTAGAAGGGACGCACCATCTTCACGTCCATCAGATGGGTGCCGCCAAGATAGGGGTCGTTGACGAGAATGACGTCGCCGTCCTCAAGATCGTCGCGCGCCTCGATAACGCAGCGGGTCGTTTCCTGCATCACGCCGAGGAAGATCGGCAGGCCAAGTTCTCCCTGTGCGATCATGCGGCCGTCGCCCAGTCCGTAAATGCCGTTCGAGCGGTCGAATGCTTCCGAGATGACGGGCGAAAACGATGTCTTCTCGTGCACCAGATCCATCTCCGAGCAGACCTGTTGCAGGCCCTTTTCGATGACGGTGAGGGTGACGGGATCGATGGACTGGCCGAGCTTTGCGGCCTGCTGGTGGTTCAGCATGCTGTTTCCTGTTCAGTTCGCGGCCGGGGTCTGGTCGATGGCGACAACGATGTTGCCGTATTCGTCGACGCGGGAAGTGGTGCCAGGATCAAGCACCAGCGTGGAGTCGGACTGCTCGACGATGGCCGGGCCTTCGATGACCGCGCCCAGCGGCAGGGAATCGCGATCGTAGATGCGGGCCTTTCGCCATTCGCCGTCGAAGTAGACATCGCGCGTGCCCGTTTCGGCTGACGCTAGCGTACCCTCGGAGGGACGGAATATCGAGAGGTCGACTTTTTCACGCTGCCCGATCACCGTCGTGCGGACATTGGCGAGAACCGGCACCATCTCCGGCAGTTCGAGGTCGAAGCGCTGCTTGTAGGCCCTGACGAACTCGTCGAGCACGGCATCGGCGTCGAACGCCTCCCCCTTCATCTCGACCCGCAGCACATGCGACTGCCCCTTGAACAGCAGATCGAACTCGTGGACCACGTCGACCTGACCCACATCGACGCTCTCCTCGGCCAGAAGCGCGCGCCCATCGGCGGCCTGCTGGCGCATGATCGCCACGACGGCATTGCCATCGATGCCGCGCATCGGCAGGTTGACCGTCTGCACGAAATCGTGCCGCACATCCGCAAGCACGCATCCGAGCGCCGAAGTCAGCCCCGGGAAGCGCGGAACGAGAACCCGCGGTATGCCAAGCTCGCGGGCGATGGCGATAGCGTGCAACGGCCCTGCGCCCCCGAACGGCATCAGCGCGAAATCGCGCGGATCATGGCCTTTCTCGATCGAAATGAGACGGATGGCACCAGCGAGTTCGGCGATCGCCACGTCGATGATCGCCGAAGCCGCGGCGGTCGCGTTAAGCCCGAGCGGCTTGCCGATCTGCTCCGAAAGCGCCGCTTCGATGCGGGCGATCGGTGCCGGCTTGCTGGAGCCCGTAACGGAGCCCGGATTGAGCCGGCCGAGGAAGAAGTTCGCGTCGGTGATCGTCACGCGCTCGCCGCCACGGTCATAGCCGATGGGGCCGGGGAACGAACCGGCGCTTTCAGGTCCAACACGCAGCATGCCAGCCTTGTCGATGTGCGCGAGGCTGCCGCCGCCGGCGCCGACCGTGTGCATGTCGATCATCGGAATGCGGATCGGCACCGCATAGGCGAGATCCTTCTCAGCAGTGATGACCGGCTTGCCGCCGACAACGAGCGCCACGTCGAAGCTGGTGCCGCCCATGTCGCCAGTGATGATGTTGGCGAAGCCGGCCGCTTTCGCGATTTCTGCGGACGCTAGGACGCCTCCCGCAGGGCCTGACATGACGGTGTGCGCGGCATGGCTGGCAACGAGGGCGGAAGACATCATGCCGCCATTCGCCTGCATGACGAGCAGTTCGTTTCGAAACCCCTTGTCCTTGAGGCTGCTCGCGACGCGCTGGATGTACTGGCTGACGATAGGACTGATGGACGCGTGGATCGCGGCCGTGCTGCCTCGCTCGAACTCGCGCATCTCGCGAACGATCTCGTGGCCGGCGATTACGTGCTCGTTCGGCCACATCTCTCGCGCGATTCGCGCTGCAGCGGCTTCATGTTCGTCGTTCACATAGGAATGGAGGAAATGGATGACGAGCGATTCCGCACCCTCATCGATGAGCTGCTGCACAGCGGCACGCACGTCGCTTTCACTCAATGGCGTGACGACACGGCCCTGAGCATCCATCCGCTCGGTCGCCTCCAGGCGCAGCCTGCGCTCGATAAGAGGCTTGAAATTGCCGGACAGGCCGTATGCGTTCGGACGGGTGCGGCGCCCAAGCTCGAGGACGTCGCGGAATCCGCGTGTCGTTATGAGGCCGGCGCGTGCACCCTTTCGCTCCAGGACCGCATTGGTGCCGGCCGTGGTGCCGTGCACGAGCCAGTTGATGGCATCGGCGGGAACGCCGAGTTCGTCGATGCCTTGAAGGAAGCCCCTGGATCGGTCGTCGACCGTGGTCGGCACCTTGGCCGTCGCGAATCGGCCGGTGGCCGAGTCCAGCATCAGGAAGTCCGTGAATGTGCCGCCCACATCGACACCAACGCTAACACTCATCCAGCCCTCTAAATCTCATTTTATGGAATATAGTTTCAATAAATGATATTCAATCGACGAGGCGCGACTTTGTCAAGCCGGTGTCGGCTTGTAGTTGTGTGCTTCGCAGTGCATTGGAACGTGGCGAACAGGCAGGAGGTTTGAGTGGCGACCAACGGATCGGGGCCGATCGAGCGCTATTTCCAGATCGTCGAAATCGTCGCGGCTTCCCACGACGGACTGACGCTTACCGACATCGCTCAGCTGACAGGGCTGCCGAAGCCGACGGCGCATCGCCTGGTGCGCACGCTGGTCGATCTCGGCATCCTTGCCAGCGACGACACATGGTACAAGACGTTCCGGATCGGCGCGCGCATGTGGCGCATGCTTCACCTCGGCGTCGACCGCGACAAGGCCAGCGCGTTCGCCCAACTCGTCGTCGACGACCTTGCCGCGCGGTTCGGCGAAACGGCTTACGTCGTGCGCCTCGACCGTACGGGGGTTCTTTCAATCGCGCGGTCGGCACCCGATCAGGGGCATCGGCTGCATGTCCTTCCGGGCGACCACCTGCCGGCGCACGCCGCTGCATCGGCCAAGGCGATTCTTGCCTATCAGGACAGTTCCATGCTCGACGCATATCTAACGGAACCGCTTGAGCGACTCACGCCTTTCACGCACACCTCTCGAGACGAAGTGCTCGCCGAGTTCGAGAAGGTCAGACAGACCGGCTACGCGATCTGTGACCGCGAGATCGACGAGAACATCATGGCATATGCCTGTCCGGTTCCCGTTGACAACGTGGGCGTGGTCTATGCCATCGGCATCACCGGCCCGGTCACGCGATTGCGCAAGCAGCCGGCCGAGTTCTGGCTGGAGCCCATGAAGGCGGCGGCGCAGCGACTGAGTACGATGGTCTCCACGCTGCGCGCCGACTGACGGGGCGGCCGGTTCAGAACATCGCGTTCGGCAGCACGAGGATAATCTGCGGGAAAACCATGCATATGGCGACCGCAACCAGCATCAACGCGATGAACGGAACGACCGACCGGTAGATATCGGTCATGCGCACCTCTGGCGGCGAGACGCCTCGCAGATAGAAGAGGTTGTAGCCGAAGGGCGGCGTTAGGAAGCCGATCTCCATCATGATGATGAAGAGAATGCCGAACCAGACCGGATCGAAGCCGAGCGCGGTGATGATCGGCACGAAGATCGGCGCGGTGATCATGATGATGCCCACGGTATCGAGCATCATGCCCATGATGAACAGGATCGACAGCATGCCGACGAGAATGAGCCATCGGTTCACCTCCAGGTCCAGCACGAGACCCTCGATCAAGCGGGATGCGCCCATCGCGGTATAGAAGGTCGACAGCGCCGTCGCGCCAATGATGATCCAGAAGATCATGCAGCTAAGCTGCAGCGTCTCCTCGCAGGCCTGCCGCAGCACCGACCAATCGAGACGCCGCAGCACCGCCGCCGCCAGGATCGATCCGGCAGCGCCGATTGCACTGGCCTCCGACACGCTGGCGATGCCGGTCAGGATGGAACCCATGACGCCGACGATGAGCAGCACAGGCAGCACCAAGCCTTTGAGGCTGACGAGTTTCTCCCGCAACGAATATCGCGTCATCTCGCGACCACCGCTGATTTCCGGCTGGAGCCAGCCGCGGATGATGAGGTAGGCGATGAAAAGTGCTGAAATCAGCAGGCCGGGCAGAAGGCCGCCGGCGTAAAGCTTGCCGATCGAGGTGTTTGCGACGATGCCGTATACGATCATCGTCACACTCGGCGGGATCAGGATGCCCAGCGAGCCACCGGCGGCGATCGAGCCGAGTGCGATGTCCTTGCCGTAGCCGCGGGCCAGCATGGCGGGAATGGCGATCATGCCCATCGAGATGGTCGCGGCGCCGCTGATGCCCGCCATAGCGGCAAACAGGGTGCAGATGACGATGGTGCCGACGGCCAGGCCGCCTCGCAACCCGCCGAAGAACTTCTGCATCGTGTTGTACAGGTCTTCCGCGATGCTTGCGCGCTGCAGCATGGCCGCCATGAAGATGAAGAGCGGAATCGCGACGTATTCGAAACTCGAGGCGGTCGAGAAGGCGCGGATAGGCACCATGTTCAGAGCCATCGGGCTCCAGAAGAAGTAGATCATGCCGATGGAGATGCCGCCGAGCGCGATAGCGATCGGAACGCCCAGCATGAGAAAAAGCAGCATGAAGCCGAAAAGCAGGCTCGTCGTGAGTACGGGGTCGGCCATCATCATGCGGCCTCTTGACCGTAAAGCGCGTCGCGCCAGCCACGCAGGAGGTTCAGGATCCACGCCAGCACCAACAGCGCAGCGCCGATGGGAAGCATGGCCTTGGGCAGCCATACCGGCCCGCCCCAGCCGCCGGTTGCCGATCGCTCGCCCATGGCAAACGACTTCAATGCGAAGTCATAACCGAAGGACAACAGCACCCAGATGAAGAGCGCGAAGAGGGCCGTGGAGACCACGGTGTCTACGATGGCTTTCGCAAGCGGCGAAAAATGTTCGTAGACAGCATCGACCCGCACAAAGTTGCCCTTCGCCATGGCCCATGGGCCACCCAGGAAGATGAACGCGACGAGAAGCCAAGTGCTCGCATCGCCGGCCCAACGCACGGAACGGCCAAGCACGGCGCGCGAAAACATCTCGTAGATCATGATGGCGATGATCGCCAGAACGAAGAGCGCGACGACACGACCAATGCCCGTGATCAGACGCTCGAGAAGATTGATGATGGTGTTCAGCATCGTCCCTCGTCATGAAAAAGCGGCCCTGACGGGGTTCGTCAGGGCCGCGCTGCAAGCCGTGCCTATTCGGCGGCTGCGCTGTCGAGCCGCCCCAGATCGCGGAGGAACTCGTTGAGAAGCTCCACGCCACGAGCGGCCAGTTCATTCTCTTCCGCATAGGCCTGCCAAAGCGTGCGGGCCTCCGCCTCCATCGCCAGCCACTCGGCTTCCGGGATGGTGGAAATCTCAACGCCGGCAGCCTGCATTTCCTGCATGGCCTTAGCGTCGTTGTTCATGCTGATGAGAATGTAGTCAAGCGAGGACGCGACGGCAGCCTCCTGAAGGATCGCCTTCAGATCGTCGGGCAACGCATCCCATGCCTGGCTGTTGACCGCAAAGAAGTTGTTCGGCACCGGCATTGGCGATGGCTGAACATAATATTTGGCGACTTCGTGGAACGAGTTGTTCATGTTGCCGGCGGGGCTTGCCCAGCGTGCCGCGTCGAGAACGCCTGTGGCCAGGGCGGTGTAGATTTCGCCGCCGCTCAGAAAGACCGGCGAGGCGCCCATCTTCTCGTACCACTCAGCTTCGAGACCGAAAGCACGGATCTTCAGGCCGTTGAAGTCGGCCTGCGACGTGATTGGCTTCGTCGACATGATGTCCCAGGCCGGCGAAAGCTGCGGCCCGAGATAGAACACGCCGTGCGGCTGGTAGGCCTCGCGTGCGATGTCCAGGAAGCCGCGCTTGTAGAAGAAGTTGAACCGCTCCAGCGGTGTGCGCAGCGAGCCAGGCACGCCGCTCTCGATGCTGGCGATCGGGCCGAGCTTGCCGGCGTAATATCCACCGGTCAGAACCGCCATTTCGGTGACGCCCGCGCCCACGGCCTCCAGGCCGTCGGCGATCGGGAAAAGAGAACCGACCGGATAGATTTCAAACGTGATGCGTCCGCCTGACATCTCCGTCGCGAGGTCCGCGAACTTCTCCTGGAGCGCCACGTATCCCGGCTCGCCGGCATTGAGGTTGCTCTGAATGCGCCAGTGTACGGCATCCTGGGCGGAAGCCGCGGATACGCCAAGAAGACCGGCCCCGAGCATCACGACAGCGCGCAGATGGTGTCTGAAACGTGCAAACATCAAGTTTTCCCCTTCAATAGTTTCATATAATGAGATTTCATCTTGTTTTATGAAACTCTCGCGCATTTCGCCCCTGTCGTCAAGTTGTGAAACCGACCCTCAGAATGCGCTCTGCTATCTCGGAACTGTGGGGATTGGAACTGGCGGCCAAGGCGATCAGGCGCTGCGCACAACGCACGCAACGCCCGACGGCGGCTGACTTTCGGCAGGCCGTCAGTCAAATGCCACCGTCAGCGGCACCCGCAATATCTTGAAAGATCGGCTGGCGAACAGCGCCCCTGCGCCGGCGTCTCCGCCCTAGCCGCCGAGTTCGTGCAGGAGCGCTGCTCCGGTCCGGATACCGTCGACGAAGCGCACAATCTCCAGGTTCTCGTTGGGCGCGTGGTTCGCCTCATCGGCATTGGCGTAGGGAATGACAAAGGCCGGCTTGTTGAGGATCTTGGTGAAGACGTAGTCCGGCAGGCTGCCGCCGACCGTCGGGTACATCAGCGGCTCCACCCCGCGCGCCGCTACCACGGCGCGCCGGATCGGCTCGGCGTAGCGCGAATCCATCGGGGTCTTCGACGGCAGCATGCCGTTGAGCGGGACGAATTCCACGTCGGGGGCATGCTCCTTCACATGCGCAGCCACCTTCTCGAACACGTATTCAGGCGTCAGGGGTTCGACGAGGCGGATGTCGCATTTTGCGAATGCCTCGCATGGCAGGACGGTCTTCATCCCCGGCCCGCCATAGCCGCCATGCATGCCGTTGATGGTCAGCGTCGGGTGGAACATCAACCGGTCGTAATAGCCGCGGTCGCGCGGCTGATCGAGTTCACTGAGGCCAAGCTCGGCCTTCAATGCGTCGAGGTCGAGCGGCAGGCGGGCGACGGCATCCCGCTCATAGTTCGTTGCCGGAATGACGGGCTCGGTGAGGCCATTGATGGTGATCTCGCCGGTGGGGCTTTTCATGGTCGCAAGCAGATGAACCAGCTTCCAGATGGCGTTCGGCACGACGCCGCCGAAATTGCCCGAGTGTACGTCTCTCGAGGCCGTACGGACACGGAGCTCGAATGCCGCAACGCCACGCACGCCGAACGTGACCACCGGTGCGCCGCTTTCGTGCAGCGGGCCGTCCGAGGTCACCACGAGGTCGGCGTTGAGCCGGTCGGCATGTTCTCGAACGAAATCGGCGATGTGCGGGCTGCCGATCTCCTCCTCGCCCTCGAGCAGGAAGATGACGTTGCAGGGCAGCTCGCCGTGAACGGCCAGGTGAGATTCGATCGCCAGAAGCTGGGCAAAATGCTGGCCCTTGTTGTCACCGATGCCGCGCGCATAGATGCGACCGTTGCGGATGGTCGGCTCGAAGGGCGGGCTTTCCCACAGTTCCAGCGGGTCCGGCGGCTGCACGTCGTAATGCCCGTAGAGAAGCACGGTCGGCTTGTCCGGTGAGACCATGCGCTTGCCGAGCACCATCGGATGGTTCGCCGTCGGCACGGCCTCCGCGTCGAAGCCGAGCCCGGCGAGATGGTCGACGAGCATTGTCGCCACTTCGCGAATGCCCAGATTGTGAGCGCTTATTGAAGGGTGGCGGACATAGTCCATCACCCGCTCGATGAAGCTGTAGCGGTTCTGCTCGATATGCGCGAAGACCGGCTCAAGACGGCTGTCGATCGTGGTCATTGGGCGGCTCCCTCCCGGGACAGGATAAGCGCGCCGGTCTCGTGGACGTGTCCCGTCCAGCCCGGTGCGACAAATGTGGTGGTATCGAGCTGGGTCAGGATCATTGGGCCGCTGAAGGTGGCACCGGCCCCGAGCCCTGCGCGGTCGACAAGCGGAACCCTCGCTTCGCCGGAGGACAGATGCACGGTCGCCTCGTCATAGGCCTCCACCTTGTCTCCATTCTCGATGATACCGATCGGAGCGGCGGCGGTAAGCCCTGAAGCCTCGACACGCAAGGTCACCAGTTCGATGGCAGCGTCAAGCGTGAAGCCGTAAAGCGCGCGATGCTCGTCGGCAAACGCAGCTTCCAAGGCCTCGACGCCGTCCACCCAACGGATGGCAATCTCGCCGCCCTGACCATGATAGCGGAGAAGCGCGACGCGCTGCACGCGGCGCTTCTCGTCGGCGACGCCTTCCTGCTCGAACCAGTCCAGCGCCTGCGCTTCCAGTTCGCCGAAGACGGCGTTCGCCATGGTTGTGTCGATCGCGCCCGCGCGCGGCAGGGTACGGCTGAACTCCGCCTTGAGATCGGCGGCGAGAAGCCCGTCGGCACACAGAACGCCCGGTGCCGGCGCAATCATGATGCGCGAGATGCCGAGCAGCTCGGCCAGCGCACAGCCGTGCAGCGGACCCGCGCCACCGAACGGCACAAGCGTGAACTGGCGCGGATCGTGGCCGCGCTCCACCGAGACGACCCGCACGGCGCCCACCATATGGTTGTCGACAATCGCGAGGATGCCACGCGCGGCCTCCTCGATGTCGAGCCCCAGCGGGCTTGCGACACTTTCCGCAACGACCCTGCGCGCGGCCTCGACATCGAGCGCCATGCGTCCGCCGAGCAGTTTCGACGGCAGATGGCCGAGCACGACATGGGCATCCGTCACGGTTGCCTGCTGGCCGCCATGACCATAGGCGGCAGGGCCCGGCCGTGCGCCCGCGCTGCGCGGACCGACCGAAAGCGCGCCATCCTCGACGGCGGCAATCGACCCGCCGCCGGCACCGATGGTCACCATGTCGACCATGGGCAGCGGCAGCGGCCATTCGCCCACCTTGCCGTTCTGGGTCAGGCCGATATGCCCGCCCTTGATCAGGCAGATGTCGGCGCTGGTGCCGCCGATGTCGACCGTTATGAGATCGTCGATACCGCAGGCAGCCGCGATCGCGCGGGCGCCGACGACACCGGCCGCCGGCCCGGAAAGTGCGGTCAGCGCCGGTGCCTGGCGGATTGCGGATGCGCCGGCCACGCCGCCATTCGACTGCATGAGGAGAAGCGGCGCGGAGACCGCCTCGTCCTCCAGCCGCTGCTCTAGTCGGCCTACATAGGTGGTCACGCCCGGCATCACCGTGGCGTTGAGCACCGTCGTCAGCGAGCGTTCGTATTCGCGAACGACCGGCAGCACGTCGACCGAGGTCGTCACCGCGAGATGCGGCAGCCGTTGCCGCAGGATTTCGGCGGCGCGGCGCTCGTGCGCCGGATTGGCGAAGGCGTGCAGGAGGCAGACCGCGACAGCTTCCACATCCATCGAGGCGATGGCCTCGGCGGCGCGCTCGACGCTCGCCTCATCGAGCGCGCGCTCCACGCCGCCGCCCGGCGCGATCCGCTCGTCGATCTCGATGATGCGCGACGCGGGTACCGGTCGCTCCGGCTTCACCCATGTGTAGAGATTGGCCTTGCGGGGAATATCCTGCCGACCGATCGCCAGCACATGCCGAAACCCGCGCGTGGTCACGAGCGCCGTGCGCGCGCCCTTGTCCTCGAGGATCATGTTGGTGGCGACGGTGGTGCCGTGCAGCACCTGCTGCAGCTTCGATGCGGGCGCTCCCGCGTCGGCAAGCGCGAGCCGGATGCCGTTCAGGAAGGCTTCCGAAGGATCGGAAGGCACGCTGGGCGTCTTGGCGCGCCAGACCTGTCCGCTGGAGCGGTCAAGCAGCGAGATGTCGGTGAAGGTCCCGCCGATGTCGACGGCGATGGAAAGTGCCTGATCAGTCGAGTGCATCGACATAGTCCTTGCGATGGAAACGGCGGGTGGCGGGGCGCTCGGAGCGCAGGCGTCTGGTGGCGACTTCGTCGACACGGCCGTCGACGATCTCGACGCCGTAGAGTGCACGGGCCGCATCGACGCTGACATAGCCGCCGAGCACGTCTTCGAGCACCTTGGCAAGCGGCCGATCGTAGGGATGGCCGTAGCCGCCACCACCGCCGGTCTCGATGCGCAGGATGTCGCCCCGCACGAGCCGGTTGCCGTCCGACAGCGGCGCGAGCGGCCGCTCCCTGTCCGTTCCCGGGTTGACGACAGCGCGGCCCACGCCGCCCGACATGCCACCTTCGATGCCCCAGGGCGGGTTCTTCACGCTGTCGATTCGAACCGCAAGCACGGCGTCCTCTGCCAGCACCTCATATTCGCGCACGATACCGCAGCCGCCGCGATACGCGCCCGCGCCGCCGGAATCCTGCATGACGCCATAGGTGCGCAGGCGAACGGGATAGCCCAGTTCGAGAAACTCGACCGGATAGTTCTCCTGCGCGACGAAATAGACCGCGTCGATGCCATCGGCCTCGGGCCTCGCACCATAACCGACGCCGATGCCGTCGGCCAACAGGAAGCGCTGGAGATCGCCGGACTCATCGCGGAAATTGCCGCGCATGATGGAGATCACATAGGCGGAATTGGCGGCAGGCGCTCCGCCATTCGCCACGTTGAGCAGGCCGTTGATTGCCGAGATCACCCGCATGGTAGTCAGGCCGCGCATGCCGAGCGGTGCCGGGAAACGCGGCAGCAGCAGCGAACCCTCGCGCAGACGGACTTCGTCCAGTGCGTTCGGCCCACCGGCATTACAGACCTGGGACGGGTCGCCGCCGAGATAATAGAGCCCGAGCGCCATGCCCGGAACGCCCCGGTTCATCAGATAGTTGACCGGGCCGGGAGCCTGGTCGTCGCTCTCGCTGGCGTCGAAAAGGAAGCGGTCTTCTCCGTCTGCGCCCTTCTCGCGGGTGAGGGAGAAGCGAATCTTGAAGGGACCGTTGCCGTGCCCGTCACCATCGATGGCATCGGTGAAGGAGTGGGTGCCGTAGTCGAACGTCTCAGCGAGCCGGTCGCGCACAAGCCGGCGCGTCCGGTCGAGCAACTGGGCGAAGGCGTCCTCGACGACATCGGCGCCAAAGCGGTCGACAATCTCGCCCATGCGCTTCACACCGAGATCGACGCTCGCCATCAGCGCGCGCATGTCGCCGTTGCTCTGCTCGGGAAAGCGCGAGTTGCGGTGGAAGATCGACAGCGTCGCCTCGTTGACCTTGCCCTCATCGGCGAGCTTGGTCACGGGGATGATGATGCCTTCCTGGTAGATCTCGGTCGCATCCGGGCTGATCGAACCCGGCCGCAGCCCGCCGATGTCGGCGAAATGCGCCCAGCTCATCACGAATGCGCAGCGGCGGCCGTCCTTGAAGACGGGCGCCAGCAAGACCTGGTCGTTGGAGTGCGAGACCGCGCCCCGTGAACCGTAGCAGTCATTATACCAATAGAGATCGCCCGGCTTCATCTCGTCGGCCGGGAACTTCTCGAATACCGGGCTCGTCATGTCGCCGAAGATCGGCACCATGGACCCCACCGCCATGATGCCGTCGGCATCGAAGAGCGCGGTGTAGAAATCCTTCTTCTCGCGAATGAAGGCGGAGATGGCGGTACGCTCCAGCAACGCCTCCATTTCCGATTGCGCGGCGGCAATAGCGCCGCGGATGATCTCCAGAGAAATGGGATCGCACGCGCGCTCCTCCCTCTCCGGCCGGTCGGCCAGTTTTGCGGCCGTGGTTGTCTGATGCATCGAATGGTTTCCTGTTGATGCGTTCATAAAGTGACGACGACGTTTCCCAGATTTCCGCCGGCCTCGACGGCGCAGTGGGCGTCGGCGATGTCCTCGAGGGGGAAGGTTCTGGCGATGGCCACGCGCAAATCGCCCTTGGCGGCAAGCTCGGCAATACGAAGCTCACCTTCGAGGCGCTCGGCCTTCGGGATCGCAAACCCCTGGATCACACGCAGGTTGGCGCCCTTGTTGGCAAAAGCGTAGTAGTCGAAAACGGGCTTTGGGTCGCTGGTCGAGGAATAGGACGCGATCGTGCCGTTTACCTTGAGCGCGGCAATGTCGACTGCGTGATTGGCTCCGAAGTCGACTTCGATCACACGATCCACGCCCTTGCCGACGGTAAGATCGAGGACGTGGGCTGCGACATCCTCCTGCCGGCGGTCGATGATTTCGTCGGCGCCGCCAGCGCGCGCGTGCTCGGCGGCCGCCGGGGTCGAAACGGTGCCGATGACCCTGGCCCCACCCGCTTTGGCCATCTGCACCGCGCAATGACCGACAGCCCCCGCAGCTCCGGCAACCAGAACCGTCTGGCCTTCCACCGTTCCGTCGGCGAAGACAGCGCGATACGCGGTCATCGCCGGCACGCCCAGACACGCTCCCGCCTCGAAAGACATAGCGTCAGGAAGCTGCACCGCCTGCTCGGCGGGCAGCGCGATCAGCTCGGCCGCCGTGCCGAAAGCGCGACCAGCCGTGCCATATCCGCCCTGTGCGTTCCACATCCAGACGCGTTCACCCACGCGTGACGGATCGACCCGGTCACCCACCGCAACAATCTCGCCAGCCCCGTCGCAATGTGGAATGACGAGCGGATGCTGCATCGCCATGCCGTTCCATCCGGCGCGCCGTTTCACGTCCGCTGGATTGATGCCGGACGCGCGAACGCGCACCAATACCTCGCCCGGCCCTGCAACCGGGTCCGGCCTTTCGCCGATGACGAGCACGTCTGCAGCGGGACCGGTCCGGGTATAAAAGGCACAGCGCATCAATCGGCCCCTTCGAAGAGGTGGCACGCGACCTGCCGCGTCCCGGTCTGCCTCAGCTCGGGCACTTCCTGGCTGCAGCGGTCAAAAGCGTGCGGACAACGGTCGCGGAAGACGCAACCAGAGGGTGGATTGCGTGGGTCAGGCGCGCCACGGCCGATCGGCAACGCATCGTGGCTCTGGTTCGGGTCCGGCACGGGAACCGCCGCAACCAGCGCCTTGGTGTAGGGGTGCAGCGGTTCGTGGACGATGTCCTCGGTCGGGCCGTCCTCCATCACCTTGCCGAGATACATGACGATGGTGCGCTCGCACACGTAGCGCACGAGGGCGAGGTCATGGCTGATATAGATGGCGGTCAGGCCGAGGCGATCGCGCACGTCGCGAAAGACATTGAGCACGCCGGCCCGCACCGACACATCAAGCATCGACACCGGCTCATCGGCAACGACGAAATCGGGTTCGAGGATCAGTGCGCGTGCCATGACAACACGCTGCAACTGCCCGCCCGAAAGCTGGTGCGGATAGCGGTCGAGATACTGGCGCGGTTCGGGCAGGCGAACGAGTTCCAGAACGGAGACGATGCGCGCCTCGCGTTCGGCCGAGGGGACGCCTGCATTCTCCAGCGGCTCGGACAGGGTCTGACGGATTGTGAAGCGCGGGTTGATCGCGTCGAACGGGTTCTGGAAGATGAACTGCGCGCGCGAGCGGTAACGCTTGAGCGCCTGCCCCCTGAGGTCAGCGATCTTCTCGCCGTCGAAGCGGATCGCGCCGCCGGTCGCTTCTTCCAGCTTGAGCAGCAGGCGCCCCATCGAGGTCTTGCCACAGCCGGATTCTCCCAGAAGTCCGACGCTCTCGCCACGGCGTATGGTGAAGGTTACTCCGTCCACGGCCTTGACCACTGGCGGGTTGCCGCGCAGCGCCGACAGCGCACCACCGACCTTGTAGTGAAGCCGGGCATCCTCAATGCTGATGAGTGGTGCCGAAGTCTGCATTGTCATGCGACCTCCCTCCCCATCCAGGTTTCGATGCGCGCCGCCTTTTCTCGCAGCGCGGCCGCTTCGCCGGCCCGATGGCAGGCCACGGCGTGGTCGGCGGCAATACCCTCGAGGGGTGGCTGCACGGTTCGACATGTGTCGAGGACGAAGGGGCATCGCGGCGCGAAGCGGCAGCCCGGCGGCGGAAAAGCCAGGTTGGGTGGTGCGCCCTCGATCGGGGTCAGCACCCCGGACGCAGCACCCTGAAGGTCGGGAAAAGCGTTGCGCAGCCCCATCGTGTAGGGATGGGACGGCTCGGTCAGCGTCGCCTGCATGGTTCCGGATTCGACGACCTTCCCGGCATACATGACGACAGTGCGGTCGCAGATATAGGCGACCACCGAGATGTCGTGCGTGACGAGAATGACCGAGATGCCGAGCGCGGCCTGCAGTTCGCGAAGCTGATCGAGGATCTGGCGCTGGACGATCACGTCGAGTGCCGTCACCGGCTCGTCGGCGATGACAAGTTTGGGATTGAGCGCCAGCGCCAGGGCGATCGCCACGCGCTGGCGCATCCCGCCGGAAAACTGGTGCGGGTAGTCCGACAGACGCCCACGGTCGATGCCCACCAGCTCGAACAGTTCCTCGCAGCGCCTGCGCGCATCCCGGCGGCCGAGCCCGCCACGCCGCCGAAGCACCTCGTTGAGCTGGTACTCAACGGTGTAGACCGGATCGAGTGAGTTCATCGCGCTTTGCGGGATGAATGCGATGTCGCGCCAGCGCAGGGCGTTCATCTCGCGCTCGGGAAGCGTCACGAGGTCCCGCCCGCCGAACATCATCTGGCCGCCGGTGATTGCGGCATTGTCGGCAATGACGCGCGTCAGCGCCCGCGCGACCGTCGTCTTGCCGCAGCCGGACTCTCCGACGAGCCCGACAATCGAGCCGCGGGGCACATCGAAGCTCGCACCGTCGACGGCATCGATCCTGCCGGAGCCGACTTTATAGCTGACCTTGAGGTCGCGGACGGAAAGCAGGGGTTCAGTCATCGGCCAAGCTTGGGAAAGAGGATGTTTTCGTAGCCGCGCGTGATGAAGAAGCCGGCGGAAACGACGAGGATGATGCAGATGCCGGGCGGCACGAACCAGTAGTAGGCCTGTTTGGCCAATGCCTGGCTGGCGAAGGCGTCCTGCAGCATGTAGCCCCAGCTTATCGACTGCGGATCTCCGAAGCCGAGGAAGGAGATCGAGGCTTCCGTCAGGATGGCCCATCCGATCGCGATCGAACCGTAGAGAAACGACAACGGCAGGATGTTCGGCGCGATGTGGCGCAGGATGATCTTCATGTCGGAAGAGCCGGCGACGCGCGCGGCGTCGACATAGCCGCGAGAGCGCAAGGTCAGCACCTGGCTGCGGATGACACGTGCCGTGTCGCGCCACAGAACCAGCGCCATGGCGATCACGACGTTCCAGATCGATGGCTCCAGGAACGCCGCCAGCACGATGACGAAGGGCAGGAACGGAATGCCGAAGGCGATGTCGGCGAGGCGCATGAGGATCATGTCGACCCAGCCGCGGAAATAGCCCGACACCAGCCCGACGATCGAGCCGATCAGCGCCACCATGAAGGCCGCCGTGATGCCGATCAGCAGGGCCGAGCGCGAGCCGTGGACGATCTGGGAGAAGATGTCGCGGCCAAGGCTGGTGGTGCCGAGTATGTAGCCGTCCTCGCCAGGCCGCAGGTCGGCGGCGAGATTGTAATCCGGGGTGTAGAGAATCTCCGTCGGATCGTACGGCGCTAGCTGGTCGGCGAAAATCGCGGTCACTACGAATACCGCGTAGATCAGCAGTCCCAGAACGGCAAACGGGTCGTTCAGCGGCAAACGCAGGCTGCGGAACATGCGTCCGATCAGGCTCGGCTTTCTTTCCACCGCGGCATCAAGCATGGCTGATCCTCGGATCGAGCAAGGCATAGAGAAGATCGGCGATCAGGTTCATGACGATGACCACCACGGCAATCATCAGGAACGCGCCCTGCGCCAGCGGATAGTCGGAAGCCGAAACCGCGTTGACGAGTTCGCGCCCGAGACCGGGCCACGAGAACACCGACTCGACCACGACATTGCCTTGGAGCTGGTAGCCCACCGCGATTGCAAACGAGGTCATCACCGGCAGCAGCGCGTTGCGCGCCGCATGGCGCACCACGACGGTCCAGTTCGACAGGCCCTTGATGCGCGCCATGGTGACGAAGTCTTCCTTCATGACGTCCAGCATGTTGGAGCGCATGAGAAGCAGCGGCAGGCCCTGGCTGTAGATCGCCAGCGTCAGCGCCGGCAGCGCCAGGTAGGTCAGGAAATCGCGCGAGGTGTAAAGCGCCCACAAACTGTCGTAGTTCGCGCCGGCCGGGCGCGTGCCTCCGGCGGGAAACCAGCCGAGATTGAAGGAGAATATCGCAAGCAGCACCATGCCCAGCCAGAATTCGGGCATGGCCCGCGTCGTCAGCACCAGCGGGATTGCCGCATTCTCCACGACGCCGCCACGCTTCCAGGCGAGATAGGCGCCGGCAAGAATGCCGAACACATAGGCGATGATAAGCGAGGTGAAGGTCAGGATCAGCGTGTTGGGCAGGAGCGCCAGGATGCGGTCGGCGACGGGCTCGCGGTACCGGAAGCTCTGGCCAAGCTCACCCTGCAACAGATTGCCGACATAGATGAAGTATTGTTCCCACAGCGGCTTGTCCAAACCGAACTGCGCCATCAGCGCCTGCTGCTGCTCGACGGTAAAAGTGGGATCGATGTAGGCCGCCATCGGGTTGCCCGGCATAAGCCTGAACATCAGGAACAGGATCGTCACCACGGCCCAGAGAACAAGCAGGAGCTGAAGCGTACGGCTGAGCGCCGCCTTCAGGTGAGGCATGGGAGAACTCCAACGTCGGCGCGGGAAACCGAGCGGTACCGCCAGATCGATGGCGGCACGCCGACCGATGCCAGCGTGCCGCCCGGTATCAGTTATTTCGCGAGCTCTTCGGTCTTGTCGCCCGGATAGTGCAGGCGTCCGCCTTCGAGCGTGTAGCCCGCCTCTTCGAGCATCCGCGCCGCGACATCGGTCCCGGTCTCGAACCCGTCCATCACGGCCGCATCGTACCAGAACTTGAGCGCCGGAGAGATGACGGAATTGGACGGTTCCGCAAATCCGCGGAAGGCAGCACCCACGATCAGACGGCGGTCGACAGCCTGAGAGAGAGCCTTGCGGAATGCGGGATCGTCGAACGGCGCGCGGCGGTTGTTGAACGCCACGTAGCGGAAGCCCATCTCCACCGTGGAGACGACCTCGAGATCGCCGTCCTGCTCTGCCGCCTGGAGCAGCACCTGCGGATCGCCGGAAAACTCACCCATGAAGTTGATCTCGCCGGAGCGCAGCATGCCAAGCGCAGCCTCGACGTTGGGGACGATGCGCAGGATCCAGCGATCGGCCTTCGGCGCATTGAAGTGGTCCTTGTTGGCGGAGAGGACGATTTCCTCATTTGTCAGCCAGCGCTCGAACTTGAACGGACCGGAGCCGATCGGTGTCTGCTCCTGATAGCTCTCGGCGTTCTCTTCCTTTGTCTTCAGGTCCTCGATCACCGGCTCCCAGACATGCTTGGGGATCAGGTTGATCTTGGCAAGGCTGGAGGTGATGAAGGATGCGGCAGGCTGCTTCAGCGTGAACACGAGGTTGAGGTCGTCGACCACCTCGATCGTCTCGATGTTGGACGCAAACGGCGCGTACATCGGCGCTTCACCGGAGACCGCGGTCTCGAAGGAGAACTTGACGTCCTCGGCGGTCAGCGGCTCGCCGTCATGCCATTTCATGCCCTCGCGGAGCTTGACCTCGATGGTCTTGTCGTCACGCCATTCGTAGCTTTCAGCCGCCCAGGGCTTCGGCAGGCCGTCCGGGCCGACGCGGGCGATACGGTCGTAGACCAGCTCGAACACCCAGCTATCGACGCCGCCGGAGATATAGAGCGGATTGATCGCCTGAACGTTGTCACCCGAATTGAGGATGATGTCCTTCTGCTCGCCCAGCGGCTCCAGCGACATGAAGGTCCAGGTGTTGCGGATGCCGATGCCGCTCTGCTCGACGACGGAGTCCTTGTTCCAGACCGTGTTGTCGAAAGCGAAGGTCTGCCGCGGATGAACCAGCATCATGTTGGGCTGGTCGGCAGCCAGAATTTCCTGCGCCTTGTAGATCAGGCCCTTGCGCGCTTCCTCGTCGATCTCGACGCGCTGCGCTGTCGCCACTTCATCATAGGCCGGATTGATATAGCCGATGAAGTTATAGCCCTTTTCGGCCGTGGAAGAATGGAAGAGGTTGTAGATGATCTCGTCCGGGTCGGACCGCTCCGGACGGCCCACCATCTGCCAGGCTGTCACATCCCACGCATCGCGCTGGTACCAGACGATGTCGGACATCTGCTCCCACGGCATCACCCGAACGTTCACGTCAAGGCCGAGCTTGCGCCATTCCTGGGCGATGAGCTGGATCGACTGGAACTCCTGCGGCTGCGCAGCCTGAGGACGGGTAAAAAGATCGATCGTGCGGATCTGGTCGCCGGCAAGAGCCGGCATCACGGCTGACGCCGCGAGAATGGCAGCCAAGCTGACCGCCTTGAAGCTGGACCTCATGCTAGTTCTCCTCTGGATGGGTATCGTTTGCTCTTATTGGCGCGTCGTTTATGCAACGCGCAGGGTCTCCACGGACTGCCCGGCCTTCATCTTGGCGGGCGTCGGGAAAGCGGTCTTCGAATGGGACAGACCCATAGATACAAGTGTTTCCAAATGCTTGAGCGCGGCCTTGCCGGCGTTTACGGCCGGCGCGCCGACGGCAGCCGATACCTCGTCCGCCATATTGAGGAACGACATCGTCATGCAGCCAAAAAGCAGGGCGTCCGCGCGATCCTGCTCGACGCACACCTTGGCGACATCGATCAGGCGGGATTTCGTCGCCTCGGGGTCCTTCATCAGATCGAGCACGGGTATGCCGGTTGCGCGGACCGAGGCGAGCTTGGCCTTGACGCCGGCCCTATAGGCGAGCAGCTCCTGACCGGCAGCCATGCTGTCGAAGATGGTGAGGATCGAGAATTTGTGGCCGAGCCCGGCGGCAAGCAGCATGGAACTTTCGCAAGGGCCGACCACCGGCATCGTCACCATCTCGCGCGCGGCCTCCAGGCCGGGATCGCCGAAACAGCCGATGATGGCACCATCGAAGCCGTCACGCTCGCAGTTCATGATCAGCTCGATCGTGGCGGGCACGCACATCGCCTCTTCGTAGGCGGACTCGATCGAGGCGGGACCGCTGGGCACATCAACCACCGAGACCTCAGTGCCCGGAAACGCCCAAGAGTTCAGAAGCTCCTCACGGCGACGCATCTCCTTGGCCCCCATCGACGTCTTCGACATCGGCCCTGGTACGACGTAAGCGATCCGCATTGACTCACCCCTCATGTTTCATTAGATGAAACTACGTTTCTTATTACGCTCACTAAATCACAATTTTCCGATATTGCAACAGCCCATCGGCTGACGCGATAATCGATCCGGGAGGACACCATGACAAAAGAGGGGCAGGATCGGGATTACCGGATCGCAGCGGTAGACCGCGCGCTTCTCGTGCTGGAAGCCCTCGGCGAGAAGCCGGGCCAGGGTGTCACTGCGCTTTCGAAGTCCCTTGGCCTGACCAAGTCGATCGTCTTCCGGCTGCTGCAGACGCTTGAGGAGCGCGGCTTCGTCTTCCGCGACCCGGAGCTGGCCGTCTATTCGCTCGGCTACCGGGTGGGCGTTCTCGGCGAACGTGTCGGACGCGACGGCAGCCTTCTGTTTGCGGCGCGGCCCGTGATGGATGCACTGCGCGACAGGACCTCGGAGAACATCAACCTGGTCGTGCGGGAGGGGTCACGCTCGCTGGTGCTTGCAACACGCGCGGGACACCACTCCATCCGCCTCTTCGCGCAGGCCGGCCGCAACGGCCCCCTCCATGCCGGCGGCGGCTCGCTGTGCCTGCTCGCGTTTGCCGACCAGAGCGTCATCGACGCGGTGCTGTCCGGGCCGCTGGAAGCCTTCACACCCTACACGATTACCGATCGCGACAAGCTGCGCCAATTGCTTGACCGAATCCGCGCAAACGGCTTCAACATCGCGCTCAACGACCTCGACGAAGGCGCGTTTTCCGTCGCCGCGCCAATCATGGGACCGCATGACGATGTCATCGCGTCGATTTCCGTCGCGGGCGCGATGGTGCGCTTCGACGAAGAGCGCCGCGAACACTACATCCAGGCCGCGCGCGAGGCAGCGGCCGAGATTTCTTCGAAGCTCTCGCTCCATCCCGGCGACCCCGCGCAGATCGGCACGGCGCTGATCGCCTAGGGCCCGTTTCCCTTTCCACGACCGTTATGCAGGCGAGGCCGGGCGCGTCATTCACGCGACCGGCTTTACCGCGCGCATGAGCTCTGGTAGCGTAAATTCGTTGTGAAACAATGTTTCATTGAATAAAACAAGACGGGGAGCCTTCCTTCCATGAACCAGATCGAGACCGAAATTCTGTCAGCCGCGACCGTCGATGAACCATGGGCGCTGGTGGAAAGCTTCTCGACATTCAAGCGCGAACATCCCACGGACGTGAACCGCGGCATGGACGAGGTGGTGCAGCGCCTTCGCAAGCACGGTGTCGAAGTGACGGTGCACGAGCCGAGCCTCTATCTCAGCCTTCCGGGCGCGGCACGCGTGGAAGCCGGGGGCAAGTCCTTCCGCGCCAAGCCCCCGGCGTACAGCGTCGATGCGCGCAAGGGCATTTCGGGCGAGCTGGTCTATGTGGGCGCCCGCCACAACGCCATGATAACCGACATGTTCGAGCAGAAGGTCGACACGACCGAAGAGCTGGCTAACCGCGTGCGCGGCAAGATCGTGATTTCGGAAGGCTTTGCGAGCCCCGGCCTCGTCTCGCAGTTCGAGGAGATCGGCGCCATCGGCGTGATCGGCATCAACCCCGGGGTCGATGTCCACTGGGGCATCTGCACCACGATCTGGGGCACGCCCGATCTCGACGACCTGCCGCGCAAGCCGAAGATCGCGGCGGTCGCCGTCAACCAGCCCGATGGCGAGGCGCTGATCGAGATCGCCGACAAGGGCGGCAAAGTCACGCTCTTCACGGAAATGGAGGAAGGCTGGTTCACCTCCAAATTGCCCGAGGTCTTCATCCCCGGCACCGAAGAGCCGGAAAAATACGTCTTCCTGCATGGCCATCTCGACAGCTGGGACGTGGGCGTCGGCGACAACGCCACCGGCGACGCGACCATGCTGGAAATCGCGCGCGTGCTATGGGCGAACCGGGACAAGCTGAAGCGCTCCGTCCGCATCTGCTGGTGGCCGGGTCACTCGACAGGCCGCTATGCCGGCTCAACCTGGTTCTCGGATGCGTTCGCGCTCGATCTGGAAGAGAACGCCGTGGCGCAAGTCAACTGCGACAGCCCTGGCTGCCGCTGGGCCAGCGAATTCATCAATCTGTGCCGGATGAGCGAGACCGAAACCTTCCTCGCCGATGTTATCGAGGAAGTCGCGGGCAAAGCTATCGAAGGCGAACGCCCGCACCGCGCCGGCGACTACTCCTTCAACAATATCGGCATTTCCAGCTATCTGATGCTGTCGTCGACGATGCCCGACGTGCTGCGTGAGGAGAAGGGCTACTACACGGTCGGCGGCTGCGGCGGCAACATCGCCTGGCATACGGAAAACGATACGCTTGAGATCGCAGACAAGGACATCCTGCTGCGCGACATCAAGGTCTATCTCCTTGCCGTGCTGCGCAACGCCAACGCCACCATCCTGCCGTTCGACTGGCGCGCAACGACGAAGGAGTTCACCGAGACGATCGATGACTATCAGGCCAAGGCCGGGGACCGTTTCGACCTGTCCGCCTCCAAGAAGGCCGTCGCCGAACTGAGCAGCGCACTGGAGGATTTCTACGCCGGTGTCGAAGCCGGAAAGATCGCGCCCAAGGTTGCAAACCAGGTCATCCAGGATCTGGCCCGCATCCTCGTGCCGATCAACTTCACGCGCGTTCCGCGTTTCCATCATGACCCGGCGCTGACCGTGCCGGCGCTGCCTTCGATCGCGGTCGCGGCCGAGCTCGACAGCCATGTGGACACACTTGGGTTCGCCAAAACGCAACTGGTGCGTGGCCAGAACCAGCTCATCTCGGCGCTACGGCAGGCGAAGCGGCATATCGCCATCCTGACTGCCTAACTGTTCAGGGGGAGGCGCCACAGGGCGCCTTCCCACACCGCTCGACCGAGCGCGCTACCCTCTCCGTTTATGCAACAGGCTGGCAACGACATGGCCGGCGTCGGGCCCGGCTCCCATGACCAGCGCGGACGCGCGATTGCGCTGCCATGGCCTGCCGACGAAGAACATGCCCGGCACTGGCGAGATGCCGCCGCGCTGAAGAACGCTCCCATCGGCAGCCATCACTCCGGGTATGTCGATCCACCGATTGTTGTCCCGGTACCCCACCGCCCAGATAACCGTGCGTATCGCGGCCGAAGTTCCGTCGGCAAACCTGGCTTCGCTGCCGGAGGCCGCGGCAAGCCGTGGCGCGATCCGTACGCCAAGACCGGCAATAGCACTGAAGCTTCTGCCCCTGTCCGGAAACGCATCCGACTGCTTCAACTTGTTGCCAATCCAGCTTTCTGCAGGCGCCCGAAGCACACCGGATACGTTCAGCCACCACCACACTGATTTGCCGAACACGCGCTCTGGAAAGAGCCTGCGGGGCTTGCCTGTCGACAGGATGGTGGACTGACTTTGCGCTGCCTCGGCGGCGATGTCACGACCGCTGGCGCCGTCACCAACGACAAGAACCGGCCCTTCGGGCAACTGATGCGGATTGCAGTAGGTCTGCGTCGTAAGCTGCAGCACCTCGCGTCCGAACTGACCGGCAACCGCCGGCGTCAGTGCCTCCTGAAACCCGCCAGTCGCCACGATCACCTCACTGGCCCGAATTTCTGACCCATCACCCAGCGTGGCGTTGAACACGCCGTCGTCTTTGCACAGACGAACGACGCGCGTGTTCAGGCGGATCGGAAACTCGAAATGCGAGGCGTACCGCTCAAGATAGCCGGCAAACTCGTCGCGCCCCGGATAAAGCTCGCGGTTGCCGTCGAGATTGAGCCCCGGCAGCGCGCTGAACTGGCGCGGGGTGAAGAGGGTGAGCGAATCGTACCGTGCCCGCCAGCTATCGCCGACGCGGTCGGCGCCGTCCACGACAACGAACGGCTCACCCGCGCGGGCCAGGTGATAGGCGGCTGCGAGGCCCGCCTGCCCCGCACCGATGACAAGGACGAAACGTTGCATCAGCCGACCGTGTGAAACCCGACCACCATCGAACTTACGCCGCCTCCTTGCCTATCCGATGTCGAAGACATGAGTCTGCAAGCTCTAGCGGCTAGAGATGCAAGCGCTTTCTTTCCAGCAGCATCAAACCCCGACACCGCCTCGGACGACGATCGGCGACGGGATGGCGACGCGGTCGTAAAGGTCGATGATGTCCTGGTTCATCAGGCGCACGCAGCCGCTCGAGACAGCCTTGCCAATCGTCCAGTATTCAGGCGTGCCGTGAAGGCGGTAGAGCGTGTCCTGACCGCCCTGGAAGATATAAAGAGCTCTGGCACCTAGCGGGTTGGTCAGACCGGGCGGCTGACCGCCATTCTCGGCGCTGTACTTTTCGAGCTCCGGCTGGCGGGCGATCATTTCCGCGGGCGGGGTCCATGTCGGCCAGCGACGTTTCCACTGTATCACGCCGTCGCCGGACCATTCGAACCCCTGCCGACCCAGGCCGACGCCGTAGCGCATGGCCTGGCCGCCCTGGAGAACGAGATAGAGAAAGAAGGATCGCGTATCCACGACCACCGTTCCGGGACGCTCACCGGTCGGGTCGTCTACAAGCTGGCGATAGAAGCGGTCGGGCACCTTGCTCAAATCGACCGCGGGAATCGGAAAGTCTTCCTGCGGCATGGGGCCGTACATGGAAAGATAGGCTGGGTCGACGCGAGGCCCGGTGGGCACAGGCCTGACCGGTATATCTTCGGTCGTGGTGCATGCAGGCAAGACCAGCCCTGCGGCTGCCGCGCCGGCCAGGCCCAACACGCGGCGGCGGGACGGATATGCTCGATTATCTAAACTGTTCACTGTTTTACTCACGATAAGTTCATCGGGTCGCTCGAATTTCAAGCGATGGATAAAGCGGTCTACGACCATCAACCCCTGTGTCGCGGGTTGGTTTCCCGCCTGATGCGATGGTCGATCTTTTCGCCAGGCAAACCTATCGGGGTGGAGGGCCAAGTATGGCGGCGAAGGCTCCGAAACCGCTGCATGGGCGCGCCTTCACGAATGCGCGGGCCGTTGCGCGTTCCATTGATTTCTGCACAGCGACAAGCCAGACGCACCCATCGTGACAGTCGGTCGGTTCGCCCGGCAATGACGAGGACGTGGTGTCGCCGTCTTCCGCGTCAACAGAGAGGTATGCTGCTTCACGCGGCTCGAAGCCGGCCGTTGCCGGCTGGACCGCGATGTGCAGGCTGGCCAAACACACCAGCAGAAGGAGAGCCAGCGCCCTGATCATAAGACCCTATTTCCCGGGGGAGTGAGGGTCGGCAAGCGCTGCGGCAGGGCGGCTGATCGGCACGGATGTGAGCGAGGTTCGCTTTGCCAACGCGGCTTCGCCGCTCCGCTCCAGGAGCTTGCGGAAGGTCGGGTGCATGCCGCCGTCGACGTAGGCGTGGGCGGAAAGCGCCGTGCCCGTCACCGTCAGCTTCTCCATCGCGACACGGTCGGCCTGTGTCTTGGCGGCAACCAGCGGCGATGATGCGTCAAGCGACGGCGGGCAGGCAGCAAGCACATTCGTCGGTTCGCCGCCCTCAAACTCCCTGTCGAAGACGTACCGGCCACCGCAATGGGAAACCTTCGGCTGGCGGCGGGTCACCTCGAAAATATCGTATCCCTGCTTGAGATCGGACCAGAATGCGAAGTTCGGGTCGTTGCGATTCTTCGCCATGTTTTCGGGCGTCATGCGGAAGGGGAATGCCTGAACCTGAAACGACCCTTGCCCTCCCCGCAGTGCTTCGCGTGCCACAGCATAGATCTCCGCAACGCCTTCGTCCGTCAGTGCATAGCAGCCGGACGACGAGCAGGCGCCGTGCACCATCAGGGCTTCACCAGTGTAGCCCAGCGCCGATTCAAGCCTGTTCGGGTAGCCGAGGTTGAACGAAAGGTAATATTGGGACTTGGGATTCAGCATGCCTGCCGAGACATGGTAGAAGCCTTCGGGCGCCTGCCTGTCTCCGGTCTGCTTCTTGGGGCCGAGCTTTCCCGACCAACGGCACATCGGATAGGTCTTCAGAAGCGCGAATGTGCCATTTCGGCCTCGCTTCCAGATTTCAAGCTCGCTTTCCTGCTTGAATATCCTGACCAGAATGGGCGCGGAGGGCGACATCGACTTGCGCGACATCTCGGCCTTGAGCGCGGCGGGAATGGGCTGTGTCGCCTTGCTGTCAACGTCGAGAACGGTGGAAACACAGGCGCTCAGCAAAAACGCCAGTGCTACAATCCCTGCAATTCTCAGTGCTGTCGGCATCATCAACTATCGCTTCTTCGACGGACTCGTACGGCTCGGCCAAGACACGATTGTCCGCTTATCATAGTTAAGATGATGTTTCCGCCCACAACTTCGCGAGCGAGCATGGTGCGAAATGTCCGCGTCGGGAACGGCGTTGATAACGGATGGATCAAACACGCTTGACTGGCGCGTGTCAGGCCATGGTGAAAGGGTGAGCCGACCGAAACAGTGCGACCCACCCGACGAAATGTTGTTGCGCCTGGGAACTTTCATCGCCGCAGGAGCGGCCATTTACCTCACACTTTCAATGGTGTTGCGGCTTGTCTGTCTGGCGCTTGGGCATAATGCGATGGAAATGCTCTTCGCAGAGGCTGCGCTTTATCTCTTCTCCCTCGCAGCTGCGGTCGAAGGAGCGCTTTTCCCGCCCGAGAAGGCGAGAGGTGCGGTCTCGTCAACGAGACTAACCCAAAGATTCAGGTCATCCTGCGATTGGCGCTTGAGGTAATAGATTTCCGTTTCCTGCCAGGGCAGCACCTTCTGCTCGACGTTGTCGAGAATGAAGTCGCCGAGATCCGTCACGACGGTCAGGACCGCATGCCCGCCGCCATTGGCATCACGCGCCACGGTGAGCAGAAGGGCTCCGAGGGGATACCCCATCTCGTTCAGCCGCTTGCGCTTCATCAGCGCGTAATCCTCGCAGTCTCCGACCGTAGTCGGATATTCCCAACGTTCCTCGACCCCGAAAATCTCCATGTCGGTCAGCGGTGCGACAGCTTGGTTCACCTCGGCATTGACCGTGACAATCTCGCGCCAGCGCGGCTTGGTGAGCTGGACCGACGGCCCTTCCGGTGCCCGAGCGCAGCGCTCGGCATAGTTGCGGCAGTAGTTGTAATAGCCGACGGGCATGCTCGTTGCGCCAAAGGTCAGCATGTTGCGCGCATTGGTCGGTTGGGTGGGATTGAAATGAAAGGCATTGGCCGAAGCAGCAACGCACGACATCATGAGCACGAAGGTGCCGAGCATCAGGTGTATCATCTGGTCGTCTCCCCGTTGTCTTTAGGGAAGAGATACTTCAATCGCCTGAAAACGCTGAAAAATCAGATACTTGAATTAGATACAACTTTTCTGAAAATTGCATGCGTCGCAGCAAGTTTTCATTGACCACATGGTTTGTTCCAATGCGGCGAAAGGCCAGTTACAAACCGCTTCGTTGTGGCTAATATCTCTAGAGACTGGAGGATTTGATGCTGACGATCGGAACCCTCTCCCGCCAGACAGGAGTCAAGATTCCCACCATCCGCTACTACGAGCAGATGGGGTTGATGGCCGCTGCCGAACGGTCGGAGGGGAACCAGCGTCGCTACGGGCTCCGCGACAGGGACCGTCTTTCGTTCATAAAGCACGCCCGTGATCTCGGTTTCACGATCGAGGCCATCAGGGAGCTTCTGGAGCTGAGCGCCCATCCAGAACGCCCCTGCGCCGATGCCGACCAGATTGCCGTTCGCCAGCTCCAGAGCGTGCGCGAGAAGATCGCCAGGTTGCAGACGCTGGAAACGGAACTGGGGCGTATCGCCACCTGCTGTCATGGCGACCATATCAAAGACTGCTACGTGCTGCAGTCGCTTGCAAACCACGACCTATGTGAAAGCGAACATCAATAGGTCCGGTTAGACGAGCCTCAACCGTCCCCCCATTCCCGCAAATTTGCGCGGGCACTGCGGCCGAGAAGAAACGGCCTTGCAAAAGGAGCGGATTTGGCATTATTTGCAAATGAATTGCAAATGCATCTAGTAACACAATAACACAACCATGACCGATCCAACGCCAGACCTTCCCGGAGGCTGGAGCAGCAGACCCAAAGTGCCTTCTATGTCGGACGTTCATCGATCGGTTCCGGTGGGCACCGGCGGGTCGTCCTGGCGCAGGGCAGCGGCTTTCTTCGGGCCGGGCTATCTCGTTGCCGTGGGCTATATGGACCCTGGCAACTGGGCGACGTCGATCGCCGGAGGATCAAGGTTCGGCTACACGCTTCTCGTAGTTGCCCTGATATCCAACATAATGGCAATCGTCCTGCAGTCGCTTTGCGCGCGGCTGGCGATCGCATCCGGGCGCGATCTCGCCCAGGCATGCAGGGACGCCTACCCCGTGTGGGTATCGCGTATTTTATGGCTGCTTGCGGAAATCGCGATCATCGCAACCGATATCGCCGAGGTCATAGGCACAGCGATTGGGCTCAACCTGCTTTTCGGCATTCCGCTGGAAATCGGGGTGATCATCACCGCACTGGATGTCTTCCTGATCCTCTACCTCCAGAAGCTCGGTTTCCGGTGGGTGGAAGCGCTGGTGATTGCGCTGCTCGGCGTCATCGCCGTCTGCTTCGCGCTGCAGATCGTGCTCGCCGATCCTGACTGGGGCGACGTGATAAGGGGCTTCGCGCCAACGACGGAGATCGTAAGCAATCCGGAAATGCTCTACCTCGCACTCGGCATCCTTGGCGCCACGGTGATGCCGCACAACCTCTATCTGCACTCCGGTATCATCCAGACCCGTAACTACGGCGACAGCCTGACCGACAAGCGGGAGGCGTTGAAGTTCGCCACCATCGACTTGACGGTCGCGCTGATGTTCGCGCTCTGTATCAATGCGGCGATCCTGATCCTCGCCGCCGCGACATTCAATGCCACCGGGCGAACGGAAATCGCCGAGCTGGGCGAGGCGCATAGCCTGCTGGCGCCGCTGCTCGGCGCCGCGATCGCACCGACGCTCTTCGGCGTTGCGCTTCTGTGTTCCGGTATTAATTCGACCGTGACAGCGACGCTTGCGGGCCAGATCGTGATGGAAGGCTTTCTCGACATCAGGCTGCCGCCGTGGCTGCGCAGGCTGGTGACCCGGGCGATCGCCATCGTGCCGGCGGCGGCCGTCACCATCTGGTATGGCGAAAGCGGCACGGCGCATCTGTTGATCCTCACCCAGGTTGTCCTGAGCCTGCAACTGTCCTTCGCAGTCTTTCCGCTGGTGATGTTCACGGCGGACAAACGCAAGATGGGCGCACTCGTCGCTCCGCGCTGGCTGGTCGCGTTCGCATTCGCAATCGCCTTCATCATAGCGGCGCTCAACATCAAGTTGATCGCGGATTTCCTGTCGGCACGGACTTAGGATCAGGCCCGCATCTCGTCCTCGAAACGGCAGAAATACGACGTCCGGTCCTGCTTGCCCTTGGACGAAGGGATGCCGTGCAGCGTGACGGCGACAACCTGGCTGCCCGGCCGCGTCTGCATCGAACCTCTGATCGTGACTTCCGGATGATCGTCGGGGACGAGGTCGAAGCCCGTCTCGCCGCCCCGCGTCTCACCCCACCGGACCGTGCCGGAATCGTAATCTCCCTCCGCCGCGTAGCTCGGCTCCATCCTGTCCTGGTCGAGGAACAGATAGAATTCCAGGTCGGCGCCCATGGGTGCGCGGCCCCAGCGCCAGGCCTCAGCCTTCTCAACGGACGGCTTCACCTCGCGGACCAGCGCCTCGCAATCGGCGGATGTCGGCGCACCGCCCTCTTGCGGATAAAACAGGAAAACCCCAACCGGAGGCTCGGCGGCGGTGGCCGCCGTGCAGAGCATCAACACGACCGCAGGCGCACGAAAAAGTGATGTCAATCGCATGCGTCTTGTCTCCCCGCCTGTAGGCCGAGCGGCCCGTGAACCCGGCCGCTTGAGCGCGCTACGGAATGGTCAGCCTCGCGATGACCGGAAGATGGTTCGATCCAAATGTAGGGCCCATCGACACATCTTCGAGGCCGACCGACGGCGAGACAATAATGCGATCGATCGGCGTACCCAACTGCGTCACCGATCCGTATCTGGTGCTGAAGCGCGTCGGAGCCGGCCACCAGCGCGACTCGGTCGTGCGGTAGCCGGTCGACGACAGCAGGTCCTGGAAGAAGGGAGACCAGGACGGTGTATTCCAGTCACCCGCCACGATAACCGGTGTCTCCGGCGGTTCGGATTTGAGAGCCTCGGCAAGGTCGCGGAGATAGGCGCTGCGCTCGCGCCACATCGGCGGGGTTCTGGGCGTCTGCGGGTGCACTGCGTAGACGACCACCGTCCGCTCGCCAACGAGCACTTCATAGCGGATTGCGAAGCGGCCGCCGGTATCCGTGCTTTGCGGCGAAACCGTCCTCTCGTCCAAGACGGGAAACCGGCTGAACAGCTTCATATCCGTGTTGGCGTCGAGGTCTCGGCTGCTCTCGTGGGGCCACAGGCCGCTGGCCACAAGCGCATCCTGCCACAGTGGCGTCATCTCCTGCAGAACCACGATGTCGGCGCTGGCGACTTCCGGTATCGCAAGAAAATCCGAGGGGTCCGGGTTGTCGACATAGATGTTGGCGCTCACCACGGAGATCGCCGTTCCGGGCGTCGATGGCGCGGGAGCCGGCAGGAGAAAAAAGGGAACGGCGGCGGCGACGAGTGCGAGAACACCGCCTGCCCTGGCCCATCGGGACGGCAGGGCAAAGCCGAACACGAAAAGGCCCGCGCCAGCAAGGAACAGGTGCGGGCGCAGAAAGTTGGCCATGTCCGCAGCCCACACATGGCGCGAAAGGAACAGGGACACGAGAGCCGCCGCGGCGAAGACGACTTGCGTCGCCACCGTCAGCAAAACCAGCACCCGCACAATGCGGGCGTATTTCCCAAAAGCACCCAAATGCCGCCCCCTCATATAACACCCATGTCTAAAGTGACGCAGAGGCACGCACCGCGCCAAGAAGTCAATCTGACGCACGGCGCAGGTTAAGATTTCCTGCGCCACCCCTTGTCTCTCTAGCCACTAGAGGTCTTATACCGGCACTCCTGTGAGTCAGGAGTGTCTACAATGACCGTTTCGAGCCGCCAGACCCGCTTCAGGGTCGAAGGCATGGATTGCGCGAGTTGCGCGGCGAAAATCGATACCGCGGTACGCCGCATGCCGTCCGTTGCCGATGTCAAAGTCTCGGTTGTCGCCGGCACCATGACTGTCGATCACGACGACAGCCTCGATGTCGCCGCGGTATCGCGGAAGGTAAGCGGGCTGGGCTACAAGACAGTCCCTGCAGGGAACGCGCAGAGCCCGGCGGACGCAAAGGCCAAGGCAGCGCAGGGCTGCACCGGCGACCACGCGCACGAGCATGGCGCCCGGCATGGAACGGACGAACCGACCAGCCATTCGGGTTCGTCCAGGAACAGCTCGCGCGCTGACAAGTCTGATGGGCTGGAGGATCTGCACGGACACGACCATGCCCAGCAGGACGGCCCCTGGTGGGCGACATCGAAGGCGCGGCTGACCATCGCCTGCGGCGCAGCGCTTGGCATCGCTTTCGTGGCCGCCAAGCTTCTCCCGCAGACGCAGCCATGGGGTTTCATCATCGCCATGGCCATCGGACTGATTCCCATTGCGCGCCGGGCGCTTGCCGGGGCCACGAACGGCAGCCCGTTTACCATCGAAACGTTGATGACGATTGCGGCGGTGGGTGCGGTTGTCATCGATGCGGCGGAAGAGGCAGCCGTCGTCGTGGTGCTCTTCCTCGTCGGCGAGTTGCTCGAGGGGATCGCGAGGGGCCGCGCCCGCGCCTCGATACGCGCACTTGCAACGTTGATGCCGAAGACCGCGCTTGTCGAGCGCGACGGCGCAACCGAAACGGTCTCGGCGGAAAGCCTCGGGGTCGATATGATCGTGCTCGCACGGCCGGGCGACAGGATCCCCGCGGACGGCGTAGTGTTCAGTGGCGAAAGCGCGGTCGACGAAGCCCCGATCACCGGCGAATCTGTGCCAAAGCGCAAGGAGCCCGGCGACGTCGTCTTTGCAGGCACCATAAATCAGGAAGGCGTGTTGCGGGTTCGGGTCACTGCTGCCGCCGCCGACAACACCATCTCCCGCATCATCGCGCTGGTCGAGCAAGCACAGGAGACCAAGGCCCCGACCGAGCGCTTCATCGACCGGTTCGCGAAATATTACACGCCTGGCGTGATGGTCGTGGCGGCACTGATCGCCATCCTGCCGCCGCTGCTTACCGGCGCAGACTGGGAGACATGGATCTATCGCGGGCTCGCCGCACTTTTGATCGGCTGCCCTTGCGCCCTCGTGATTTCAACCCCGGCGGCAATTGCCGCTGCCCTTTCGGCCGGCGCCCGGCGTGGTCTGCTGATGAAGGGCGGGGCCATTCTGGAGAATCTCGGCAAGGTCGACAGCGTGGCATTCGACAAGACCGGAACGCTCACAGAAGGTAAGCCCAAGGTTACTGACATCATCGCGATCGACCGCACGGAGCACGAGGTTCTGCGGCTGGCAGCCGCCCTTGAAGCGGGATCGAGCCATCCGCTGGCAACCGCCATACTGGCGAAGGCCGACGACGAGAAGGTGGCCGTGACAGCGGCATCGGATGCCGGTGCCGTAGGCGGCAAGGGAGTCGTGGGCACTGTCGACGGTGTGAAGCTCTTTCTGGCCTCCCCGCGCGCGGCGTCCGAAAAGGTCGTGCTGGACGAGACACTGTCAGCGCGCATCGCCGCACTGAACGACGAGGGCAAGACGGTCTCTGTCCTGCTTGTCGCAGACACCGTCGCCGGCCTCATCGCGATGCGCGACGAGCCGCGTGAGGATGCCAGGGCGGGCATCGCTGCGCTGCGCGATCTCGGTGCTGAAACGATCATGCTCACCGGCGACAACCGGCGCACGGCGAAGGCAATCGCAAGCACTCTGGGCATGGAAGCCCGGGCGGAACTTATGCCGCAGGACAAGCAGAAGATCGTCGGCGAACTGCGCAAGGCAGGCAAGTTTGTCGCCAAGGTTGGAGACGGCATCAACGACGCTCCCGCGCTTGCGGCAGCCGACATCGGAATCGCCATGGGCGGCGGAACCGACGTGGCGCTGGAGACCGCGGACGCAGCGGTTCTGCATGGTCGTGTCATCGATGTGGCCAACATGGTCACGCTGTCGCGCCTGACGATGCGCAACATCTTCCAAAACATAACCATCTCGCTCGGCCTGAAAGCCGTTTTCCTGGTGACGACGGTTCTCGGAGTGACCGGGTTGTGGCCCGCCATTCTGGCCGACACGGGCGCCACGGTGCTTGTCACGGCGAACGCCATGCGCCTGCTTGGCTGGAGAGGCATCTCGGCAAGCTGATCGAGGCTCGATCGCCAATTGCCGCATTCGAAAAACCGTTCAGTGAGGGAGCCGTTTCTTGTCATTGCCATTCAAAGTCGTCCTGCTGGCCGGGACGCTCTGTTCCACAGCCGCGTCAGCGCATGAATTTTCGTCCGGCGCTGTCGTGATCGACCACCCCTGGGCGCGGGTTACGGCGGCGTCCGCCCCGGTGGCGGGGGCCTACCTGACGGTCACGAATACAGGATCGGAACCTGACAGGCTGCTTGGCGGCTCCACACCGATCGCGTCGCGCATCGAGATTCACCAGATGACGATGGACGACGGTGTCGCGCGCATGCGCGCCCTTCCCGACGGCGCTGAGATCGCGCCCGGCGCAACCATCGAGCTTGCACCCGGAGGCATGCATCTGATGCTCATAGGCCCGGACTGGCAACTGATCGAAGGAGACAGCTACAAGGCAACGCTCGAGTTCGCACGGTCGGGAACGATCGACGTCGAGTTCGTGATCCAGCGCACAGCCTTGGGCGGAGCAACCGGGGACGGCGAGCATGCAGGTCACAAGCCATGAACGGCGCCCGGCTATTCCGGCTGGCCGTGTGGGCGGCTGTCTTCATGCTTGGTGGCTTTCTGCTCATCTCGATGCAGTTTCCCGAAAGCACGGTTACACACCAGACAACGGCCACCGGGACGGCAAAGGCCGGCGGTCCGTTCTCGCTTCTGACGCCCGCAGGCGAACGCATCGACAACCAGTCGCTTGCCGGTCGCCCGTATATCGTGTTTTTCGGCTTCACCTATTGCCCCGACATCGGTCCCACGACGCTCTTCGAACTCACGGACCTGATGGCCGACCTCGGTCCGGACGCAGACAGCTTCGAGGTCCTATTCGTCACCGTCGACCCGGAACGGGATACCCCGGCCGCGCTTTCGAGCTACATGACGTCCTTCGACAGCCGCATAACCGCGCTTCGTGGGTCGGCGAAGGAAACAGAGAACACGCTGAAGTCCTTTTCCGCCTACGCGAAAAAGGTGCCGCTCGAGACGGGCGGATACACGATGGACCACACGGCCGGCGTCTTCCTCATGCGGCCCGACGGCGGCTTCACCGGCATGATGGACATGCACGAGCCGCGCGAAACGAAACTGGAGAAGCTGCGGCGGCTCGCCCGGATGGCGAACACCGGCTAGTTGCAGAATTCCGCAACAAGGAAATCCACCAGAACGCGAACACGGCGGGTCTGCGTTCGGCCTTCCGTGAACACTGCCTGGAGGTCCAGCGGCGGCGTCTGGTAATCGTCAAGCAGTGCGACGAGCCTGCCCCCGGCCAGATCGGCTTCAATGTCGCAGCGCGATTTCCGTGCGATGCCGTGTCCCATGACACACCAGGTCCGAACCAGGTCGCCATCATTGGCGATCCGGTTGCCGCGCACGGGGATGCTGAGCGGCTCGCCATTCATCAGAAAATGCCACATCCGGTCGACGTTCTCGCCGAACCGCATCAGGATGCAATTGTGCGAGAGCAGGTCCTCGGGCGTGGCCGGGGTGCCGTTCTTTTTCAGATAGGCTGGCGATGCGCAGATCAATCGGGGGCTTTCGGCCAGCCGCCTGGCATGAAGCGAACTGCTTGGAAGGTTGCCGTACCTCACCGCGAGATCGAAGCCTTGACCAGCCAGATCGACGTAACCATCGTTCAGGTGGAGATCGACAGTGATCTCGGGGTGGTGCTCGACCAAGCGGTCGAGAACGCGCGCTATCCGGTTGCGCCCCAGATCGATCGGCGCGCTGATCTTTATCGGCCCGGCCAGCCGTTCGACGCCGAGCCGAATGCGGGCATCCAGTTCCTCCGCCTCGGCCAGTAAGCGCTGAGCCCCCTGCACGAGCTCGCGACCTTCCTCCGTCAGGCTGATCGAACGCGTCGTGCGATTGAGGAGCCGCGTTCCAAAATGGGCCTCAAGCCCGGCGACGCGTTCGGAAACGGTAGCCGGCGACAGGCCAAGATCGCGCCCGGCCGCAGCCATGCCGCCGCGTTCCACGATCCGCAGGAAAAGGTTGAGATTGTCCAGGATCATTATTCGCCATTCTCAAAAAGACAGTTCGAAAATCTCTCAATTATCAGACTAAGGCGCAAGGCGTAAAACCGCGGCAACACAAATCGCGGAGGGACAAAATGGCCGGTGCGAACGAAACGGATTTGCGAACTGCTTACGATCGGATGACACCCTCCGAACAATCGAGGTTCATCGAGCAGCGCCAGGACGCGGCGCGTACGAACCGCGCGATTGCAACCCGGGCGCTACTGCACAAGGTGTTCACCACAGCGAAATCCAACTTAGGGCGCCAGCGCCTGCGGCGGGTCGCACTGGGATGACCGCACTTCCGTCGCTTGACCACGTGACGCTGAGAACCCGGAATCTGCCGTCGAGCCTCGCGTTCTTCATCGACGTCTTCGATCTCGAGGAAAGACGCCGGCCAGCAGCGATACGGACGATACCTGGCCATTGGCTTTATGCCGGCGATAGGCCGATCGTGCATCTCATCGGTTCATATGGGCTGGGCACGGAAATGGCCCGCGAAGCGTGGGACCATGTCGGCTTCCGCATGGATGACTACGACGGCTTCCGGGCGAAGCTTGACGCGCGCGACATTCGATATTCGCAGATGGATCTGCCCGAATTGGCCGAACGCCGGCTGTTTTTCCGCGCGCCCGGCGGCCCGCTCATAGAGGCCGTTTTCCACGCCGCCGACAACGAAACAGTGGCTTGGCAAAGCTGAACCCAGAACAAGGAGAAAGTCCGTGAACCAATTGTTCGCACCGCTGGATATGGGAGCCTCGAAGCTCCCGCACCGCATCGCGATGGCCCCGATGACGAGGTCGCGCTCGACACAGCCCGGTAATGTTCCGAATGCGATGATGGCCACCTACTATGCTCAGCGCGCCGACGCGGCGCTGATCGTCACGGAAGCAACACAGATCACGCCGCAGGGCCAGGGCTATTCCTACACGCCCGGCATCCACTCCGCCGAACAGATCGCGGGTTGGCGGGCCGTTACCGATAGCGTGCATGCACGCCATGGCCGGATATTCTCCCAGCTCTGGCATGTCGGGCGCATGAGCCACCAGAGCTTCCACCCGGACGGAACCCCTGTTGCGCCCTCGGCGATCGCGCCCGGCGCGACCGTCTGGGTCGTCGACCCAGCGACAGGGCAGGGAGGCATGGTCGAATGCCCAGTCCCGCGCGCACTCGCGGCGCAGGAGATCGAAGACATCGTTTCCGACTACGGGCAGGCCGCGAGCAATGCCCGGGCGGCCGGATTCGATGGCGCAGAAATTCATGGTGCCAACGGCTATCTGATCGATCAGTTCATGCGTTCGACGTCGAACAAGCGAAGCGACCGCTATGGCGGCACTAGCGCGAATCGCATCCGCTTCGCGGTTGACGTGGCGGAGGCTGTGGCGGCCGAGCTCGGCGCAGACAGAACCGGCATGCGCTTTTCGCCATTCATTACGCAACGAGGCATGGACGACGCCGATGCGCCGCGCACCATTCTTGAGCTTGCACGCGAGCTCGACAGGATAGGGCTCGCATACATCCACATTGCCGAGGCGGACTGGGACGACGCTCCGGAAACGCCCATCGAATTCAGGGAAATGCTTCGGAAGGCCTTCCCCGGCAGGATCATCGTCGCCGGCGGTTACGACAAGGCAAAGGCCGAGCGCATTCTGGCAGCCGGCCACGCCGACGTCGTCGCGTTCGGTCGGCCTTTCATCGCCAACCCGGACCTGCCAAGCCGGCTGGGCCGCGATCTGCCGCTGGCCTCGTTCGACGGTGGCAAGCTCTTCGGCGGCGATGCCGAAGGCTACACCACCTATAGCACGTGGGCGGACGCGGCATGAACACCACACGTCCCCTGACGCGGGAGGAGATCGAGACCGCTCGGCGCAACGACCGCATCGGCACCGAGCTGGTTGCAGAAACGGGCGGCATGCGCATCTGGCATCTACGTCTCGGGCCGGGCGAAACGCTCGCCGCCCATCACCATGACCGGCCCTATCTTTGGACAGTCCTGACCGACGGGCACGCGATATCGCGCTACGGCGACGGACGGGTGGAAACTGTTGCCTACTGCGCAGGCGACACCCGTCATTTTCCCGACCTGGGGCCTGGCGACGACTTCGTTCACGACCTCACCAACACCGGCGACCAGGATCTGGTTTTCGTCACACTGGAATTCGACAGATGATGAATACGACCACCGCAAAACTCGACGTAACGGCCGGCCCACGCCGCGAATGAGATAGCTGGAGCGGCGCCTATCACTCTCCTTAACACTTGCAGGATCACAGACATGACAAACATCAAATCCAGAGCGGTAGCACTGACCCGCTATTTGCCGACAACCAACCCCGAGGCCTTTGTGGACGTCGAATTGCCGATGCCAGAACCAGCCGGTCGCGACATACTGGTCGAAGTGAAGGCCGTTTCGGTAAACCCGGTCGACGTCAAGGTGCGTGCGCCAAAGGACAAGGTCGAAGCCGAACCCCGGGTGATCGGCTGGGATGCCGCAGGCGTCGTCGTCGCCGTCGGATCGGCCGCCAGCCTGTTCAAGCCCGGAGACGAGGTCTGGTACGCTGGCGATATTACGAGGGCGGGCTCCAACCAGCAGTTCCATATCGTCGACGAGCGGATTGTGGGCCGCAAGCCGAGCAGCCTCACATTCGGCGAAGCGGCGGCGATGCCGTTGACCGCTATCACGGCCTACGAAGCGCTTTTCGACCGGCTTGGGATCGACAGAAACGGTGCAGACAAGGGCCAGACGATCCTGGTCGTAGGCGGCGCAGGCGGCGTCGGCTCCATTGCCATCCAGCTCGCGAAACTGGTGGGGCTGACCGTCATCGCGACAGCCTCGAGACCTGAAACGATTTCGTGGGTGCGCGAAATGGGAGCCGACCATTCGGTCAGCCATCGGGACGATCTCGTCACGCAGGTGCGGGCGCTTGGTTTCGAACATGTCGACCACATCGCCATATTCAACGACATGCGCCACTGGAGCGCCGCGGTCGAGCTGATCCGCCCGCAGGGCGCCATCGTCTCCATCGACGACACAGACCTGCCGATGCCCATGGGCGGAATGAAATCCAAAGCCGCCAGCCTGCACTGGGAGTTCATGTTCGCGCGCGCGATGCACCAGACGCCCGACATGATCGAGCAGCACAATCTGCTCAACGACCTGGCAGATGAGGTCGATGCAGGGCGAATCCGCACTACGGTGACGAAGACCTTGTCTCCAATCACGGCGAGTTCAATGCGCGAGGCTCACGCAGCCGTTGAAACCGGTGCAATGATCGGCAAGATCGTCGTGGAGGGTTGGGAATAGCCCAAAAGTTTCGGCGGCGGTGACGGTCTCGTTGTCGCCGCTGTAAATATGTGTGACGCCTCGTTTGAAGGGAGGCACTGACATTGACGATTCTCGCGCTGGTTCTACGCACATTGGTTGCATATTGCGTATCGTCATTCGCGGCGGCGCTGGTGTTTTGGCTACTTATGAGCGCAGCCACCAACACCAATCTGTTCGACGAGGGTATCGCCGTGGTGACTTTCATCGCGATCATAATCGCCGTGCTGACGATTCCATTCGCCCTATGCGCTGTCGCTTATGCCTGGTGGAAGCGAACGGGCGGAGCGGCTTATTTCAGCATCACGGGGGCCCTGGCCGGGCTTTCGATCCTGCTGCTAACGGGGAATGTCAGTATCGATCAACGTCTTGAAGACTGGCTTGTGCTAGGTGCCGGTGTGCTGTCGGCGGCGTTTGCCGGCTTTCTCTTCTGGGTGCTGGCCGGCCGAACGCTGCACGACCACCGGTCAGGCCAGGCACCGGAACCCGGCTGAAAAACCGAATACCAAGGCTCAATGCTGCGGCAGGCCGCGCGCGCGGTCGTCGGCGGCGGTAAGTTGCAGCATTACCGCCAGAACGCCGACGACGATGAGGGACACCCAGCCAATCGAATAGCTGCCGCTCCACTGGTAGCTCAGGCCACCCAGCCAGGCGCCGAGAAAAGCGCCGACCTGGTGGCTCATGAACATGACACCGAACAGGGCGCCGAAATTCGCCGGGCCGAACAATCCGTTGATAAGGCCGCTGACCGGAGGAACGACACTCAGCCACAGGAAGCCCATGGCCGCTGCAAAGACCAGCGTCGTCTCGACGCTGACGGGCAGCGCGAAGAAGATGGCAACCGACGCGGTCCGTAACAGGTAGATCAGCGCCAGCACGTTCCGGTTGCCCCAGCGCTGGCACAGATAGCCTGCAACCAGCGTTCCCACTGCATTGCATATGCCGATGAGCGCAATCGCCTCGGCGCCAACGGAAGGCGGCAGGCCGCATATGGCGATGAAGTTCGGCAAATGCGTCGCGATGAATATCAACTGGAAACCACAGGCGAAGAAGGCAAAGGTCGTGATGACGAATGTGCGGTTGGCGAGGGCCTCGGCAATCGCACTGCGTGCATCGACGCGGTGCGCCGGACTTGAAGCGACCGGATCGACACCCCCTCGTCGAAACAGCAACGCCACAGCCGCCATCGACGCTGCCAGCAAGGCGAGACCGCCGAGCGCACCCTGCCAGGACCAGGCGTCGATCATTACCTGCGCGGCAGGTGCAACGACGAAGGTGCCGAGCGAACCGACGGCTGCCAGGATCGAAACCGCCGTCGCACGCACGGCAGGTGCCGCAAGGCGCGAAACGATGCCGACCAGCACCCCGTGCGAGGTTGCCGCCACCGCCAGGCCGATCAGCAGCCCACCGCCAATGTAGAGCCCGAGATGCCCGCCCGAGGCGGTCATGTAGAGGCCGGCGCAATACAGCGCGGCAGCGATCACGACGACCAGACGCCCGCCGAAGCGGTCGCACACGGCGCCCATAAACGGCTGCCCAATACCCCAGGCAAGGTTTTGAAGCGCCATCGCGAAGCCGAACGTTGCCACCGTGATACCGGTCGCGCGCACCATCGGCTCCATGAACAGGCCCAGGCTCTGCCGCAGCCCCATCGAAAGCGAAAGGATGGTGCCGGCGGCCACAAGGCACAGGATCAGAGCTGGCGTCCATTGTCTGGCAATCGGCTGCGGCACGGGAATCCTCCTCGACGAGTTCCGCCGACGATAAGCCCGCACCGGAAAGGCGAAACTCACTAGTCGGTATACATGCCGATTGGCTTCAGCCGACGGCGCGGACCTCCACGTTCCGGCCGGAGCCGAGCCGGTTGGCAATCCGGCTGGAAACAAGCGTGGCGGCAGCCTCGCCGGCCACCCGCGCGTACAACACGTCGCGGTGGACGAGCATCAGGGCGATAGCGCCTTCGAGCAGCAGCATGACCTGCTGCGCAAGCGTTTCCGGGTCTCCGGCGCCGCTGCTCCGAAATTCTTCGGCCAGCCACGCCTCGAAACGCCGCTTGTGGTCCGCCGCCATCAACACGGCCGGATGGCCCGGCTGCCCAGCCAGTTCGACGGCCGCTCGGGTAAAGCCGCAGCCGCGCCACTTCGGCTGCGCCGCATGCGAAGCCAGCGCCATAAACATACGCCCGATCCTGTCGGGCAACGGCCGGTCGTCATCACCCAGCCAATCGCGATACCGGCTGCGCGTCGACGCGTCACGCGCCTCCAGATAAGCGGCGATCAACGCATCCTTGCTTTCGAAGTGATAATATAGCGTCCGCTTGGTCACGCCGGCCTGCGCCGCGATCGCGTCGACACTGACGCTGCGCAGGCCATGCGCGTAAAAGAGGGCTTCCGCGGCATCGACGATCCTGGATCGCGTGGTTTCCGACATTGGCGCTATCCCTCTCTGGCTGGCGCAATCAATTTGCTCGAACGGCGTCATTCCGCAACGGGCCTTCCCGGGCGCTCGTTGCCATATCGACCAGTTGCCTGAGTGCTTCCGACGCGCTGTCGGGTCTCCAGGCCACGCCCACCTCCGTCACCGGAGCCGTTCCTTCGAGCTTCAGATAAGTGACTCCCGGCGGCGCGAGACTGCGCATGCAGCCGGGCACGAAGGCGATCCCCATGCCTTCCGCGACCAGGTTGACGATCGTCTGCATCTGCATCGCATGTTGCGCGATGAACGGACGCGCGCCCTGGTCCGCGTAATAGCGGGTGACAACATCGTGAAGCGCGGGCGCACCCTGCCTTGGAAACAGGATGAGCGGCTTGTCGCGCAGATGGTCGAACGACACCGCTCCGCCGATAGGCGCAATCTGCCCGGCCTCGATCCACGCCGACGGCACCGCGACCACAAGCTCCTCGGACACGACTGGCACATAGCCAAGCGGGACAGGCACTGCGCGGTTCGGCGGAGGGATAATCAATCCGGCATCCAGCTCGCCGCCGAGAAGTGCCTCGATCTGCACATCGCTCGTCGCCTCGCCCATCACCAGTTCCACCTCCGGGAATGACTGCTTGAAGCGACGCACCAGCGGCGGCAGGAAGCTGTAGCTGACGAAGCTCACGAACGCCAAACGTACCGTGCCGACTTCGCCGCGCGACAGACGGCGCGCGAGATCCGGCAGCAGCGCAGCCTCCTTGAGGATCCGTCGCGCATAGGGCAGCCATTCCTGCCCCACCGGGCTCAGCCGCACACTCCGCTTGGTCCGAAAAAACAGCGCGAGGCCGAGTTCGGCTTCGAGCGCCTGGATACTCTGGCTGAGCGGCGGTTGGGTGATCCCCAGCCGTTCGGCGGCGCGGCCGAAATGCAGTTCTTCCGCAACGGCGACGAAATGACGAAGCTGGCGCAGTTCCATGTTGCACCCAATTAATATACTTGGCGACCTAATACCATATAATAAATAGATTTCCTGGATTAATTCGCTCGGGTCTATGCTTGGCTCCGCCTAAGCCAGCCGGAGGAGTTAGCCAGTGCCACATAACGAGCGATCGAAAACGATCTCGCAGGGCAATGAGCGCGCACCCAATCGCGCCATGTTTCGCGCCCTCGGCTACACCAGCGACGATTTCGACAAGCCGATGATCGGCATTGCCAACGGTCACTCCACCATCACCCCCTGCAATGCGGGTCTCCAACCGCTGGCCGACGCCGCCGCCGCGGCGATCAAGGCTGCGGGCGCCAATCCGCAGATGTTCGGTGTGCCCACGATTTCCGACGGCATGTCCATGGGCACGGAAGGCATGAAATATTCTCTGGTCTCCCGCGAGGTCATAGCGGATTGCGTTGAAACCACCGTGCAGGGCCAGTGGATGGACGGGGTGCTGGTCATCGGCGGCTGCGACAAGAACAAGCCCGGCGGAATGATGGGTATCGCGAGGGCAAACGTTCCGGCGATCTACGTTTATGGCGGCACGATCAAGCCCGGCCGCTGGAAGGGGCAGGACCTTTCCGTCATCTCCGCATTCGAAGCCGTCGGAGCATTCAATGCCGGCACGATGAGCCGGGAGGATTTCGAAGGCATAGAACACAACGCCTGCCCCACCACCGGCGCGTGCGGCGGCATGTACACGGCCAACACGATGAGTTCCTCCTTCGAGGCCCTCGGCATGTCGCTGCTGGGGTCTTCGACCATGGCGAACGTCGACGGGGAAAAGCTGGAGTCCACGGCTGAGTCGGCGCGCGTGCTCGTCGAGGCGGTGAAGAAGGGGATAAAGCCGCGCGACATCATCACCAGGCAGAGCGTCGAAAACGCCATCGCGCTGGTCATGGCGACCGGCGGCTCCACCAATGCAGTCCTCCACTACCTCGCCATCTGCCATGCGGCTGAAGTCGAATGGACGCTGGAGGACTTCGAACGGATGCGGCGCAAGGTGCCGGTCATCTGCGACCTGAAGCCATCGGGTCAATACATGGCCGTCGACCTGCACCGGCAGGGCGGCGTGCCGCAGGTGCTGAAGCTGTTGCTCGAAGCCGGGATGCTCAACGGCGACTGCCTGACCATTACCGGCAGGACCATCGCTGAAGAGCTGGCGCAGGTGCCGGCCAGCCCCCCTGCCGATCAGGACGTTGTGCGTCCCGTCGAAGATGCACTCTACAAGGAGGGCCATCTGGCGATCCTGCGCGGCAATCTCGCCGAAGACGGCGCTGTCGCGAAGATCACTGGGTTGAAATCGACATCGATTACCGGGCCGGCACGCGTGTTCGAGGATGAGGAGAGCGCCATGCACGCCATCCTGTCGGATGCGATACGTCCCGGCGACGTGCTGGTGCTGCGCTATCTCGGCCCCAAGGGCGGGCCGGGCATGCCTGAAATGCTGGCGCCGACGTCAGCCATCGTGGGGCGTGGGCTCGGCGACAAGGTCGGCCTCATCACCGACGGGCGGTTTTCCGGCGGATCGTGGGGGCTGCTCGTCGGCCACGTCACGCCGGAAGCCTTTGAAGGCGGCACCATCGCGCTGGTCGAGGAAGGCGACATGATTACCATCGACGCACCCTCGCGCCTGATCCAGCTCGACGTCGATGACGACGAGATCGAGCGCAGACGGCGCAACTGGACCCAGCCGAAGCCCCGTTACATGCGTGGCGTACTCGCCAAATTCGCAGCGCTCGCCAGCCCCGCCAGCAAGGGAGCCGTCACGGGATAGGTGGCGTCACAATCTTCAACAGGGAGGAATAAACATGAACCACTACGTTAGACACATCGCCGGCACGGTATTCGCCGCTGCAACGACCTTGGCCTTGTCGGTCTCCGCCTACGCGCAGCAGGAAGTAAAGCTCGGCTACGCTCTGGCGACGACGTCGCATTACGGCGTGGCTGCCGAGAAGTGGCAGGAGGTCGTCGAGGCCGAGAGCGACGGCCGCTACGTGTTCCGCCACTTCCCCTCGTCCGGTCTCGGCGGCGAGCGCGAGGTCATCGAGGGCGTACAGCTCGGCACCGTAGAGGCGACCATCGTCTCGTCCGGCACGCTGTCGAACTTCGTGCCGGAGACCGGCGTCTTCGACATCCCGTTCCTGTTCCGTGACCTTGCCCATGCCCGCGCCGTGCTCGACGGCCCGATCGGCCAGGAGATCCTGGCCAAGTTCGACGATGTCGGCCTCGTCGCACTTGCCTGGGGCGAGCAGGGCTTCCGCCACATCACCAACAACCGCAACGCCATTGCAGGGCCTGCCGACGTCGCCGGCCTGAAGCTGCGCACCATGGAGAACCCGACCCACATCACCGCCTTTGAGGCGCTGGGCGCGGCTCCCACCCCGATGGCATGGCCGGAGGTAATCGGCGCCCTGCAGCAGGGCACCATCGACGGCCAGGAGAACCCGCTGTCGGTCATCACGTCCGCCAAGCTGTCGGAAGTGCAGAAGTACCTGACGCTGTCGGGCCACGTCTATTCGCCGGCGATGCTGCTCGTCTCCAAGCAGCTTTGGGACGGCATGTCGGAAGAGGACCAGGAGATCTTCCGCAAGGCAGCCTCCGAAGCCGTGACCGCCATGCGCGGCTTCGTCGACGACGTCGAAACCTCCGGCGTCGCACAGCTCAAGGAAGCCGGAATGGACGTCGGAGAACTCAGCGCGGAGCAACGCGCTGCTTTTCAGAAGGCGCTGACGACTGCGTATGAGACCTACTACGGCACATTTGGCAAGGAGCTTGTCGACCAGATCATCGCAAGCAAGTAGCCTTGCGAACCTGATCGCGTGGTTGGCATTGGCGCTCCAATGCCAACCACAATCGTCCGGCCTCAGGCGAGTTGCCTGCGCAGCTCCGTCTTGAGCACCTTGCCGTAGCTGTTCTTCGGCAGTTCGGCGCAAAAGACATAACGCTTCGGCTTCTTGAAGGACGCCATCTCGGCACGGCACCATGCGTCGAGCACCTTGGCATCGCAGGCGCCTTCGCCGCGCGGCACCACGAAGGCAACGACGTCTTCGCCCCACTCCGCGCTCGGCTGGCCGACAACCGAGACCTCGAGCACACCGGGATGCCGGGCGACCACCTCCTCGACCTCACGCGGATAGATATTGGTGCCGCCGGAGATGATCAGGTCCTTGGCGCGGTCGGTGAGCGTCAGGAATCCGTCCTCGTCCAGCCGGCCGATGTCGCCGGTGTGGAGCCAGCCGTCACGCAGTGTCTCCGCCGTCGCCTTCTCGTTGCGCCAATAGCCCTTCATCACTGTCGCACCACGAACGAGGATTTCGCCTGCTTCGCCGGGCTGCACATCCTCGCCGTCATTCGCGATGCGCACCTCAACGCAGGACATCGCCTGCCCTACGGAGGCACGGCGCTCTCGCCAGTGCGGATGCGTCTCGTCGGCAACGAGTTCGCGGGGCAGCGACGTGATCGTCATCGGCGTCTCGCCCTGTCCGTAGATCTGGACGAAGCGGGGGCCAAACAGCGACAGCGCCTCGTCGATGTCCGCCGCATACATCGGCCCGCCGCCGTAGACCACGGTGCGGATGCCCTCGCCGCGATAGCCTGAAGCCTTGGCGGCCTCGATCATGCGCTTGACCATGGTGGGTGCGGCAAACATCACGGTCTGGCCGAAATGGCGCGACAGGGCCTCGATCTCTGCCGGATCGAACCCGCGCGACAGCGGGAACACGTGACTGCCGCCGGCGCGCACGAAGACGAAGTTGTAGATGCCTGCGCCATGCGAAATGGGCGCCGCATAGATCGTCGCCTGGTCCGGCGCAGGCTGGTCGACATCCAGGGCATAGGCAAGCGTTGCCACGCGCATGTTCCAATGGGTCAGCATGACGCCCTTGGGACGGCCGGTCGTGCCCGATGTGTAGAATAGCCAGGCAATATCATCCCCCGACACGCGCGCCGGCGAGGCATCTCCCTCACCCTGCTCGAAGAGGGCGGACCATTGCGGCGAGCCTACGGCGATCTGTGCGCAGTCGGCCGGCAGGCCTGCATCCGCGCCCAGCCCGTCACCGTCGCAGACGAGAACCGTCGCGCCGGCGTCGCCAACGATCCAGGCAGCCTCGCGGGGATGCAGCTTGCTGTTGATCGGCACGATGGTGCCGCCAAACCACCAGACCGCATAGAACAGTTCAAGATAGGCCGGACAGTTCTTCATGAAGACGGCGACGCGGTCACCAGCCTTGAGGTCGTGCGCGGCCTGCAGGCCTGCCGCCAGCGCACGCACCCGTGCCGCGAAGCCGGCATAGGTCGCGTAGAGCTCCGTACCTTCGAAGATCGCCGGCGCGTCGGGTTTTGCCCGGGCCGTGGCGTCCAGCCAGTCGGCAAGGTTCATGCGTATCCTCCTGCTAGCGGCGCCGCCGTGTCAGTCCGTTGCCCGCCCTTCCATCAGCCTCAGCGGCGTATAGACGATGACCGCCTCGCCGCGCTGGTTGACGATGCGATTGCGCGTGCGCACGAGGCCTCGGCCCCCCTTGCTCGCCGCGCGCACCTCGATCACTTCGATCTCGACGTGAATCGTATCGCCTTCCAGCACCGGTCCCTCCACATTCAGCTCCATGTGCAGGAATGCAAGCCCCGTGCCCTGCCCGGTCGCGTTGAGCACAAGCCCCTCGGCCAGGGCATAGACCAGCGCTGCCGGCGCCGGGCGGCCCGGTATCGCAGAGTGCTGCGCGCGGTATTCCTTGTCGACGAACAGCGACTCCAGCATGCCGACGCAGGATATGAAATTGACGATGTCGGTTTCGGTGATGGTGCGTCCGAATGTGCGGAACTGCTGGCCGACCGAAAGGTCGTTCCAGCGAAATCCTTCTCCGAGCAGTTGCATGTCGGTTCCTTTCAGATTGTTACTCTGCCAGCGGAGGCTGCAGCGTGCGCGGATGGCACAGTCGCGTCGAAATCCAGAACGGCGAACAGGCAAACAGGATCGAGACGCCGGAGAAGATGAAGGCAGCGCGATAGTCGCCCGTCACATCGTGCAGGAATCCCGAGATCCAGGCGCCGAACGCCGAGCCGAAAGACATCATCATGAAGATGGTGCCGAAGATCGAAGCCACCGCGCCTCTCGCGAAAATGCGCGCCGTCAATGTCGATACGATCGGCCCGCGCGCGCCCTGGCTCACACCGAACGCAAGCACATAGACCAGGATGAGGAATGGGCTGGCGAAGGCCGAATAGGCAAGCAGCGCGCCCGCGCCCAGAAAGGTTCCCGTGAAGGACAGCGTCGCCGTGAAGCGGTTGCCGAAACGCGCGCAGAGCCAGCCGGCAAAGACGACGCCGAAGATCGAAAGCATGCCCGAAGCGCCGAAGGCGAGTGCGGCCTCGATCGGCGGATAGCCCTGTTCCACGAGATAGGGCACGGTCTGCACGACGACGCTGTAGACGCCGCACGCGGTGAAGAAGAAAACCTGTACCAGAAGCCAGAACTCGCGCGTCTTTACCGCGCTACGGATGGTCCAGCCGGTTGGTCTCGACACCGCCATGGCCGGTTGATCGGCAAGCGGCTCGGCAGCGGACGGACGCACGCGTCCCTGGCGGATACGCCCCCACGGCAGGAGCAGCAGGGGCACGACGCAGACGAGGGCCATGGCAATCAGACGATAGGTCTCGCGCCAGCCATAGGCATCGATACCAGCCTGCGCCAACGGCACGATGACGAGGATGCCGGAACCGAAGCCGGCATAGGCTATAGCGATGGCAAGACTCATGTTGCGGTCGAACCAGCGCCCGATCAGGGCTGCCGCCGGCACCATGCCGAGCGCAGAGGCGGCGACACCGCAGAATACGCCGATGAAGAGGTAGATATGCCACAGGGCGGTGGTGGTGGAAGCAGCCCAGGTCGCCGCGATCAGCACACACAGGCCGAACCCGTAGGTGGCGCGTGGCCCCAGCCTGTCGAGCATCATGCCGGACAGCGGCGCCATCAGGCCGACCGTGATGAGATAGAAGGAATAGACGCCGGTGAGCGTCGAGCGGCTCCAGCCGAATTCGGCCTCCATCGGCAGCATGAACACCATGAAGGTGTCGACCACGCCGCGCGCGGTGAAGTTGAACAGAAAGCCGATGGCCACGACCAGCCCGGCCAGCGCAAGCTCGTTCCGCGAACCGCGTTGATACGCCGGTTTGTCTTCAGGGTCGCCGCGAGAGGTCATGGATGCCTACAGTGGAAGACCGCCCCGGCTCGCACCGGGGCGGTTCATATGCGATCAGTCGGCCTTTTCGAGCGCGGCGCGGAACGCGTTGAGGATATCCGTTCCCGGACGCCCGCGAGCGTCGAGGTCGGAAGCCCATTGCTGGCTGACCTCGCCCATCAGCTCGCCGAGGCGGGCCTTGTCCTCGTCGGGCAGGCTGACGAAGGTGACACCGGAATCGGCAATCGTCTGCTTGTCCTTGAGATCGAGATCGTCGGCGGCTTCACACCCCTTGGTGATGGCTTCGTCGCCGGCCTGCACGAGCGCCGCCTGCACGTCCTCATCGAGCGCGTCCCAGCGCTCCTGCGAAATCACGTATGTGACCACGAAGGACCCGAAATTGACGTCCTGCGTGCCGTATTTCAGCAGCGGATGGATGTCGTAAGGCAGCACGCTCGAATGCGGGAACAGCACGCCGTCGATGGTTCCGCGCGAAAGCGCATCGCGCGTCTCAGGCGCGGAAATCTGCACCGGCACCGCGCCGATCTTGGTGGTCGCGATTTCCTTGGCGCCGCCCGTCGTGCGCAGCTTGAGGTTGCGCAGGCTGTCGAGATCGGTGATTTCCGAATTCGACGTCAGCACCTGGTATGGCGGCAGCACCATGACGAGGAGCACGCGTACGCCGTTCGGCGCGAACTCCGCCTGATCGAGCGCACCGCCTGGCTTGGCGATCTCCCAGAATGCCTTTGTGCCCTTGCAGGACGTCGTGAAGTTTTCCGGCAGCTCGGCAACCGACGACAGCGGCAGCTTGTCGCTGACATAGGATGCGCCGACATAGCCGATGTCCATCACCCCGGTCTGCGTCAGTGACAGCAGGTCCTTCGCCTTGCCGAGCTGTTCCGCGGGGTAATAGTCGAACGCGACTTCGCCGCCGCTCAGCTCGGTCACGCGCTCCATCCAGAACTTGGTCATGTTCTCGGGGATGTAGTGGCCGACCGGAAAGCTGTCGCCGATACGCAGGGTCAGTTCCTGGGCCTGCGCGGCGTTGCCGGCAGCCAGGGCAGCGCCCACCACGGACGCGGCAAGCAATGTTCTATGCAGTTGGTATTTCATGACGTTCTCCTCCTTCTTGAACGATTGCCTTGCGGTCATTGCATCGTGGACGGAAGCCACAGGATGATAGCCGGAAAGGCGGTGAGCAGTGCGATGACGAGCAGATGCGCCCAGACGTGGGGCATCACGCCCCGGAACAGTTCGCCGAGCGGGCGGCGTGTGTATCGTGCGACGACGAAGACGTTCATGCCGAGCGGCGGGGTCACCATGCCAACCTCGGCGGTGACCACGATGATGACGCCGAACCAGATCGGGTCAAATCCGAGCGAGATGACCAGTGGCAACACTACTGGCACGGTCAGGATCAGGATCGCGATCTGGTCCATGATGAAGCCCAGCACGATATAGCCGAGCAGGATGAAGACCATGATCGTCATCGGCGAAAGCGGCAGGCCGCCGACCCATGTCGTCAGGTCGTTGGTGACCCGCGCCAGCGTGAAGTAGTAGCCGAAGATGTGCGCGCCAAGGATGATGAACAGGATCATGCAGCTGGTCTGCGCGGCGCGGCGCAGCGCACCGGAGAAAGCTGGAAGACTGAGTTTGCCTTCCTTGATCGCCAGCAGCATGGCGACAAATGCGCCGATGCCGGAAGCCTCGGTCGGCGTCGCGATGCCGGTATAGATCGTGCCGGTGACAGCGAAGAATAGCAGGATCATCGGCCCGACGCGCTTCAGCGAGGCGAATTTTTCACGCATCGTGTAGGCGCGGCCCGCCGGCGCGGATTCCGGCCAGAGCCAGACCAGTATGGCGATGGTGGCGATGATCGCGACGGTGACGATGAGGCCGGGAATGACGCCTGCGATCAGAAGCGCCGAGATCGAGATGTCGGCAAGGATGCCGTACAGAATCAACGCGATCGATGGCGGGATCAGCATCGCCAGCGTGCCGGAAATGGCGACCACGCCGCCGGCCAGCTTCGGCTCGTAGCCTTCCTTCATCATCGCCGGGATCGAGGTCGAGGCGAGCGTCGCCGCCGCCGCCGTGCTCGAGCCCGAGATCGCACCGAAGCCCGCGCCCGCAAGCGCGGTGGCCATCGCGACCCCGCCCTTGATCCGCCCGACCCATATGGTCGCCGAGCGGAAGAGATCGTTTGCCACGCCCGAGATGATGACGAACTCCGCCATCAGGATGAACATCGGGATCGTGATGATCTCGTACGAATTGGCGGTCGACAGCGGCGACGTACGCAGGATGCCTGACAGCACCGGCAGACCGCCGAAGATGTAGAGCCCGATGGCGCCCGACACGGCCATGGCGAAGGCAACCGGCAGACCGATGACGAGCATGACGACTAGCGCCAGCAGAACGAGCGCGATCGTCATTCCACGCCCTCCCCGGCCTGCGGTTCGGTTTCCGGTGGCGGTGGCGTCTCTACGAGGTCGCGACCCGTCAGGCCGGATGCCGCATGACCGAAGGTGCGATAGACGCAGCGCAGTGTCATGACCAAGCAACCTGCCGCCACAATGAAATAGGCGACCCAGGTCGGCCAGGGAATGACGGCAGCGATGCGGTCGTCGTTCAGATAGGCGGATTTGAGCCGCAGCCAGGCCTGCCAGCCGATCAGCGCCATCAAGACCGTGGACAGGAAATAGCCGACCGCCAGAGCCAGATGCCGCGGACGATGCGGAATCTGGTGCTGAAAGATATCGATGGCGATATGGCCGTGATTGTGCAGCGTGTCCGACAACGCAAAGAAGAACACCGCGACCATCAGATAGAGGCCGATCAGGTTATAGGACCACGACAACGGCGCGGCGAACACGTAGCGCATCGCCACGTCGGCAACGACGATCAGCATGATGGCGCCCAGCGACAGGCCGGACAGCAGCGCGAGCACACTCTCGATGCGCGCAAGCAGCGCCGAGGCACCGTTTGCAGGCGGCTGACTTTGCATCATCTTTCTTCCTCCTCCCTGTGGATCAGACCCCTCAGACGGCGTCGGCCACTTCGGGCCGGTTCACCATCGCCATGATCTTCCGCGCCGCGCGCTCGTGCGGCTTGTCGATCATCTTCCCGTCTATCTTGACCACGCCGGCCCGCGGATCGGCCGCGAAGGCGGCGATCACCTGCTCGGCCCACGCGACCTCTTCCGGCCGCGGCGTGAAGGCGCGGTTCACGGGATCGACATGGCTTGGATGGATGACCGCCTTGGCCGCGAAGCCGTCGCGCCGAGCTGCATTGGCTTCAGCCTCGACATAAGCAAGATCACCGATATTGGTGCAGACCGTGTCGATCGCAGCAAGCCCGGCGGCCGCCGCCCCCATCAGGCACATGTTGCGCGCCAGCCGGAACGGCTCGGAATAGACGGCGTCGACGCTGTTCTCGGTCGCGCCCAGCGAAGCGGCAAGATCCTCCGCGCCCCACATCAGGCCCCATAGCCGCGGGCTGGCGTCCTTGTAGCTCGACAAGCCGAAGATGGATTCGGCGGTTTCCGTGGCCACCGCGATGATCCGCGTCGACCCGTCTTCGAGCCCGGATGCCGCCTCGAAGGCATCGAGATAGAACGCCAGCTTCTCGACATCCGCCACGCTGGCGCATTTCGGCAGCACGATGCCGTCCGGACGCAGCGGCATCACCGCCGTCAGGTCGGCGAGCGTCAATCCCGTGTCAAGCGCATTGACACGCACGAACCATTTCTGGGCGTTCCGGGTCGTTTCAAGCATCGCGCGTGTGGCAGCACGGGCCGCCTCCTTGGCTTCGGCCGAAACGGAATCCTCAAGGTCGATGATCAGCGCATCGGCATTGCCGCCGCGCGCCTTCTCGAACTTGCGGGCGCTGTCACCCGGTACGAACAGGAACGAGCGCATCACGCAGCCGCCCGCTTGCGCATCATGCCCGCGCGCCGGCAGACGGCGACAACTTCGCCGTTCTGGTTGGTGCAGGTGTGCTCGAACTCAACGATGCCGACATCGCCGCGCGATTTGCTCTCGCGCTTCGCAACGATCTTCGTGTGGCTGCGCAAGGTGTCACCGGCGAAGACCGGTTTCGGGAAGCGTACGTCGGACATGCCGAGATTGCCGACAGTGGTGCCCAGCGTGGTGTCCTGCACGCTCATGCCGATCATGATGCCGAGCGTGTAAAGGCTGTTGAACAAAGGCTTGCCCCATTCGGTCTGCGCGGAGAAATGCGCGTCGACATGCAGCGGTTGCGGGTTCATCGTCATCAGGCTGAACGAGATGTTGTCGTGCTCGGTAACGGTGCGCGTCAGCTCGTGCGCGAATTCCTGCCCGACCTCGAACTCCTCGTAATAGAGACCTGCCATCTTCTTCCTCCCTTTCGCGGCGGTCAGGCCGCGTTCTCGTTTCTGCGTCCGAGGACGCCGGTTTTTGTCAATTCGGCGATGCGTTCTTCGGCAATGCCCCAGTCGCGCAATACCGCTTCACCGCTTTCGCCGGGCGCCTCGGGCGGCGTCGGCGCGGCAGCGGGCGTGCCGCTGAAACGAGGCGCAGGTGCCGGCTGCACCAGCCCGTCGATGGTGATGAAAGTGCCACGCTCGGCATGGTGCACATGCGACGGCGCTTCCGCCGACGACAGGACGGGCGCGAAACAGGCGTCGGTTCCCTCCAGCAACGCGCACCATTCCGCCCGCGTCTTTTGTGAAAACCGCTCGGCCAGAAGCCGGCGCGCCTCATCCCAGTTGGCGCGCTCGTTCATGTCGGGAAAGCCTGCCGGATCGAAGCCCATGGCGCTCAAAAGCACGGTCTGGAACTTGCCCTCGATCGGCGCGATGGAGATGTACTCGTTATCGGCGCAGCGATAGACGTCGTATTGCGGCGCGCCGCTGTCGAGAATGTTTTCGCCGCGCCCGCCCGGCCAGACCCCGGCCGCCTGCAAGCCCATCAGTGGCGTGGTGAGCAGCGAAACGCCGTCGACGATCGCCGCGTCCACGACCTGTCCCTCTCCCGTGCGCTGCGCATGAAGCAGCGCGCTGACGATACCGAAGGCCATCAGCAGGCTGCCGCCTGCGAAATCGCCCAGCAGATTCAGCGGTGGTGTCGGTGGCTGGCCACGACGGCCGATGGCGTCGAGCGCGCCGGTCAGTGCGATGTAGTTGAGGTCGTGGCCGGCCGCTTGCGCCAGCGGCCCCTGCTGCCCCCAACCTGTCAGCCTGCCGAAAACGAGGCGCGGATTGCGGGCATGGCAAACTTCGGGGCCGAGGCCCAGCCGCTCCATCACGCCGGGACGAAAGCCCTCGACCAGCGCATCCGCCTTGTCGATCAGCTCCAGGGCGCAGTCGATGCCTTCCGGGCGCTTCAGGTCCAGTGCAACCGAGCGCCGTCCGCGTCCGGCAAAATTGAAACGGTCGGGGCGCGGCACGCCCAGCCCCGACGCGACCTGCCTGTCGATCCGCACCACGTCGGCGCCCATGTCGGCGAGCAGCATCGCGGCAAATGGCGCAGGACCGATACCGGCCATCTCGACGACACGCCGGCCGGCAAGCGGCCCCTTGCGGTTCTCAGCCACAGGCGGCCCTCCCCACATCGTGCCATTCGCGAGACAGGCTTTCCCGGAACTGCGGCGCAGCGATCGCGATCATGCGTTCGACGCGCTGCGAGAGCGTGCAACCGCGCAGCTCGGCCACACCCCATTCCGTGACGATCGCGTCGGCGTCCGAACGCGCGCAGGTCACCGTTTCCACCCTGCAAACGATGCGCGAGACCGCACCGCCTCGCGCGGTTGAAGGCAGTGCGATGATCGCGCGACCGCCCCGTGAGGCATTCGCACCCCGCACGAAATCGACCTGCCCACCGACTGCACCGAGATAGCGTCCTCCGGCGGTCTCGGCGTTGACCTGGCCGGTCAGATCCACCTCGATCGCCGAATTGATCGCGCAGAAACGCGACAATCCGCCGAGAACTCCGTGCGCATGTGTCCGGGCCGGCGGATGCAGGCAAAACGCGCGGTTGTCGTTCGCGAAGTCGTAGAGCCTTCGGCTGCCGAGCAGAATCCCGCCGACGCTGACGCCGGTATCGTATTCCTTGGCCATATTGGTCACCGCGCCGCATTCGATCAGGTCGACGACGGCATCGAACAGCGCGCCTGAGTGCAGGCCGAGATCGCGGTGCCCGGCGAGTTTCCCGGTCACCGCCTGCGGTATCGCACCCACGCCGAGCTGCAGTGCAGCCCGATCCGGTATCAGCGAAGCGACATTGTCGGCGATTGCCAGTTCGGTTTCGCCGGGCACGACGCCCTGCTGCTGCAGCGGCGGATGTTCGGCGGCAACGCAGATGTGGATCGGTATGTCCGAGGGCCATTGTGCGCCATGGCACCGCGGCACATCCGGGTTGATCTCGGCGATGACGAGCCGCGCCCTGCGCGCCGCATCGAGCACGTAGTCGTTGGCGAGCCCCAGGTTGAAGCCGTTCCCTTCAAGGGCGGGCGCAAGCTGGATCAGCACGCAATCGGCGCGCAGCGTGCCGTCGGCGAAGGCCGGTGCAAGCTGCGAATAATGCCATGGTAGAATGTCCAGCCTGCCGGCGCGCGCCAGCCGCGCACCTTGTCCAACCGCGCCGTACCCCGCGAGCGACAGCCCGTCCGCGCCGTCGAACGTGTCCGAATTGAGCACCCCGAGAAACACCGAGCAGCCTTGCGGCAGGCCACCAGTGCCGACCAGCCGCCGCGTCAACGTCCGCGGCTCGGCCGTCGCCTGGCCGACCACGATACGATCCCCCGGCCGCAGCAGGGTGGCAAGATCGAGATCGTCGGCAGCGACGGCGCGCATCGGTTCTCTACGCGCCTCAATAGGATTTCGGCAGGCCGAGAACCCTCTCGGCGACGAAGGAAAGCGCGAGCTGAGGGCTGACGGGCGCGATACGCGGGATCATGATCTCGCGCAGATAGCGCTCTACGTGATATTCCTTGGCATAGCCGAAGCCGCCATGGGTCATCACCGCGGTCTCGCAGGCGTGGAAGCCGGCCTCGCCGGCCAGATATTTCGCCGCGTTGGCGGCAGCACCAGCAGGCTTGCCGGTGTCATACTGCCAGGCCGCCGACATCACCATCAGCCATGCGGCTTCCAGTTCCGCCCAGCACTTGGCCAGCGGATGCTGGATGCCCTGGTTCTGGCCGATCGGCCGGTTGAAGACGATGCGTTCCTTGGCGTAGCGCGTGGCGCGGTTGATCGCCGCCATGCCGAGCCCGACCGCTTCAGCGGCGATCAGGATGCGCTCCGGGTTCATGCCGTGGAGGATGTATTCGAAGCCGCGCCCCTCTTCGCCGATCAGGTCGGACTCGGGAATCTGGAAATCCTCGAAAAACAGTTCGTTGGAATCGACCGCCTTGCGGCCCATTTTTTCGATCTCGCGAACCTTGATCCGGTCGCGGTCGAACTTGGTGTAGAAGAGGCTGAGGCCGTGCGTCGCCTTCTTCACTTCGTCCAACGGCGTGGTTCGGGCAAGCAGCAGGATATTGTCGGCGACCTGCGCCGTCGAAATCCAAATCTTCTGGCCGTTGACATGGTAGCGGTCGCCGCGCTTCTCGGCCTTAAGCTTGAGCTGCGTCGTGTTGAGGCCGGTGTTGGGCTCGGTGACGGCGAAGCATGCCTTCTCGCGACCCTCGGCCATCGGCCGGATCATCCGCTGCTTCTGCTCGTCGGTGCCGTAGACGGCGACCGGGTTGAGGCCGAAGATATTGATGTGCACAGCCGAGGCGCCCGAGAGGCCGGCGCCGGATTCGGCGATGGTGCGCATCATGATCGCGGCTTCCTGGATGCCCAGCCCCGCGCCGCCCGAGGATTCGGCCGTGCAGATGCCCAGCCAGCCCTCGCGTGCCAGCGCGTCGTAGAAATCGTGCGGGAAGCCGCCCTCGCGGTCGCGCCGCAGCCAATAGGCATCGTCGAAATCCGCGCAGATCCGTGCGACGGAATCGCGGATCGCCTCCTGTTCCTCGGTGAAGCCGAAATCCATTCCCTGTCTCCTCAAGCCTGCGCCGGACCGTATGTCACGGCCGTCCGCGCGATACCGCGTTCCAGCAGATCGGCGATCTCTTCCGGCGAAAATCCTGCTTCGCGCAGCACCTCTTCGCTGTGCTCGCCCTGGCGCGGCGCGTGACGCGCGGGGCCGGCGGGACTGCGCGACCATTTGGCCGGCACCGCCATGGTGCGGATCGCGCCTTCGCTGGGGTGCTCGACGACGCGGAAGAAATCCGTCGCCACCAGATGAGGGTCCTGCAGCACACCCTGGAAGTCGTACATCGGCATGGCCGGCACGTCCGCCTCCTCCAGCAGGTCGAGCCATTCGGCGCTGGTGCGGGTCAGGAAAATCCGGGTGAGTTCGCCATAGACCTCGTCGATATGCGCCATCCGCGAAACGAAACTGGCAAAGCGCGGGTCGGCCGCAGGCATCTCAGGCCGGCCGATCGCCGAAAAGAAGCGCTGCCAGTGCCCGTCGGTGTAGATCAGCGCGCAGACATAGCCGTCCTTGGTCTGATACGGGCGCCGGTCGGGTGAGAGCTGCCGCGAGTAGCCACCTGCATCGAGTGGCGGCTCGAAGGTGAGCCCGCCCATGTGGTCGCCGAGCACGAAGCTGACCATGGTCTCGAACATCGGAATGTCGACGCGCTGCCCCAGGCCACAGCGCTCCCGCTCGACGATCGATGCGAGGATCGCACCCACCGCCGCGAGACCGACCACGCGGTCAGCAATCGCCGACGGCACATAACGCGGCTGGCCCTCGTTAACCCGCGAGAACAGGAACGGGATCGTCGCGCCACCCTGGATCAGATCGTCATAGGCCGGCCGCGCCGCATAGGGGCCGTCCTGGCCGTAGCCGAACATGCCCGCATAGACGATCTTCGGGTTGACGGCAGATACGTCCTCATAGGAAAGGCCCAATCGCTTCATCGCCTTGGCGCGCACGTTATAGACCAGCACGTCGGCATCGGCGCAAAGGCGCAGCAAGGCCGCGCGGCCTTCGGCCTGCTTCAGGTCGAGCGTGATCGAACGCTTGGAGCGGTTTGCGTTGAGGTAGATCGGTCCCATGCCGTCATGGCGCGCCGGGCCGATCTTGCGCACGAGGTCTCCCTCCGGCGCCTCGACCTTGATCACATCCGCACCGAAATCCCCCAGCATCTGGGTCGCGTACGGCCCCATCAGCACGGTGGTCATGTCAATGATGCGGATCCCGCGCAACGGTCCCATTTGCCTCCTCCGCAGCCAACCCTTTCGGGAAGCTCCCCACTGCTTATTCATATATATGGACAATCTGTCCTATTCTATGGACAGTTAGCCGTATGAGTTCGCGCAAGTCAATTCAAAATCGACGATGGATGCCGTTTGCCGGCTTTCGCGGGGCAATCGTGATGAATGGGTCCACGCTGATGGACAACAGCGCCGTAAACTCCTACGATCTTCATGAAAACGTGGAGTCACCAGAGGTGGCGGGCAACTCCGCGCGGGCCATTCGCGCCCAGACACCCCTCAAACACGGGACGTTCCGAATGCTGGTCAAACAGGCAGCCAACGTACTGGATCTGCTGGAGTTTTTTGCCGAACAGAAGAAGGCGGCGAGCCTGGCGGAGGTGTCGCAGCATTTCGGCTGGCCGCGCTCGAGCACGTTCAACCTGCTGTCCACACTGGTGGCGCGCGGATTCCTGTATGAGCCGGAGGCGCGCGGGCGTTTCTACCCGACGCCACGCTGGCTGACGCTGGCGCAGGAGGTCGCGGCTGCCGAACCCTTGCCGGAAGCGTTGCTCAGCCTGCTCAACGATCTGGCGAAGCGGACCGGCGAGACGGTGTGGATCGCGGCCCCCAGCGGCCAGCATGCGATCTTTCTCGAGGTTATCGAATCGAAGGCGTCGGTGCGCTATACGGCCAGCGTCGGCACGCGCGTTCCGCTTCACGGGACAGCGACCGGCCAGGCCATCATCAGCCAGTTGCCGCCGGCACAGCAGGCCACGCTTCTGCGCAAGGCGGTGTTCAAGCGCTACGGCGAAGGCACACCGATGAGCATCGAAGCGGTGGAGACCAGCATCCGTCAGTCGCTCAATCGCGGCTGGTTCGTCAGCTCGTCGGCCTTCACGCCCGATCTCGGTGGCATCGGCCTGCCGATCGTCTTCGGCGACCGGGTGTTTGCGATCACCGTCGCCGGGCCGTGGTTCCGGGTCGGCGAGCGGCTCGACGAGTTCGCCCACATAATGCACAGCGCCATCGCGCTGCATTTCGGGCCGGATTACGTGAAGAAGAACATCAAGGGCCTGCGCTCTCTGCTGCCTGAAAACGGCTGAACGCGTTAGCGCTCGAATTCAACCGAACACCATGCCGTCGAACAACTTGCGTGCCGTGCGCAGGATGGCGGCCGACACCACCGCCCCGCTGTCGTCGAGCGTCGCCAGCACGGTCATTTCGCCGGTCGGGTGCTCTATTGACAGCGCGCGTCGGTGGCCGCCCTCGCCGACATCGGCAAGGGCCGCAGCAGGGCTCCCCGGCAACAGGCATGCGGTGGCAACGCTGACGGCGCCGAGCACGCCGATGGACGAGTGGCAGCGGTGGGGAATGAAGGTGCGCGTCGAGATCGCGCCGCCGTTGCGCGGCGGTGCGACAAGCGTCAGCTTCGGCACCGATTTCTGCGCGACATCGCCAAGGTTCATCATCGGCCCAGCCTTGAGGCGGGTCGTTTCCAGCCTTTCGCGCAGTGCCGCGTTCGCCTCCAGCTCGGCCGGCTCCTCATAACCGGTGATGCCTAAATCCTGCGCGCGCAGCACGATACATGGCATGCCGTTGTCGATAAGCGTGACGGGGATGCCGTCGATCTCGTCCACAGCGTTGCCGGTCGGCAGCAGCGTGCCGCAGGACGAACCGGCCGTGTCCTCAAACAGGATGGGCACGGCAGCCGACGTGCCCGGCACACCGTCGATGCACGCGTCGCCTTCATAGGTCACCGCACCTCCAAGCGTGGCGACGGACGCCACCGCCACCTGGCCGGTGTTTTCCATGAAGATGCGCACGTCCGTCCCGCCCTCTCGGGCCGCCACAAGCCCACGCTCGATGGCGAAGGGAGCGACCCCGGCAAGGATGTTGCCGCAATTCTGCGCGTCCGTGACAACAGGCCTGTCGACGAAGACCTGCAGGAACAGATAGTCGACATCGACGCCCGGACGCGCCGACTTTCTGACCACCGCGACCTTCGAGGTCAGCGGATCGGCCCCACCCATGCCGTCGATCTGGCGCGGATCGGGCGAGCCCATCACGCGCAGGAGAAACGCATCGCGCGCCGGCGGGTCGGCCGGCAGGTCCGACGCCAGAAAGTATCCACCCTTCGACGTGCCGCCGCGCATCCACATGCAGCGGACACCGTTGTCAGACATATTTCAGGCCCTTGGCGGCGAGCTTCTCGCGCATGCCGTAGATGTCGAGGCCGAGTTCGCCGGCCATCAGCCGCTCGCGCACCTCTGCTTCCTTCGCCTCGCGCGCAAGGCTGGCATCGAGGGCTTCTTTTGCCTCGCCGCGCGGCACCACGCAGACACCGTCATCGTCGGCGACAATCACGTCTCCGGGATTGACCAGTGCGCCGGCGCAGACGATCGGCGCATTGACCGATCCCAGGGTTTCCTTGACCGTGCCCTGCGCCGAGACCGCCCGGGACCAGACCGGAAAGCCGATCTCGGTCAGTTCGCGCACGTCGCGCACACCGGCCTCGATCACGAGCCCGCGCACGCCTCGCGCCATCAGCGAGCGCGCCAGCAATTCGCCGAAATAGCCGTCTTCACAGGGACTGGTCGGCGCGACGACGAGGATGTCGCCCTCCTGGCACTCCTCCACGGCGACATGGATCATCCAGTTGTCGCCCGGCGCTACCGAGACCGTGACAGCGCAACCCGAGATCCGCGCGCCGGCATAGATCGGCCGCATGAACGGCCGCATCAGGCCCTTTCGGCCCATCGCCTCGTGAACCGTCGCAACGCCGCACTTGCCGAGCCCGCCGACGAGATCCGCGTCGGTACGCTCGATGTTCCTGACCACCACTCCGCTCATCACAGCTCATCCACGGTTCGCGGGAAGATCGACTGGAAGGCCTCGGCATACTTTGCCTCGCGCCCGCCTGCCTGCCCGCCGGAATTGCGCCGGAACTGGTTGGCGCGGTTCTGCGCCACGTTGGTGTAATAGTCCCAGAGATGCTGCTGGCCTTCCATGCACTCGATGGCGGCCTTCTTCCTGTCCCACACACCGGTGATGTCGAGAATGGTGTCGGGCTTCCAGTTGCACTGCTCGGTCTGGTGCGGCTCGAACAGATAAAGCTGCGGAGCGCCCAGCACCTTTTCGCCAGGGTTATGCCCCCAGGCCTGCGCAACCATCCGGCATTCGAGCGCTACGCGCGTCGCGTAGGGGTGGTCGGTGTTGTAGGGGTCTTCCAGCGAGTGCGAGAGCATGAAATCCGGCTGCACCTTGCGGATCACGTCGACAAGACGGAACCGCTGCTCGCGGTCGAGTTCCAGCGGATAGTCTCCGCAATCGAAAAACTGGATGTCATGAACGCCGAGGGCCTTTGCCGCGTTCTCGGCCTCCAGCCGCCGCCCGGCCTTGACCTTTTCCAGCGTCATGCCGTCCTGCTTCCACAGCTTGGCGCTTTCGCCGCGCTCGCCATAGGAGAGGCAGACGACCGTCACCGCGACGCCCTTCTGTGCATGCAGCGCGATCGCGCCGCCGCAGCGCCAGACAAAATCGGCAGAATGAGCGCTGGCGACCAGCGCAGTCCTTGCAGTCATTCCAGTCCTCCCTCGATGCCAGCTTACCGGGCATACCTACCTCCCCCGGCGTGCGATGCTCATGATAGAGGTCGGTGCGGCCTCTGTCGCCTGCCCGGACAGAGTCGCTCTATCCGGCCAGTGCTGGCTGGATCGCATCGCGCCTTTCGCGCGCCCAATCCGCCGCTGCCTTGATGCCTCCCAGCGGGAAGATATGGATACGCTCGATCAGTCTATCCGGGCTTGCGGCGCCATAGGCCGCCAGTGCGGTCACGACCTCGTCCGGCTCGTAGGGCAGCATCAGCCTCGACACATCCAGCGCGCGCCGCTGCAGAACCTTCAGCGATGGGCCGACGCCGCACGCGACCGCATATTTGATGAGCGTCTGCAGCTTGGCCGGCCCCGCGACCCCGACATGAATGGGCATGGTGACGCCGGCGCCGCGAAGCCGCTCCGCCCAGGCGATGACCGGCTTTGCGTCAAACGCGAACTGGGTCACGATTGCCATCTCGGCATCCGTGCGTTCGCTGTATGCCTGCTTCCACAGCAGTGCCTTGTCGGCCTCGGCGCTGGAGCCATCCGGATCGATGTCGGCATTGCCTTCGGGATGGCCCGCCACATGCAGGCGTCGAAAGCCAAGACGATCAAACAAGCCGGTCTTGAGCATATCGATGGAGCTATGAAGATCGCCGACTGGTCTCGTCATCCCGCCTGCGAGGAGAAGCGCTTCCTCCACGCCAGCCTCGTCGCGGTAGCGCCTTAGCCATTCCTCCAGTTCCGCCGCATCGCGGATCGCGCGCGCCGGCAGATGCGGCATGACGGCAAAGCCATCGCCCCGAAGCCGCCGCGCGGTGGCAACCATGTCGTCGAGCGGCGTACCTTCGATATGGGCGATGTAGATTCGGGTGCCCGCAGGCAGAAGTGCGCGGAAGTCATCGATCTTGGCGGCCGTGCGCGGCATGACCTCGATCGAATGGTTCGCGAGCATCTTTGCCAGGGGCACATTCGAAGTCTCCGACCCGCCACGCCCGGCCCCGAAACGCTCCAACCACGCCATAAGCTTCTCCTGCCCTTGATTGCTTGCGTCATGCACCTTTCGGAATGATGCGAGGGGGGCGAAATCACGGGCCCACCTCTCATCAGTTATTGAAGGCGAGCCCGTCAGCCCGCCTTGCGTGTGCGCCAGCTATCCGCGTAGTTCTCGCGCGCCTCGCGCGCATAAGGTGTCGGCGAAACGCGGACGCGAATTTCGGCCTGCTTGTGGCGCTCGGTGGAAGTCTTGCCGCTGGCCCCGTCGGGCTCTCCCCAGATCATCGTCAGCACATCGCCTTCCTGGACATCCTGGTCGACGACGCCCAGCGACAGCAGGCAGCGCTCGTTGTAGCTGTAGCCATTGAACATCGACATGCCGACCATTTTGCCGTCGCGCATGACCATATCGGCGCTCGACGACGCATAGTTCGGCTGCGGGAAATCGATCCACTTGTAGTGGTCCTCGCCCGGACGGAACGCTGACGCGATCACCTCGACCACATCTTCCGCATTCCATTCGAATGTCACCTTCTTGCGGTTCTTCGCACCCTTCATCTTTTCCAGAGCGGCCTTGCCGATGAAGTCATCCTTCTTCCAGCCGATATAGAAGTCGTAGCCGAGCTCGAACGGATTGACGTAGTAGTCCTCGATCTTGTCCGAGACGAAGCTGCCGCCGATCGAGCCGATCGCCTCGTAACTGTCGGCGCCGAGCCATTCGCGATAGGCCTTGAGCATGCCGTCGCCGGTGTAGATGCCCGGCAGCGGCGACGGAATCCAGCCGGATTCCAGCGTGTTGGTCGAGTAGGCGCGGCTGCCGCAGCGCACAAGGTCGACGCCGGCCTCCTTCGCCGCCTCGAGGATGCAGGACAGGACATAGCTCTTGTCCTCGTAAGGACCCCAGATTTCCAACCCCGGCGCGCCGGACATGCCGTGGCGCAACGCCTGCACGCGCTTGGAGCCGACATTGATCCAGTCGACGTGGAAGAACTTTATCTCCGGGATCGGCCCGCGGTTCAGTTTCTCGAAGATCTTCGGCGCTTCCGGACCCTGGATCTGGTAGCGGTAGTGGGTGCGCAGCACGCGCTCGCCCTCGGGCCGCGAATTGGAGCGCGGATCGTGCCTGAGCCGCACGTTCCACTCGCCATAGGCTGCGCAGAACTGCAGCCAGTTGGCGGTTGGCGCACGGCCGACGAGGATGAACTTGTCCTCGCGCTCCCTGAAAATGATCTGGTCGCCGATCACATGACCGTTCGGCGTTACCGGGACGAAATGCTTGGCACGGTTCAGGCCGAAATTGGAGAACGAGTTGATGCCGTGGTGTGCGAGGAATTTCTCCGCATCCGGCCCCTCGACGATCAGCTCATCCATGTGGTGCGACTGATCGAAAAGCACCGCCGATTCGCGCCATGCCCGCTGCTCGTCACGCCAGTTGGAAAACTCCGGCGCCACGACAGGGTATACATACATGCCGATTTTCGAGTTGCGCAGTAGGTCAACGGCGCTGCCATTCTTGCGCAATACGGCTTCAAGGCTGGATTCCGCCATGATCGATCCTCCCATCGGTTAGCGTAGTTGTATACATTGCGCATGCCCCGACCGATTGCAAGAGGATCTTCGGCGACCAACCGCGCCAAATTCCCGCACGCTGCCCGCCGGGGCTTTTCAGCCCTCGCCTCAAAGGACATAAGGGTCACGCCAACGTCCTCGGCGTCGGCTATGGCGATAAAAGACGGCCGCGATCCGGATCGGCGCAGGACCGGCGCTGTATACACCCGCCGAACCAACGAGACTGAACCGGAGTATGAGAATGACCGCGCAAAACCCCGCCCTTGTGCTTACGGCCTACTGCGCCAACCGGGCCGGCATCGTCGCCGCGCTATCCAAGGCGATCTTCGAACTCGGCGGCGACATCGTTGACCTGCAGCAATTCGATGATGCGGGAACCGCGCAGTTCTTTTCGCGGGTCGTCTTCCGGGGCGCCTCGGACCCGATCGCCGAGGATGCGGCGTGGCAGGCGCTCGGGCCGGTTCTGGAACAGTTCGGCATGAAGTGGTCGCTGAGCGTACAGGGCGCTCGCCGGCGCGTGCTGCTGATGGCTTCGCGCTTCGATCATTGTCTGGCCGACTTGCTGTACCGCTGGCGCATCGGCGAACTGGCGATGGACGTGCGCGGGATCGTTTCCAACTATCCGCGCGAGACCTATGCAGACCTGTCTTTCGAAGGCGTGCCGTTCCACTTCCTGCCGGTGACGAAAGAGACCAAGCCCGGGCAGGAAGCGAAACTGATCGAGATCATCGATAGCGAGCAGATCGACCTCGTGGTGCTTGCCCGCTACATGCAGGTTCTGTCGAGCGAGCTTTCGGCCAGGCTTGCGGGCCGCTGCATCAACATCCACCACTCGTTCCTGCCCGGTTTCAAGGGTGCAAAGCCCTACCACCAGGCACACGAGCGCGGCGTGAAGCTGATCGGCGCCACCGCGCACTACGTCACCGGCGATCTCGACGAGGGGCCGATCATCGAACAGGACATCGAACGCATCAGCCATCGCGACAGCCCCGAGGAACTGGTGCGCAAGGGACGCGACATCGAGCGACGCGTGCTGGCGCGGGCCGTCCGGTCGCACCTGGAGGACCGGGTGCTTCTCAACGGCTCGAAGACCATCGTCTTCCCCGAATAAAGGCGCCGCACTGGATTTCAGTGTATACATGCAAGCACAGATCCAGTTGCTTTCGTCCATACTCCGCCAGCGCGCATACCGGTGAGCGCTGGCGACCGATCTGCAAAAACTCCTTTCGTGCATTCGGCTGAACGACAGCGAAGCGCACCGCATACGGTGGGATGGAAACCGTCGCTGGCCGGAATGCCTATTGCGAACGCGCGAACGATGTATACACTTCATTCTCGGAGGAGCCGCTGCCGCGCGCGAACGAGCGCGTTGCAAGGCAACAAAAAGGGAGGAAATGCGCATGTTGAACAAAGCAGCAGCGGCGACATTGCTCGGGCTCGGCCTTGCCTGGTCGAGCACGGCACTGGCTCAGGAAACCGTCAAGATCGGTGTCATCCTGCCCTATTCCGGGCCATTCGCGGACGCCGCCAACCAACTCCAGGCCGGCATCGACCTCTACATTTCCAAGCATGGCGACGAGGTTGCCGGCAAGAAGATCGAAATCATCAAGCGCGATACCGGCGGCCCGGCGCCCGACGTCGCGCAGCGCATGGCACAGGAACTGGTCGTGCGCGACGGCGTCGACATTCTGGCGGGCTTCGCGCTGACGCCTGAAGCGCTGGGTGCGGCCCCGATCGCCGACGAGGCGCAGAAGCTGATGGTGGTGATGAACGCCGCCACGTCCATCGTCACCGAGCAGTCGCCCTACATCGTGCGCACGTCGGTCACGATTCCGCAGCTCAACTATGCCTTCGGCCAGTGGGCGTTCAACGAGGCCGGTATCAAGCAGGCCTATACGCTGGTTTCCGACTACGGCCCCGGCCATGATGCCGAGAGCTCGTTCTCCAAGGGCTTCACCGAGGCTGGCGGCGAGATCGTCGGCTCTGACCGCACCCCGGTCGCCAATCCCGATTTCTCGGCCTATGTACAGCGCGTCCGCGACGCCAATCCGGAAGCCGTCTACATCTTCGTGCCGGGCGGCGCGCAGCCGGCGGCGATCGGCAAGGCGCTGGCAGATCGCGGGCTGGCTCCGCCGGACACGAAAATCTTCGCGCAGGGCGAGCTGACCCATCCCGAGGCGCTGGAAAGCATGGGCGAAAATGCGCGCGGCATCATCACGACCTTCCATTACACGCTCGAACGCGACGACCCGCTCAACAAGGAATATGTCGACAGCTATCACGCTGCCAACAACGGCCGCAGCCCCGACCTGTTTTCGATCGGCGGCTATGACGGCATGCACCTGATCTACGAGGCGCTGAAGGCAACCGAAGGCGACGCGTCCGGCGACGCGCTGGTCGAGGCCGCCAAGGGGATGTCGTGGCAGAGCCCGCGTGGCCCGATGAGCATCGACCCCGAAACGCGCGACGTCGTGCAGACCGTCTATATCCGCGAGGTGCAGGAGGTTGACGGCAAGCTGCAGAACGTCATCATCCACGAAATTCCGGAGGTGAAGGACCCGCTGCACGGGGCCAACTGACGGCAGGTTCGGTTCAGGCTGGCATGCGTTTGAGATCGTGATCGGGCAGATCGCCATCGTGCTGTTCGACGGGTTCGCCTTCGGGATGCTTTTGTTCGTCCTGTCGGTGGGCCTGTCGGTCACGCTGGGGCTGATGAACTTCATCAACCTCGCCCACGGTGCCTTCGGCATGCTGGGCGGCTATGTCACCGTGCTGGCAATGCGCCAGCTCGGCCTGCCTTTCCTGCTTGCCCTGCCGGCCGCCTTCCTGGCGGCGGCGCTGGTCAGCGTGGTCTTCGAGCGCACGCTTTTCCGCCGGCTCTACAAGGCGGGCGAGCTGAACCAGGTTCTCTTCACCATCGGCGTGGTGTTCGTCGCGGCGGCAGTCGCGACCTATGCGTTCGGAACGGTGCAGCAGGTCATCGTCCTGCCGTCCTGGCTGCGCGGTTCGATCGAGGTCTTCGGCCTGCGCCTCGGCGTCTACCGCATCTTCCTGATCGCGATCGCGCTTGCCGTTACCGCACTGCTGGTATTCGGCCTTGAGCGCACACGCCTCGGCGCACAGATCCGCGCGGCCGTCGACAACCAGCGCATGGCGCAGGGGCTGGGCCTCGACGTGGAGCGCATCTTCGCCATCACCTTCGCACTCGGCAGCGGGCTTGCGGGGCTGGGGGGCGCGCTGGCGATCGAGATCGTCGGCCTCGATCCATCGTTCGGCTTCCACTACCTCGTCTACGTTCTGATCGTGGTCGCGGTCGGCGGGCTTGGCTCGATCACCGGCTCTTTCGTAGGCGCAGCGCTGCTCGGCATCGGCGATGTCGCCGGCAAATATTTCGTGCCGGAGATCGGCTCTTTCCTGATCTACCTGCTGTTGGTGGCGATCCTGTTCGTCAAACCGCTCGGCCTTTTCGGAAAGCGGTGAGCGAGTTCATGGACAGACCCGCGCCCTCCGTTGCCCCCCTCTGTCCTGCCGCGTCGCTACGACCCGTTGCGGAGGCAAAGCAATTGACCGCGGAAACCCTGATGCGCTGGGTGCGCTTCGCACCCCCACCCCTTACCCCTCCCCACAAGGGGGAGGGGGTCACCAGCGCCTCAGAGTCCCCCTCCCCCTTGTGGGGAGGGGTAAGGGGTGGGGGTCACGACAGCCCCGACCATACCAACTTCAACCAGAGCGCCCGGCCATGACGGACGCCGACGTCAACCAGCAGCCCCACGCCTGGCTTGCCCGGCAGAGCCGCTGGTCGCCGCTCGAAATCGCCTTCTGGCTGGCGACGCTGCTGCCGTTCTACTTCTTTCCAACCTATCTGACGCTGGCGAGCCAGATCGCCATCACCGCGCTGTTCGCGATCTCGGTCGACCTCATCCTCGGCTATGCCGGCATCGTTACGCTGGGCCATGCCATGTTCTTCGGCCTCGGCGCCTATGCCGCCGGCCTGCTCAGCGTTTATGGCTGGGGCGAGCCGATTTCCGGCCTGCTGTTCGCGGCCGCCATCGCGGGTCTTGCTGGCTGGATGGCGAGCTTCGTCATCGTGCGCGTGCAACACCTCGCGCTCATCATGATCACGCTCGGGCTCGGCTTCCTGACCTACGAACTCGCGAACGCGATGACATGGCTGACCGGCGGCACCGACGGGCTGCGCGGCATCCGCACATGGCCGATCTTCAATTATTTCCGGTTCGACCTTTGGGGCTACACCGCCTATTCCTATTCGCTGGCGGCGTTGTTCCTGGGGTTTCTGCTCAGCCGGCGGATCGTGAATTCCTCTTTCGGCCTGGCGCTGCGCGGCGTGCGCGAAAATGTGAGGCGCATGCCCGCCATCGGCTCCGATTATCGCCGCCACCTGCAGAAGATCTACGTCATCTCGGCGGCCATCGCCGGCACGGCCGGCGGGCTGCTCGCGCAGACGACCAACGTGGTGGCGCTCGACGCGCTCAGCTTCCAGCGCTCCGCCGACGTGGTCGTCATGCTGATCCTGGGCGGCACCGGCAGGCTCTACGGGGCCATCGTGGGTGCGGTCATCTTCCTGGTGGCGCGCGACCAGCTTGCGGGCATCAATCCGCAATACTGGTATTTCTGGATCGGCCTGTTGTTGATGTTCGTGGTTCTGGTGATGCCGAAGGGCATTCTCGGCGGGCTGGCCAGCCTCGCGGCGCGCCGGAGAGGCCGCGGATGAGCGAAGCCGTGTTGCAGACCAGGGCGCTGCGCAAGAATTTCGGCTCGCTGGAAGTCGCGCGCGACATCTCGCTGGCGCTGCCGCGCGGCTGCCGGCACGCGCTGATCGGCCCCAACGGCGCCGGCAAGACGACGCTCATCAACCTCATAACGGGGCAGCTGAAGCCCGACGCCGGCACGATCACGCTGGAAGGCGAGGACATCACCGCAGCCCCTGCCGCGACGCGGGTGCGCAAGGGCCTGACCCGCACGTTCCAGATCAACACCCTGTTTCCGGACCTGACGCCGCTGGAGGCGGTCGCCCTTGCAATCTGCGAGCGCGAACGCGTGGCCGCGCAATTCTGGCGCGGCCTTGCCTCACAAGGTGCGATCGTCGACGAGAGCATCGCCATTCTCGAGCGGCTCGGCCTTGGAGATGCAGCGACCCGCGTGACGCGCACCCTGCCCTATGGCCAGCAGCGGCTGCTCGAGATTGCGCTGGCGCTGGCGACGCGCCCGAAGGTGCTGCTGCTCGACGAGCCGGCGGCCGGCGTGCCCAAGGACGAGAGCGCAATGCTGTTCGACGTGATCGCGGCACTGCCGGACGACATCTCGGTGCTTTTCATCGAGCACGACATGGACATCGTCTTCCGCTTCGCCACACAGATCGTCGTGATGGTTTCCGGCGGAGTTCTGCTGGAGGCGGACCCGCAGACAGTGCGCGACGATCCGCGTGTGCGCGAAGTCTATCTGGGGGCCGGCCATGGCTGATTTCCTGCTCGAACTGGAAGACGTGCGCGCCGGCTATGGCGAGGCCGTGGTGCTCGACGGGGTTTCGCTGTCGCTGCCGGCCAACGGCAGCCTAGCGCTGCTCGGCCGCAATGGCGTCGGCAAGACGACATTGCTGCTGGCCGCCATGGGTTTCGTCGGCATCATGCGCGGGTCCGTGCGGCTCGGCGTCCGCGACATCTCGCGCCTCGCCCCACACAGGCGCGCGCAGGCTGGCCTCGGCTGGGTGTCGCAGGAACGCGACATCTTCCCCTCGCTCAGCGTCGAGGAAAACCTGACGGTCGCCGCGCGGCCGGGGCGCTGGGATACTTCTTCGATCTACGCGCTCTTCCCGCGCCTGCGGGAGCGACGCGGCAATATGGGAAACCAGCTTTCGGGCGGCGAACAGCAGATGCTCGCGCTCGCCCGCACGCTGATGACAAATCCATCCGTGCTGCTGCTCGACGAGCCATTCGAAGGGCTCGCCCCGATCATCATCGAGGAACTGACCGGCGCGGTGCGCAAGATGATCGACGACGAGGGTGTCGCGATCATTCTGGTGGAGCAGCATGCCGAAGTGGCCCTGCGCCTGACGCGCGATGCGGTGATCCTGGAACGCGGGATGATCGCGCATCGCGCGCCGTCGCAGGAATTGCTCCACGACCACGCCACGCTCGAGCGCTATCTCGGCCTCAAACTCGGCTGAGGCGTTGCTGCGTCATGCGCCTTTGAAGACCGGTTTGCGCCGGGCGAAGAACGCCTCGACAGCTTCGCCGAAATCGTCCGTCAGGGCGCAATCACCGAATGCCTGCGCTTCGGCATCGAGCTGCTCAGCGTAGGCGTTTTCGAGCGATGTACGCATGAGTTCCTTGATCCGCGCCTGCGCCATCGGCGCGCCGGCGGCAAGGCGGGCCGCAAGTTTCGCCGTCTCCGCTTCCAGTTGGTCGAGCGGCACGACCCTGTTGGCCAGTCCAAGCCGCAGCGCTTCATCCGCGCCGACGGTATCGGACAGCAGCGCGATCTCCAGAGCCCGGCGCACGCCGACCAGGCGCGGCAGCGCCCACGAGCCGCCGCAATCGGGCGGCGCACCGATGCGGGCATAAGCGAGGTTGAATGTCGCGTCGTCGGCCGCCACCAGCAGGTCGAAATTGAGTGCCAGCGACATGCCGGCGCCCGCGACGGCTCCCTTCACGCTGCCCAGCGAGATCACGGGAGCTGCGGCAAGCATCTTCAGCGCGTCATGCAGCGGACCGATCAGCTCGGCCGCCGCCGCCCGCCTGTCCTGCGACGTCCGGAAATGCGCAAGGTCGCCGCCGGCGACGAATGCGCGCCCTTCCGCGGAAATGACGACGACCCTCAAGGTTTTGTCCGCCGCCACGCGTTCGACGGCGGCGGCAAACGCCTGCGCCATTTCGAGATCGAGCACGTTGAGCCGATCGGGTCGATTGAACCTTATCTCTGCTATGCCGCCGGCGCTGGAATAGAGCACCGGCCCGTCATTTGTCTGCATTCGTCATTCTCCCCCGGTGTCCACATCGGCGCCGCGCGTCGCCTGCCCCTTTTCTTGCAGGTAACGACTTTACTGGCGAGTGAATAGTCGCCAAACAGCCTGCATGCGACAAGCCTGCGGGATGCTTTTCCGCACGGGGAGAGAGAGGCCTATCGATGCTGCTGAACGAAGACCAGACGATGATCCGCGACGTGGCCCGCCGCTTCGCGCAGGAGCGGCTCAAGCCGTTTTCGGCCGAGTGGGATCGCAGCAAGACCTTCCCGCGCGACCGCGTCACAGAAATGGGCGAACTGGGCCTGATGGGCATGCTGGTGCCTGAAGCCTATGACGGCTCGAAGACCGACTATGTCTCCTACGCGCTCGCCATCGAGGAGATCGCGGCCGGCGACGGCGCGCTTTCGACCGTCATGAGCGTGCACAATTCGGTCGGCTGCGCGCCCATACTCGCCTTCGGCAGCGAGGAACAGAAGGAACGCTTCCTCAAACCGATGGCGCGCGGCGAATGGCTGGGCGCGTTCTGCCTGACCGAACCGCAGGCCGGTTCCGACGCCTCCGCGATCAGGACCCGTGCGCGCAAGGTCGGCAACCGCTACGTGCTCAACGGCACCAAGCAGTTCATCACCTCCGGCAAGAATGCCGATGTCGCCATCGTCTTCGCCGTGACCGATCCCGACGCCGGCAAGCGCGGCATCAGCGCGTTCATCGTGCCGACATCCACGCCCGGCTATCGCGTGGCGAGGCTGGAGGAGAAGCTCGGCCAGCATCTTTCCGACACCGCCCAGATCGCGTTCGACGACATGGAGCTGACGCCCGACCTTCTGCTCGGCGAGGAGGGCCAGGGCTATCGCATCGCGCTCTCCAATCTGGAAGGCGGACGCGTCGGCATCGCCGCGCAGTCGGTCGGCATGGCGCGCGCCGCGCTGGAAGCCGCCCTCGCCTACGCACAGGAGCGGACGAGCTTCGGCGCAAAAATCATCGAGCATCAGGCGGTCGCGTTCCGCCTTGCCGATATGGCCACGAAGATCGAAGTCGCGCGGCAGATGGTGCTGCATGCGGCCGCCTTGCGCGAGGCGGGCCAGCCTGCGCTCAAGGAAGCCTCAATGGCCAAGCTGTTCGCATCCGAGATGGCCGAACGTGTCTGCTCGGACGCGATCCAGATCCACGGCGGCTACGGCTACGTCGCCGACTTCCCGGTCGAGCGCATCTATCGCGACGTGCGCGTGTGCCAGATCTACGAAGGCACCAGCGACATCCAGAAGCTCGTGATCGCACGTGCGCTGTCTCAGGAGAGCTGAACGGAAATGTCGGAAAAAAGCGCTTGACCCTCCAGTGACTGGAAGGATTACCCGTGGTCTCATCAGGAAATCCGGAGACTGCCCATGGCGCACAACCACACACATTCCCACGATTCGAGCGGTGGTTCCTGCTGCTCGGCCCATGGCGGCAAGGCACATGGCATAACACGCGATCCCGTCTGCGGTATGACGGTCGATCCGAACGCCGGCAAGCCGACGGCGACGCATGACGACAGAACCTTTCATTTCTGCTCGGCCGGCTGCCACAAGAAATTCACCGCCGCGCCAGATCAATATCTGACGGCGACCGACCCGGTTTGCGGCATGGATGTCGACCGCGCCAGCGCGGAACATTTCGCCCGCCATGAAGGTCAGGCCTTCTATTTCTGCTCGGAGCGCTGCCTGAAGAAATTCGAGGCAGAGCCAGCCAAATATCTGGGTGACCGGCCGGCGCCCGAGCCGATGCCGGCGGGAACCGAATGGACCTGCCCGATGCATCCGGAGATCGTGCGCGACAAGCCGGGTTCGTGCCCGCTCTGCGGCATGGCGCTCGAGCCGATGGGCGTGCCGACCGGCGAGGAAGGGCCTAATCCGGAGCTGATCGACTTCACTCGACGGTTCTGGGTCAGCGCCATGCTGTCGCTGCCGCTGCTGGTCATCACGATGGGCCCGATGCTGGGTCTGCCGGTGCGCGGATGGCTCGGCGAGCGCACCGCGATTTGGCTGGAATTCGCGCTGGCGACGCCGGTCGTGTTGTGGGCTGCGATCCCGTTCTTCCATCGCGGCTGGGAATCGATCGTCAACCGCAGCCCCAACATGTGGACGCTGATCTCGATCGGCGTCGGTGCCGCCTACATCTACAGCGTCGTCGCGACCCTGTTCCCCGGCATCTTCCCGCACCAGTTCCGCGGCCATGGCGGCTCCGTTCCGGTCTACTTCGAGGCGGCCGCCGTCATCACCGCGCTGGTCTTCCTCGGCCAGGTTCTGGAGTTGCGGGCGCGTGAGCGAACCGGCTCGGCCATCCGCGCGCTGCTCAACCTCGCGCCGAAGACGGCGCGGCGCATCGCCGACGACGGTTCGGAGACCGACGTGCCGCTCGACGAGGTCGCGAGCGGCGACCGCCTGCGCGTCCGCCCCGGCGACAGCGTGCCGGTGGACGGCACCGTGGTCGAAGGCCGTTCGTCCGTCGACGAATCCATGATCACAGGCGAGCCGGTTCCCGTCGAAAAGACCGAAGGCGACAGCGTGACCGGCGGCACGCTCAACAAGAACGGCTCGCTCGTCGTCCGCGCCGAGCGCGTGGGCTCGGAAACCGTGCTTTCGCAGATCGTGGAGATGGTGGCCAAGGCGCAGCGCAGCCGGGCTCCGATCCAAGGCCTGGCCGACCGCGTCTCGTTCTATTTCGTGCCGACCGTGGTGCTTGTCGCGATCCTGGCCTTCATCGTCTGGGCCGTCTTCGGCCCCGAGCCCAGCATGGTCTTCGCCATCGTCTCGGCAGTGTCGGTGCTCATCATCGCCTGTCCCTGTGCGCTGGGGCTTGCCACGCCCATGTCGATCATGACCGCGACCGGGCGCGGCGCGCAGGCCGGCGTGCTGATAAAGGACGCCGAGGCGCTGGAACGCTTCGCCAAGGTGGACACGCTGATCGTCGACAAGACCGGCACGCTGACCGAAGGCCGGCCGAAGCTGACCGACGTCGTTACCGCCGAAGGTTTCGACGAGAAGCGGCTGCTTGGTCTCGCCGCAAGTCTCGAAAAGGGGTCGGAGCATCCGCTTGCCGAGGCGATCGTCGAGGGCGCGAGCGAGCGCGGCGCAAAGATCGAAAACGCCGCCGACTTCGAGGCCGTCACCGGCAAGGGCGTTAAGGGTAAGGTCGGCGAAGCATCCGTGTCGCTTGGCAACCGGGCGATGATGGAAGTGATGGGTCTCGACACGCAGCCGCTGCGCCAGCAGGCCGATGCGTTGCGCAAGGACGGCAAGACCGCAATGTTCGTCGCCGTCGACGGCAAGCTGGCAGGCATCGTTGCCGTTGCCGATCCGGTCAAGGCAACGACGGCCGAGGCGATCCGTGCCCTGCATGAAAGCGGGCTCAAGATCATCATGGCGACAGGCGACAACGCGCTGACGGCGAAAGCGGTGGCCGACCGGCTCGGCATCGACGCTGTCCGCGCCGACATGCTTCCCGAAAGCAAGAAGGCGCTTGTCGACGAACTGCGCGCGGCCGGCGCCTCGGTCGCCATGGCGGGTGACGGCGTCAACGACGCACCGGCGCTTGCGGCCGCCGATGTCGGCATCGCGATGGGCACCGGCGCCGACGTGGCGGTAGAGAGCGCGGGCATCACGCTGGTCAAGGGCGACCTCAACGGCATCGTGCGCGCACGGCTTCTGGCCCGGGCGACGATCCGTAACATCAAACAGAACCTGTTCTTCGCCTTCATCTACAACGCGGCCGGCGTACCCATCGCCGCAGGTGTCCTCTATCCGATCTTCGGCACCTTGTTGTCGCCGATGCTGGCGGCAGCGGCGATGAGCCTGTCATCCGTGTCGGTCATCAGCAATGCGCTGCGGCTGCGCCGGGTCAATCTCGACGGCTGAACCGCGAGGGCGGCCGGATCAGCCCTGGTCCGGCCGCCACTCCGTCATCTGCAAGCGGTTGCCGCCCAGCCGCTCGAAGGCGCGCTGCCGGCAGGAAAAGACGATGATCTGCTGGTCGCGAGACTGGCGATGCAGCGCATCGAACATCTTCTCAATGCGGTCGTCGTCGGAATAGACGAGTGCGTCATCGAGGATAACCGGCGCGGGGCGTCCGTCGCGGGCGAGAAGCCTGGCAAAGGCCAGGCGCGTGAGAATGGCAAGCTGCTCGCGCATGCCGCCGCTCAGCACGTCCACCGGCTCGTCCTGCCCGTTGCGGCGCAGCAGTTCCGGCAGCAGCGTGGCATCGTTGAACGAGACCGAGACATCGTCGAACAGCAGCCCCATCAACGGCCGCAGCGCGTTCATCACCGGCTCGAAATAGAGATCGCGCGCGGCCGTGCGCGCATCTTCCAGCGCGCGGCGCAGCCTCGTCAGCGCAGCGACTTCCATCTCAAACCGCCGCACCAGCGTATCGGCGGCAGCGCGCCGTTCGGCCGTCTCCCGCCAGATTTCCTCGACCGCGCCGTCCGTCCGGGTACGGATGCTGCCGTTTAGGTCGGCCAACTGTTCTCGCAAGGATGCAGCTTCCTTGGCCGTCGCGTCGACCGCCGATGCCGTACGGCGCAGCGTCGCCTCGACAGTGTCGATATCGGGAGCGCCCGCTCGCAATGTCTCGGCCGCAGTCTTCGCTTCGGCGAACGCGGCTTCCGCCGCCTCAAAAACACGCTGAAGCTCGCCAGCGCGGTCAGCGCGGCCTTCCTCGGCGCCGAGTGCCGCTTCAGCGACCGCACGCTCCGCTGCAATCGAGGAGAGCGCCTTTTCGGCATCGATCACTGCGGCTTCCGCTTTATCCCGGGCAGGGCGGGCCTCGCGTGCAGCAAGCCGCGCAGCGGCAAGCTTCTCGCCTGCGGCGGCATGCGCCTGCCTTGCCGCCTCCGGATTCGCTTCCGTTTGGTCTTCCGGCACAGGCAAATCCTGCAGGCGCGCGATCTCCGCGCGCAACTCGGCCACGCCCTGTGGAGCCAGCAGCGCGAGATGCCGACGCGCCGTTTCGAGTTCGATCGCCTTTGCCGATGCCGCCGCCTGCCGCTCGCGCACCTCGCGCAGGCTTTCGACGCCAAGCTGGCGAAGCAACGTCCGGTGCCTTTCCACTGCCTTTGCAAGCCTGCCGTCGGATGCCTCGCCTTCACGCGTGGAACGGATCGTCAGTGTGCCGATGCCTTCGATCCGGAACTGTTCGGTGCCGTGGATGGGTCGCTCCACGCCGTGCCGCAGCGGCGCACCGCCATCGGTCAGCCGTCCCCCGGCACCATCGTCATAATCTATCCGCAGCGTCGTTGCGCGCGCTGCTTCGGCTGCATGCAACCCGGCCAGTTCCGTTTCGAGGCCTTCCAACTCGCGCACAGCGTCGGCGGGAACGGCGGCAACACGCAGGGCGGCTTGCCCATCCTCGACCTGCTTGTTCACCGTATCGGCCTTCGCGAGACGCTCGCGCAGTTCCTTGAGCCGTTCGGCGGCCTCCTTTGCACGCAGAGCGCGGTCCAGACGCGCAAGAAGCTCGCGCGCCTGCTGCTCCTCCATCTCCGCCTGCTCTGCCGCCGCCAGGGCGTTGTCGCTGACAGTGACGGCTTCGGTTCGCGCCGCAAGGGCCTCATCACGCCGTGCGATCGCCGCTGCTTCAAGCACTTTCAAGTCGAGCGCGCGTTGCGACGTGAAGCGAAATTTGTCGAGCGCCGAGCGGGCGGCTTCCGCGTTATGCCGCGCGAGGCTCTCCCGCGCTTCGGCGGCGTGCAGTTTCTCGCCATGCGCGCGAGCCTGAGCGAGCGCCTGTTCGGCCTGCGCCCTTGCCTGCTGTCGCGCGGCTGTTTCGGCCGGATCCTCGAGCTCCGCCAGCCGCGCGCGCGCCCTGCGCCGTGCATCGAGCGCGTTGCGCAAATCGCGGACCTCGGCTTCCAGACGCGCTTCCTCCGAAGCCAGCCTTTCGCGCTCCTCCAGCGCCTCGGCATACGGACCGCCGGCCTTGGGTCGGCCCGTCGCCGTTGCCAGTTCACCGAGTTCGGCGGCGCAGGCATCCAGAATCTGTGCCATCCGGCGACCGCCGGTCAGCGCCTCGACCTCTCCCTGCACGGAGGCCAGCACGCCCTCGCGCGCCTTGCGCTCTTCTTCCTTTTCGCTCGGCGACCGATTCTCGATGCCGGTGATGCCCTGCCTCACCCACAACAGGCCCGCCGGGCCGCCGCTGCCGCCATGGACAAGCTCGGCGATGAACCGCTCGGCCTCGTCCGCCTGCGCCACGATGCGGCCGCTTGCGAGATCGACAACGCCGGCGCGCTTGCCCGCATAGAACTGTTTCGTCAGCCGGAAGCGCCCCGCATCCGTTTCGATGTCGACCTCGACGAGCGGGCTTCCGCCGCTGTAGGGGCGCAGCGACTGCACCGCCTTGGGTGTGCCGGAATGCGGCTGGAAGAACAGCGCGTGGAGTGCATCGAACGAGGTCGACTTGCCATGCTCGTTGGCCGCCGACAGCACATTGACGCCATCGCCCATGCCCTCGATCGCGACACCGCGCCCGGCAAAGCGGCGAACGTTGTGCAAGCGGACCGCGCGCAGCTTCACGACGGCGCTTCCTCGCAATAGGAGAACAGCCGCGCCAGCGCCCCACGCGCGATGTCGCGCTCGGCCTCCGCGCGCTGCGGATCGTCGCTTTCGGCCAGAAGCGTTTCGGCCGCCTGTCGCAAGGCTCCGGCATGGTCTATGCGGTCAAGATCACCGCTCTCGCAGACGGTTGCCAACGCATCGTCTTCATAAATCACATGGGCGAAATCCGGTGCGGTATGGTCGACGGCGGCCTCAAGTTCCGCTTTTGCCGGCAGCCGCGTGCGCCCTTGGGCGGCGATCCGCAATAACGTCTGCCGCCGCATCTCTGTCGGTAGCACCTGTGCCAGCGCCTCGTTCACGTTCTCATCGCCGAACAGGCGAAGATCGAGCGTGCGCCACTGGAACGCACCGGTTTCGGCTGGCGTGACGGTCGGTTCGGAGCCTGCCCCCTCGATGGACACGACGAGCGCGCGGCCGGGCTCACGGTGCTTGAACCGATCCGGCTCAGGCGTGCCGCTGTACCATGTGCGGGCATCGATACGGGTCAGCCCATGCCAGTCGCCCAGCGCCAGATAATCGAGACCTGCGCGCGACGCCCTGTCGGGCGCCAGCACGTCGGATGAACTGCCTTCTTCGGAGAAATCGCGGATCGCGCCGTGCGCAAGGCCTATGCGGAGCGTGCCGTCGCCGGTCTTTACCCCACCCATCCATTCGCTGAGATCGCGCCCGGGCCGCCTCGTGGTACAAGGTGCCGGCAGCACGACCACGCCCGGTGCCACGTCCACCGGCTCTGGCTCGAGAGCCAGCGTGACGTTGGCTGGAGTGTGCTGCAGGGCGGTTCGCCACAGCTCGTCGGCCACCCGGGAATCGTGGTTTCCCGGCAGAACTATCCAGCGCAACGCGGGATCTTCGGCCATCGCCGCAAGCGACTGTCGCAACATCGCCGGTGTAGGCGTTTCGGTATCGAAGGTGTCGCCCGCAAGCAGGACCACGGACGCGCCCTGTGCACGAGCAAGGCCAGCCAGGTGTCCGATCGCCTGATGGCGCGCCTCGCGCAGCCGCCCCCGCAAGTCCTCCGGCAGGTTGCCGAAACGCTTGCCTATGTGCAGATCGGAGCTGTGAACGAAACGAAACATGCACCCCGACTAGCAGGATTCGGCGCGGCGCAAGAGCGAAAAACGCTCCACCACCAGAGCAGCACATCGCTACAACTTAAGTAAAATTTTACCGTGTTGCTCGGTTTCCGTTGCGCGAACGGGGCCTATTCCGGAACCATTCCACCCACACCATTGTTTCTATTCACGAAAGGACGGAAACATGTCTGGAATGAAGGCAAATACGATGCGGGAGGACGCGCTCGACCAACTGATCCGCAAGGAGATCGGTTCGGCGAACAATCGCCGACTTCTCGGCCGCATGCCTGCCTTCAAAGTGGATGCGGACATGCCCGATCAGTTCAACGATCTACTTGCGGAACTCGACCGAGCCGAAAACGGACGGTCGCGAGCGCGCAGCTAGCAAAAAGGGGACGGCTGCCTGGCAGCCGTCCCCCTGAATTTCGTTACCATCACGCAGCGTTTGAGCTGGTCGACGGTGTCGCTTCAACAGCAGCAGGACGCGGACGCGCCGGGCGCATCGGCTTCTTCTTCGGCGAAGGCAGCAGGCCTTCCCGCTGCGCCTGCTTGCGGGCCAGCTTGCGCGCCCTGCGCACTGCCTCGGCCTTTTCGCGGGCGCGCTTCTCGGACGGCTTCTCGTAGGAACGGCGCGCCTTCATCTCGCGGAAGACGCCTTCGCGCTGCAATTTCTTCTTGAGGACCCTGAGGGCCTGATCGACGTTGTTGTCGCGTACAATAACCTGCAATTGCTTTCCTGACTTCTCACGGGTTCGCCCGGCATGTTCTGGACATGGAGGACATGGAAGCGGATCGCAGTGCGATCCGGCGAAGCGGCGCCAAGTCACGAAATGAGAGCGGACGATGCGTGCCGCGAATCCTGCGGGCGCCTGAAGATGCACCCGATATAGACCGCTGACAGTTTAATGCAACCCCGTGGGGCAGAAAGCTCAGGCTGCGGGACGCCTGCGCCAGGAATATCCGGCTCCAGAATCGCCTGCTTTGGCCGCCGGCTGATAGTGGAACGGAATACCGCCAATGCGCCCTTCACCGAGCCGCGAGAGCGCTGTTTCGTTGGTTACCTCGAACTCGCTGAAGCCGGTGCGGATCATCAGAGGGATCTGATCGATCAGCACGTCGCCCGAGGCGCGGATGGTGCCGCCGTATCCGTGCCGCGAGCGCAACAGCTCTGCCTTAGAATAGCTGCGGCCATCGTTGAAGGCCGGAAAAGCCAGGGAAATCAACGGCACCTGTGACAGCAAGGGCAGCAAGGCATCCAGCGCCTCGCCGGGCAGCACATGAACGCCGACACGGCCGGCGGCTGCCTCCCGCGTGGCATCGTCGAGCTCCAGGAAGACGGCCAGCGGCAGGATAACGCGCTGGTTACCAGCGAGCGCCTGAGCGTCCTCCGCATGGCTCCATTCTTCCTCGCGGAAGCCGTCCGGTGTCCACAGCTGGGTGACGGTTTCGGTCTCGCTCATTGCATGCCCTAATAGGTTGGAGTAGCCAGTTGCTCGCCGAGCCCTGGCAGATGAATGCCGCATTCGGTCTTCGCCTGCCCTGCCCAGCGGCCCGAACGCGGGTCTTCACCCGGCTTCGCCGGCTCCGTGCACGGAAAGCAGCCGATCGACAGGTAGCCGTAGGCAACCAGCGGATTTTCTCGCAGATCGTGGCGGCGCATGTAATCTGCCAGCTTCGCCGTATCCCAGCGCGCCAGCGGATTGATGCGGATGCGCGGCCCGACCGCCTCGAAGACCGGCATGGCGCCCCGCGTCGAAGCCTGAAAACGCTTGCGGCCCGTGAACCACGCGCGGAAAGGTGCAACGCCACGAGCCATTGGCTCCACCTTACGCACGGCGCAGCATCCGTCGACGTCCGTCTTGTGCAGATGTCCGGTCGGGTCGACGCGCGCCAGTGCGGCGTCATCCGGCGTGACGATGCGAATATCGGACAGGCCCAGATCCGCGGCCAACTGGTCGCGATATTCGAGCGTCTCGCCGAAATGCTTGCCCGTATCCAGGAAGACGACGGGCAAATCCGGATCGGCACGTGCGATCATGTGCAACAGCACAGCCGAATCCGCGCCGAAAGACGACACGGCCGCGAGTTCGCCGAGACCGAAGCGCTCGCGCGCCAGCGCTATGATTTCCTGCGGTTCGAGATGGCTGAAGCGGGCTTCCAACGCCGCCGCCTCACCGGCCGGGTCGACGCCGGCTTCAGGCAGCCTTTGCTTCGCTTCCATAAAGGGCCTCCTTGAACGGGGCGACCCCCAGCCGCCGGTAGGTGTCGAGAAACGTCTCTTCGCGGCCCGCGCGGCAGGCGAGATAGGTCTCGACGACCGTCTCGATGGCCCCACCGATCTCTTCCGGACCGAAGCCGCGACCGACGATTTCGCCGATGGAGGTGTGCTCGTCGCCCGAACCGCCGAGTGTCACCTGGTAGAGTTCGGCGCCCTTCTTCTCGACACCCAGAATGCCGATGTGGCCGACATGGTGATGACCGCAGGCATTGATGCAGCCGGAAATCTTCAGCTTCAGCTCGCCGATTTCCTCCTGCTTCTCCTGCGACGCGAAACGGCGCGAGATGTCCTGCGCAACCGAGATCGAGCGGGCATTGGCGAGCGCGCAATAGTCGAGGCCGGGGCACGCGATGATGTCGGTGACGAGGCCGGAATTCGCGGTCTCAAGACCGATCGCGACGAGCCGGTCGTAAACCGTCTTCAGGTCGGCGCGCGCGACATGCGGCAGGATCAGGTTCTGTTCGTGGCTGACGCGGATTTCATCGAATGCCAGTTCCTCGGCGATGTCGGCAACCGCGTCCATTTGCGCGTCGGTCGCATCGCCCGGCGCCTCGCCGATCGCCTTCAGCGAAATGGTAACCGCCGCATAATCCGGGTGGCGGTGCGTGGTCACGTTGCGGCGCAGCCAGGCGGCGAAACCGCGATCGTCGAGCTGCGCCTCCTTAACGGCGGCCTCGCCATCGGGACGCACATTCAAGGCGGGCGGCGCGAAATAGGTCTCGATCGCGCGGATGTCCGCCTCAGGCAGCTTGAGTTCGCTGTCCTTCAGCGCCTCGAATTCCTTCTCCACCCAGCCAGTCAGTTCCTCGGTGCCGGTCTCGTGGACGAGAATCTTGATGCGCGCCTTGTACTTGTTGTCCCGGCGGCCGTGCAGGTTGTAGACGCGCAGGATCGCTGTCGTGTAGGCGAGCAGGTCCGCCTCGGGCAGGAAGTCCCTGATCTTCTTCGCGATCATCGGCGTGCGCCCCTGACCGCCGCCGACATACACCGCGAACCCCAGCTCACCCTGCGCATTGCGCTTCAGGTGCAGGCCGATGTCGTGAACCTGGATCGCGGCCCGGTCGCGTTCCGCGCCGGTGACCGCGATCTTGAACTTGCGCGGCAGGTAGGAAAATTCGGGGTGCACCGACGACCATTGCCGCAGGATTTCGGCATAGGGGCGCGGATCGGCGACCTCGTCGGCGGCGGCACCGGCAAAGTGGTCTGCGGTGACATTGCGGATGCAGTTGCCGCTGGTCTGAAGCGCGTGCATCTCCACCGACGCCAGATCGTCGAGGATCGCGGGAATGTCGGCCAGCGCCGGCCAGTTGTACTGGACGTTCTGGCGCGTGGTGAAATGGCCGTAGCCCTTGTCGTATTTGCGCGCGATATGCGCCAGCACGCGCATCTGGCGGGCATTCAGCGTGCCATAGGGAATCGCAACGCGCAGCATGTAGGCGTGGAGCTGAAGATAGACCCCGTTCATCAACCGCAACGGCTTGAACTGGTCTTCCGTGATCTCGCCGGCGAGCCGCCGGTCGACCTGGTCGCGAAACTCGGAGACGCGGGCCTTCACGAAGCCATGGTCGAATTCGTCGTAGCGATACATGCTGGACTGTCCTTAAAGCGGGACAGCCGCCGGCTCGATCAGGCGGCGACTGCGATTTCGGGGCGGGCCTGCTTGCCCAGGTCGATGCGGTTGGTGGGGCCGGCGGCACGGATGCGCTCGCGCAGGCGAAGCGGCCGGATCGCGCCGTCCACGATCTCGACATCGATCAGATTCACGTCCACGACCTCGTTCTTGAGGAACGCCGCCTTGCCGGTGCGCTCGAGCCGCTCTTCGGTGGCCGCGTCCTGGGCGAGTTCGGCGGCGTCGATTGCTTCCGACCAGGAATGGTCTGCGGCAAGCCACACTGCTTCACCGTCGGAAAGCCTGTTCGCGGTCAGTATCTTCATCGGGTCGGTCCTTTCTGCGTCTCAAGCGGTCGCCGCAGCGACAACACGCGCGCCGAGCGGTTCTGATCTGTCGAAATTCGCGCCGGCGACCGCGTCGCCGATGATTGTCATGACGGGACCCGCAAGATCCGTGCGCTCCTGCAGCGCGGGCAGGTCGGCCAGCGTACCGTGGAACAGGCGGCGATGCCCCAAGCTGGCGTTTTCCACGACTGCGACCGCCGTGTCGGGCGAAAGTCCGGCATCGGCCAACCGTCCGGCCACGTCGGCGGCATTGCTGCGGCCCATGTAGACGGCAACGGTTGCGCCATCGATCGCGAGCCGCGCCCAGTCCGGCAGCGACTTGCCTTTCAGGTCATGGCCCGTCGTGAAGACGAGGGATGATGAGACGCCGCGCAGCGTCAACGGCAGTTCGAAATCGGCGGCGGCCGCGAAAGCCGAGGTGACGCCGGGCACGACCTCGTAGGAAAGGTCCGCCGCGCGCAAGGCCGCCATCTCCTCGCCGGCGCGCCCGAACACCAGCGGGTCGCCCGACTTGAGCCGCACCACCCGCTTGCCAGCCTTGGCGAGTTCGACGAGCAGCTTGTTGATCTCGGCCTGCGACTTCGAATGGCAGCCCTTGCGCTTGCCGGCCGCGATCCGTTCGGCATCGCGGCGTCCGAGAGCGACGATCGCCTCCGGCACCAGCGCGTCGTGGACGATGACGTCGGCTTCCATCAGAAGCCGATGGGCACGCAGGGTAATCAGGTCCTCGGAGCCTGGCCCCGCACCGACCAGCGCAACGTGACCGTCAACCTTGCCCCTGGCCTGCAACAGAGACCGCGCGGCGCGGTTGGCACCAATCTCGTCACCGACATCAAGCGCGCGAGCCGTCGCGCCGGTGAAGAAGGACTTCCAGAAGGCGCGGCGCGGCGCGCCTTTGGGTACATGCCGCTCGGCAGCCTCGCGATAAAGGGTCGCCAGCGATGCCAGCGCACCCAGCGACGGCGACAGCATCCGGTCGATGCGGCTGCGGATCATCTGGGCGAGGACGGGACCGGCGCCCTCGGTGCCGATCGCAACCGCGACGGGCGCGCGGTTGACGAGCGCGGGGGTGTAGAAATCGCAGAGTTCGGGACGGTCGACCGCATTGGCTGCGACACCTGCGCGGCGCGCATCGGCGACGATGGCAGCATCGCGCTGTTCGTCGCCGGTTGCAGCAAAGACCAGAACGGCATTGTCCAGATAAGCGGGTGCCCACGCCTTCTGGATCAGCTCCGCGCCATTGGCGTCGGCCCAGTCTGCGAGGGCCGGTTCCGCGGCCTCGGCCACGATGCGGATCTCGGCCGCCGACTGCCCGAGCAGCCGTGCCTTGGCAAGCGCCTCCTCGCCATCGCCGACGATGACGACCGTGCGGCCTTCAACCCGCATAAACACGGGGAAGGCGCTCAGGCGCGTTTCGCGGGTGTGTGGCAGCTTCTCGACCATGGCCGGATTGTCGCTGCCTCGGCCGGTTTTCAGAAGAAACAGCCTCGCTTGGCGGATCGCGGCTGGCAATCGCTTTTGCGCCATGCAGCATCGCCACGCAAAGTTTTGCTCCTGATGCCGATCAAACCGGACAACGCACGGAACGGCCAACCATCCGCAAGCGTTGAAAGATCAACCAGAAACGAGGTTGAAAGGAGCAGGACATGTCTGGAATCAAGCTGGAGCACGATGCATGGGTGGTCGTCGCAGATGGTGAGAAGGCGCTGTTCCTTCGCAATGAAGGCGATGCGAAATTTCCGAATCTCGAAGTGTTTCGCGAGATGCATGACGACAATCCGCCAACCCACGAACAGGGCACCGACAGGCCTGGGCGCTTCAACGACGGACCCAATGTTCACCGCAGCGCTGTGCAGGAGACCGACTGGCACCGGATCGAGAAGGAACGTTTCGCGAAGGAGGTCGCCGAGCGACTCTACAAGTCCGCGCACCGTGGCGATTACAAGCGGTTGGTGATCGTCGCCCCGCCGATGGTTATGGGCGAGGTCCGCAAGGAGCTCCACAAGGAGGTCGAGGACCGCCTCGTTGCCGAAGTGTCGAAAACACTGACGAATCACACGATCGACGAAATCGAGAAAATCTTGACGGCCGACTGAGTGGCTGCTCGCATTCTCAGGGGTGCGTCCTTCGAGGCTCGCTGCGCTCGCACCTCAGGATGAGGGATGTAGTCTGATCGTCTACGACGTCGTGGGCTCGATGGATTTCTGAAGAACGGCCCTCGAACCCACCGGCTCGCCGGAGCGATGCACAACGGTCCTCATCCTGAGGTGCGAGCGCAGCGAGCCTCGAAGGACGCACTAAGCCAAGGATCAGCTACTCCGCGAGGAAGTCGCGCAGCATGGCGATCTCGAAGTCGCTGGCAAGCGTCGGGGCGTGGCCGCAGTCAGGCATGATCTCGAGACGCGGCCGCGGCCCGCGCCGCACCATGTCCTCGGCAATGCCGGCAGGCAGCACGTCGGAGCTTTCGCCCCGTATCAGCAGCGTTTTCGCGGTGATCGCGTCATAGGAGTCCCACACGTCGAGATCCGACTTGTGGTGCGTGAATTGCGAGACGATGTTGGGATCGTAGTGGACCGTAACGCGCCCATCGTCGGTCCTGCGCGAGGAGGTGTCCGCCATCCGGCGCCAGAAGGCATCGGTGTTGCGGCCGAACGGCGCATAGTTCTCGCGCAGCCACGCTTCCAGTTCGCCGATCGTGTCGTAGACGGGCGGGTTGCCAACATAGGAGGCGATCCGTCCCGTGCCGGCCTCTGGTATGTCGGGTCCGATGTCGTTGATCACGAGATGGGTAATACGCTGCGCGAGCGGGCCCGCCGCAAGCGTGACGCCGATCAGGCCGCCCATCGAGGTGCCGACCCAGCGCAGGTCGCCGATGCGGTAATGGTCGAGGACCGCCAGCGCCGTCTCGCCGAACACCCGATAGGAATAATCGACCGTGTAGTCGCGCGCCCAGCTCGACAGGCCGCGCCCGAGCGTGTCGGGGCAGATCACGAAATAGGCGTCGCTGAGCGCCTCGGCGGCTTCGTCGAAATCACGGCCGGTGCGAGCAAGTCCGTGCCACATCACCAAAGCAGACTTTTGCGGATCGCCCCATTCGGTGACGTGCACCTCAAAGCCGTCGCAGTTCACATAGGTCGAACGCGGGGTCATTTGGTGCCTCCCTTGCCCATGAGGGTGCCGGCAATGCCAGCCGGAAAGAAGTAGACGAGCAGGATGAAGACCACGCCGAGCCACAGCAGCCAGCGGTCAGGGTTCAGCAGGTCCGGTATCAGCGGCACGTCTGCGGTCGCCGCCGCGCCGGCCGCCATGAGGTCCTTCAGGTAGAATTGTGCCAGCGTCATGATGACGACGCCGATCACCGCGCCGAACATGGTGCCCATGCCGCCGATGACCACCATCAGCAGTATGTCGAGCATGATGTCGAAGGAAAGCGCGACGTCAGGGCCGGTATAGCGCAGCCAGGTCGCCCGCACGACGCCGGCAAGGGCGGCGACGACCGCCGCTATGCAGAAGATGGCGGTGCGATAGGCCACGACACGATAACCGATCGCCTCCGCGCGCATCTCGTTTTCGCGGATCGCCTCCAGCACCGTGCCCAGCGGTGAGGCGACGATGCGCAACATCGCCAGGAACAGAAACAGCGAGGACAGGAAGACGAAATAATAGAGCGCGACGCGGCCGTTCAAGGCTACCCCGAAAATGCGCATTGCCTTGCCGTCGCTGCCCTCGATCAGCGTATTCGCCGGCGAGAAGAATCGCGGGATGGAGTAGGTCATTCCGTCCTCGCCGCCGGTAAAGTCCGAAAGCTGGCTCGCCAACACCATCATCACCGAAGCGGCGGCAAGCGTGATCATGGCAAAAAAGATCGCCTTGACCCGCAGCGACAGCAGACCGATCAGCACCGCGAGCACGAGTGCCGCAATCACGCCGAGCGACCCGCCAAGCAGGATCGCGTCGAAGCCCGCGCCCATGGTTTTCAGCGCAATCGCCACCCCGTATGCACCGAGCCCGAAAAACATCGTGTGGGCGAAGGACACGATGCCCGTATAGCCGATCAGCAGGTCGTAGCTCGCCACCAGAACGATGAACACGCAGATGCGCGCCGCAACCTCCTGCGCCCGCACGTCGGGAAACAGGAACGGCGCGAACATCAGGCAAAGCCCGACCGCAAGCACGACGCCATAGACGATGAGCCTGCCTACCGGAACGCGGCGATCAATCCTGTGACCGGTGATGGCTGGCGTCGTTGCTGTCATGTCGCTCACCCCTTCACCGCCGGCTTCAGTCCGAAGGGTCGCCACAGCAGGATCGCCATCATCAGGATCATGTTCGACGCCAGCGACATCTTCGGAAACAGGAAGGCCACGTAATTCGCCATCAGTCCGACGAGGATCGCGCCGAGGAGCGAACCCTCGATGGAGCCAAGCCCGCCGATGATGACGACGATGAAGACGAGGATCATCATCTCCGAGCCGATGGCGGTCGTGATCAGTCCCTGATACCCGGCCCACATGGCGCCGCCCATCGCGGCCAGCGCGGAGCCTGCCATGAAGACGGCGATGAACAGCCGGTCGATCCGGAAGCCGAGTGCCTCGACCATTTCCCGGTTCTCGACGCCGGCGCGGATCAGAAGGCCGATGCGGGTTCGATTGAGCGCGAAATGCATGGCGATATAGACGACGAGCCCGAGGGCGAAAGCGAAGATGCGGTAGAGCTCGATGGCCACGTCGCCGATGACGATCGAGCCGGTCAGCGCAGCCGGGCGCGGCACCGGGATCGGCGCGCCGCCCCAGATCATCAAAATGAGTTCCTCCGCCACGATCAGCGCGCCCATGGTGATGAGGATCTGGCGCAAATGGTCCTTGTAGACCGGCTTGACGATGACGCGCTCGAAAGCCCAGCCTGCAAGCGCACCGAATGCGGTGGCAGCCGCGATGGCCGCCATCAGTGCGACGATGTTCATGGCCGCGCTGCCGCCCGACACCCAGACGCCGAACCATGCAAGCACGCTCGCTGCAATAAACGCTCCGAATGAGACGAAGGCCGAATGGCCGAAGTTGAGCACGTCCATGAGGCCGAAGATCAGCGACAGACCGGACGCCATCAGGAAGATCATCATGCCCATGGCGAGACCGGCGACGGTCAGCGTCATCCATGTCGACGGCCGGCCGATCAGCACGAAGGCGATAAGGCCGAGCACGACCGGCAACAGCATGACGCCGCCGAACCGTTCGAAGGTGGTGGAAAGCGTTTTCATCATCTCAATGCGCTTCCATCGACAGGCTGAGGAAACGGTTCTGGAGCGCCTCGTCGGCCGCGAGCTCGGCCATGGAGCCGCGATGGACGATGCGGCCGTCGTCGATCACGGCGACGGTTTCGCCGAGCGCGCGGGCAAAGAGGAAATTCTGCTCGACCAGCAGGATGGTCGTCTCGCGCGCGATGTCGCGGAACGCATCGATCATCGCGCGGATGATCGCAGGCGCCAGCCCCTTGGTCGGCTCGTCGATGAGTATCAGGTCGCGCCTCTCGATGATCGCGCGGGAAATGGCGAGCATCTGTTTCTGTCCGCCGGAAAGCGCATAAGCCTGCCGATCCCAGAACTTCTCCATCGCAGGAAAGAGTGTGAAGACGCGTTGCAGCCGCTCGTCGTCGAACCGCCCCCCGGTCGCGGCGAGGCGCATGTTTTCCTCGACCGTGAGGCCGCCGAAGATACCCATGTTCTCGGGCACGAACGCCACGCCCAGCCTGGCGATGTCGGGCGTCCGCATGGCGGTGATGTCCTGACCGCGGAATACGATCCTGCCGGACCGCGCCCGCCAGAGCCCCATGATCGTCCGCAGCGTCGTGGTTTTGCCGGCCCCGTTGCGGCCGAGTAGCACGTGCACGCCGCCCTCCGGCACGTCGAGCGAAACACCATGCAGAATGTGATATTGCGCGATGTCGGTATAAACATCCTCGATGCGCAGGATCGGCGCGCTCATGCCACCTCCTCCGCCCCGACGCCGAGATAGATCTCGCGCACAATCGGCAGCGCCATCACTTCGTCGGGCCTGCCGTCGGCAACGAGTTCGCCATTGTGCAGCACTACGATGCGGTCTGCGAGCGCGCGCACCACGTCCATCTTGTGCTCCACCAGCAGAATGGTCTTGGAACGGTCCTTCCTGAGTTCGGCGACCAGCTCAAGGATGGCGGGCGCCTCGTCGACCGACATGCCCGCCGTCGGCTCGTCGAACATGAAGATGTCCGGTTCCATCGCCATCAGAAGCGCGACCTCCAGCTTACGCTGGTCGCCGTGCGGCAGGGCCGCAGCGGGCAGATGCGCGACGGCGGCCAGCCTGGTCGCTTCGACGAAGCCATAGGCCTTTTCGCGTATGTGGATAAGTCCGGCGGCACGCGTGAAGATGCGCGCGCCCTGCCCCGCGCGGGCCTGCACGGCAAGCCTCACATTCTCCAGCACGGTGAGTTTTGGAAACAGGTTAGTGAGCTGGAACGCGCGCCCTATGCCACCCTTCGCGCGCGCCGACGGGGAGAGCGCGGAGATGTCGTCCTCGCCCTTGAAAATACGACCCTCGGTCGGCTTCAATTGTCCCGAGACGAGGTTGAACCACGTCGTCTTGCCGGCCCCGTTCGGTCCCACGATCACCGTCAGCTCGCCCGGCTGGAACGCGCAGGTAACGCCGTTGACCGCCGCATGGCCGCCAAAACGGATCGTCAGGTTTTCGGTGCGGAGTGAGGGGTTCATCGCAAAGTCTTCGTGTCGGGGCCAACGCCCCCTCCACCGCCTTCGGCGGTCCCCCTCCCCCGTAAACGGAGGAGGATCCAGCGTCGCGGATGTCCGCGACCTCGGTTCCTCCCCTGCGAAGCGGGGGAGGGGGACCATGCGAAGCATGGTGGAGGGGGTGTTATGAGGCCTACTCCTGATTGTTCCGGCCGACCGGAATATCCATCTCTTCGGCCTTGATCTCGCGGACCAGTTCCGGCACCGCCCAGTCGACACCGTCCTCGACCTTGATCTTGAAGTGGTACATGGACTGCAGGGCCTGGTGGTCCTCGGGCCTGAAGGTCATCTGACCTTTCGGCGTGTCGAAGGTCATGCCTTCCATGGTGGCGATCAGGGTTTCGGTGTCCCACTCCTCGGCCTTTTCGAGGGCGGTGACGATGGCCATGGCAGACGCCATGCCGCCGGCGGTGAAGAAGTCGGGCGGTGAGCCGAAGCGTTCCTGATGCTGCTCGACGAGCCAGTCGTTTACCGGATTGTCCGGCGCCTCGTAATAATAATAGATCGCGCCTTCCATGCCCGGCACCTGCTTGTAGGCGACGAGCGCCGGCAGGATGTTGCCACCGGTGGAAAGCTCGATGTCGTAGCGGTCGAGGCCTGCACCGGCCAGTGGCGTCATCGCGTCGATGCCGGCGACGTAGATCATGATGACCTTGCGGCCGGGCTGATCCTTCAGCGCCGCCGTCAGCCGCTCGATCGTGGCGGTGAAGTCCGTCGTCTGCTGCGGCACATATTCCTCTGCAACGAGGTGCGCGCCGGTGCCGTCTAGCGCCGCCTTGAAGGCCGACACGCCGTCACGGCCGAAGGCATAATCCTGCGCCAGCGTCGCTACGTAGAGGTTCTCGTCCGGATTGAGGGCCAGCGCCTGCGCCTGCATGTCCATGGACGAGTTGCGCGAGGTCTTGAATACGTAGCGGTTGGAATCCGGTCCGGTGAGGCCGTCTGCCACTGCCGGCTCGACGAGCAGGATCTTCTCGTATTCCTCCGCGACCGGCAGCATGGCCAGCGCCACGCCCGAAGACGTATCCCCGACGGCGATCAGCGCATCGTCGTCGCCATAGGCTTCGGCCAGCAGGGCGCGGGCGACATCGGGCTTGAACTGTGTGTCCTTGACGATCAGCTCGATCTTGCGGCCCTTGACCTCCATCGTGCCGTCGGTGGCGTATTCGAGGCCGAGTTCAAAGCCGGTATGGGTCTGCTTGGAATAGGCTTCCAGCGGCGAACCCGACAGGCCGTGAAGCAACGCGATGCGAACCGTGTCGTCCTGCGCGAGGCCCGGCGTGCCCGTAAGCGCGGTCGCCACGGCCAGCGCGGCAAAAAGCTTCTTCATGATGGTCTCCTCCCAGAGTATGACGGAACGCTGCGACTGGCGCGGTTCGGTCTGGCGGCTATTATCGTTTCGGGAAACCGGAACCCGCAATATCGTAGGAATACGAACGGTAGAAATACGCATCATGAGTTGGGCCGAAAACATTCGCGAGCTGGCGTTCGAACATGCGCCGGTCGGGCTCGTGGTCACGGAAAGCCGCGTCATCCGCACCTGCAATCCGCGCTTCGCGGAGATGTTCGGCTATGGGCGGGACGAACTGACGGACCGGTCTTTCGCTATTCTCTACCCGTCCTTCGAGGAGTTCGTGCGCATTCGCGATGTCGGCGTCGCGCCGCTCAAGAAGAACAACCGCTATTCCGACGAGCGCATCATGGCGCGCAAGGACGGCACGCTGTTCTGGTGCCGGGTGCGCGGCCACTCGCTGACGCCGGACGACGACCCGCTGCGCCGCGCGGTCTGGAGCTTCGCCGATCTGTCGGAGACCCGCCCGGTACTCGACCTCACCACCCGTGAGCGCCAGATCGTCATGCATCTGGGCGAAGGCCGCACGTCCAAGGAAATAGCGCGCATGCTCGCCATCTCGCCGCGCACGGTCGAGGCCTATCGCGCGCGATTGTTGAAGAAATGCGGCGCGGCCAATGTCGCCGAGCTGCTGTCGCACCTGTCGACGATGCCGCAATAAAGCGGCAGCTTCAATTTAGTGCGTCCTTCGAGGCTCGCTCCGCTCACACCTCAGGATGAGGACTGTGTTCATCGCTCCGACAAGCTCGGGATGCGAGGGGCGTTCTGTTGAAGTATACCGAGACTGCCGCGAGCGGGCTGAGCAACCCACATCCCTCATCCTGAGGTGCGACCCTGAACCTGTCGAAGGGGAGCCTCGAAAGACGCACGACGGCGCGGCAGCGTCAGACGTGCTGTCCACCGTTGATGTGGATTTCCGATCCCGTCACGTAGGAAGCCTGGCCGGAACACAGGAAAAAGATGATGTCGGCGACTTCCGCCGTCGAACCCAGCCGACGCAGCGGGATCGTCTCGACAATCTTTTCCGTTCCCGGCGACAGGATCGCGGTGTCGATCTCGCCCGGTGCGATCGCGTTGACGCGGATGCCGTGCGGGCCGAAATCGGCCGCCATCTCGCGGGTCAGCGAACCGAGCGCGGCCTTCGACGTCGCGTAGGCGGTGCCTGCGAAGGGATGCACCCTGCCGCCCGCGATCGACGAGACGTTGACGACGGACCCCTTGGCCTTTGCCAGCTCCTTGAACAGGCCGCGAGCCAGCATGATGGGGGCGAAGAAATTGACCTGGAACACGTCGCGCCAGACATGCATCGGCGTCTCGATCGAGTTCATGCGCGCGCCGCCCTCCAGCTTCGGCGAAATCGCGGCATTATTGACGAGCGCGTCGAGCTGGCCGCCCTCGGCCTCCAGCCGGTGGCGTATCTCGGCCACGGCCTGCCCCACGTCCTCCGGGTCGGAAAGGTCGACCTTGATGTGATCCTCCGGGCCTGACGGCCAGGGACAGTTGTCGGCGAATGCCTGCCTGGAACAGGTGATGACGCGCCACCCTTCGCCCGAAAAGCGCTTGACCGTCGCGTGGCCGATACCCCGGCTTGCGCCGGTCAACACCAGTGTCTTGCGGGGGTCGGCGTCGGCCATGGCAAATCTCCTCGCCGCTATCTAGCGGAAGCCGTTACCCAAAGCGAGTGCGCAAAGACGCACATCAATTGCCGAGGATGATGTCCATAATCGAACCGACGGGCTTTGGCGCCTGCCCGCCCACTTCGGCCGGCGGTGTCGGTGCTCCGATCGACGCCGTATGCTCCGCTTCCGGCTGCGCGCGCAAAATGTCCTCGACCTGCGAGAGCACCCGCCCGTTCCAGTTGCCAGGCAGGTTGGCGACCGGCACGCCTTCATGCGCGGCAGCCATGAAGTCGTTCCAGGCCGCAGCGGGCAGCGAGCCGCCGGTGATGTTCTTGGTCGCGGTCCCGTCGTCGTTGCCGAACCATACGCCCGTTGTGAGGTTCGCGGTGTAGCCGACGAACCAGGCGTCGCGCGAGTTCTGCGTCGTGCCGGTCTTGCCGGCCGCCGGCCAGCCGAAGGCCGCGCGCCGCGCCGTGCCCTGTGACACGGTCTCGGTCATCATGGCGTTCATCATGCCGACGATTTCCGGGCGCACCACGCGCGGCCCGCTGGTCGACCTGTGCTGGTAAAGCACTTCGCCGCCGGCGGTGGTGATCCGCTTGACGAAGTGGATGTCCGGTCTGAAACCGCCATTTGCAAATGGCACATAGGCGGCCGTCAGCTCCAGCGGCGTGACCTCCGACGTGCCGAGCGCGATCGACAGGTTCGGGGTGAGATCGGATTCGATGCCCATGCGCCACGCGGCCTCGACGATCGCCGAGGCTCCCACTTCCTGCGCAAGCTGCACCGCCACGGAATTGAGCGACTTGGACAACGCCGTGCTCAGCGAGACCTGACCGTAGTATTTTTCGTTGTAGTTGCGCGGCGCCCACTTGCCGATGCGGATCGGCGCATCGTTGCGCATGGTGTCGGGGAACAGCCCCTTTTCGAGCGCGGCCATGAAGACGAACGGCTTGAAGGCGGAGCCCGGCTGCCGGCGCGCTTCCGAGGCGCGGTCGAACTGGCTCGTGGCGTAGTCGTAGCCGCCGACCATCGCACGCACCGCGCCCGAGGCGTCGATCGACACCAGCGCGCCCTGGCTGACATTATGCTCCTTGCCTTCCTCGTCGATCAGGCGGCGTATCGAGCCCTCGGCATAGGTCTGCAGGACGAGGTCGACGGTCGTCTCCACGACGATGTCCTGCCGCACCTCGCCTATGAGCTGCGGCAGCTCTTCCATGATACGGTCGGCGAAATAATGCTCCGAACCTGTCCAGTAGGCGGTGGCACGGACGGCCGGCGTGCTCATCGCGGTCGCAAGCTGGCTGTCGCCGATCATGTCCTGGTCGCGCATGGCGGCAAGCACGAGCTGGGCGCGCTGCTCGGCCGCCTGCGGGTCGCGGGCCGGCGAAAGCCGCGACGGCGCCTTGAGCAACCCCGCCAGCAAGGCAGCTTCCGACAGCGAGACGTCGCGGGCGGACTTGCCGAAATAACGGCGCGAGGCCGCCTCCACTCCATAGGCGCCCGAGCCGAAATAGACCCGGTTCAGATACATCTCGAGGATCTGGTCCTTGGTGTATTTCTGCTCCAGCCACAGCGCCAGCAGCACTTCCTGTACCTTGCGCTCGATGGTTCGCTCCGGCTTGAGGAACAGGTTCTTGGCAAGCTGCTGGGTAAGCGTCGAGCCGCCCTGGCTGAACCGTCCGCCAGCGACATTAACAAAGACCGCGCGTGCCAGGCCTATCGGGTCGACGCCGAAATGGGAGTGAAACCTGCGATCCTCGATCGCCATCACCGCCTGCGGGATGAAGGGCGACATCTCGTGCAGGCCGACTGCCTCGCCGCCGGTCATGCCGCGATTGGCGACGAGCTGGCCGTTGACGGCGACAATGCGCACGTTCGGCGGCCGGTCGGGTATTGCCCATGTGGTCGCTGCCGGCATCTGGGCGCCGTAGAAGGCAACGAGGCCCGCGGCGGCGATGCCACCCCAGATACCCATAACCATCATCCAGTAGACGCCACCGCGCACGAGGCCGAAGACGCCGCGCCGCTTCTTCTGTCTTCCGGAGCGCGAACGGTTTCCGGACGGTTGCCTGCGGGTCGATCCGCTCGCCGCCTTCTTGCGGGTCGGGGCTGCCTTGCCCTTTCGCGCTGCAGGCACCACGCGATCGTCTTCGCCGACGAAAAACACCGAAGCGTCGTCGTCTCGCGATCCTCCACCGAAGGTCGGTTCTATGCGCGTGTTTCGATTTCGGCTGGCCATCCCGTCCGCGGGTCCGATCTCAGTCTGTGGGCACCGGGTCGGGTGGAGAGTAAATGCGGCCATTTAAAGGGGGGTTAAGACGACAGATCGCGATAGTCAGGGATTTCAATCGCTTGCGAGGATTCTTATGCGCCGGGAGGACGCCGCCGATGTCGGAGCCCAGACCGCTCTATTGTGCTGTCTTCATTTGCGCAGACTGTTCGCTCATTCCCTCGCCACCGCAACCTGCCGCATCGACAGAGCAAACTGGAACGCTTGCCGCGCCTACCGTCCTGCCATCCTGTCGGAAATGGATGTAAAGCCGGTTTGCCTCCGGATCGAACGGGATCGCCGTTCCTTGAGGGCCGACATACGCTGCCAAGGTGACGAATTCACCCGCTTCGGCCGCGAAGGCAACAGACGATCCCTTCGCGCCGATGCATGCGCCGGTACCTGCATCCGTGCGACAGATCGAAAGTCCGGCTGGCAGTGCCTTCGGTAACCCCTCTGCCGACGACAGAGCGAGGTGGGCGGCCAGCATCGCACGGGCGCCGACATTCTTGACCGCCACGGCCGCCACGCCGTCGCCATCGGTCGGGATGCGGAGGACACCATCGTTGTTGGAAGTCACCACCACGCTGACGAGATCGACCTGTGCGGCAGCCGTCGCGCGCGCGCCAGCGACACCATCCACCGAGAGGCCGGCGAAAGGCGCGGTCTGCCGGCCGGGCAGTGACCGCCCTGCCAGCTCCGATACCGAGCTTGAGGCATGTCTTCCGCCGCCGCGCACGGTCATCCTTATCTGACCTGAATTGTTGCCGTACCCGCCCGCGACTGCGATCTGGTACTGGGTGCCGGCGATACCATTGAAAGTCACGCGTGAACGCCGGCCCAGATCGGGTGCATCGTCGTTGTGCGTGACGACACGCAGGCCGCCGGCCGAGCGACCTGTATAGACCGCCAGTACGGTGTTGAAGTTGCTGCCTCTTGTGTCGATGGTGATCTGGCCGGAAGTGGCGGGCGTGTAACGCCACCACACGCTGTTGGTCGCGGCCGGATGGTTGGCATGTCGCGGTTCGCGGAATTCGTTGGTCGCGTTGATGTTGTGCCCGGTCACGGTACGCGGCCCGAAGAGAGCGCCGTGCGGCGAGATCACAATGCGGTTGGCGAAGGTGTCGTTTATCGCCGGCGGATTCACCGCATATCTGCCGCCGCCGCGGATTGTCATACGTATATGGCCAGAATTGTTGCCGTAACCGCCGGCGACCGCGACCTGGTACTGGGTGCCGGCAATGCCGTCGAACACCACGCGCGAGCGCCGGCCGAGGTCCGGAGCATCGTCGTTCATTGCAACGACGCGGAGGGAACGCGACCCGCCGGTGTAGACCGCCAGCACGGTGTTGAAGTTGCTACCTCTGGTATCGATGGTAATTGGACCGGAGGTGGCGGGCGTGTAGCGCCACCACACGCTGTTGGTTGCGACCGGCCGGTTCGCATGTTGCGGTTCGCCATATTCGGCTGTGGCGTAGGTGTTGTTGGCGGTGACGGTGCGCGGGCCGAAGATCGCGCCGTGCGGCGAGATCGCGATGCGGCTGGCGAAGTTGTCGTTGGGGGGCGGATAGTGATCTGTGCCCGCGCCACCATATACCGAGAGTCTGATGCTTCCCTCGTGATTGTTTCTGCCCGCCACGGCGATTTTATACTCGACGCCAGCTACCCCATCGAAAAAGCGAGAGCTGCCAGAAGAGTAAGTTACCTCCTCCGTCAGCGTCTCGATCGTATTTCCTGAGTATACGGCCAGCACCAGCGCTGTATTGGGACTGCCTGTCGTACTGACTGATATCTGCCCGGAGCTTCTTGGAGTGTAGCTCCACCACACGCTATTGCGGGCGCTGGCCGTTCTGGCGTGCACGGGCTCACCTGCTTGCGTGGTGGCTCCCGCATTGGTTCCGGTAACTACCCGGACCCCATAAAGCTCCGTAGGCAACGCAATGGCGATGCGGTTCTCGAAATCGTCATTAGGAGGCGCCGGCGGGGCGGGCACGTCGTTGTCTTCAAGCACCAGACGGGCATCGTTCACACGGATGCGGGGCTTCGTGACGCCTGCTGATGAGATGCCCTGACCTGTCGACTTCAGGGCATCTTCGATCATGTCAACCGTTGCGCCGGGGTAGGCCTGACGCAATGCCGCGAAAGCGCCGGCCACATGAGCCGCAGCCATGGACGTACCGCTCAAAGCCGCGAAGCGCGAGTTGTCTGTGCCGTCGATATAAGAGGATATGATCGAAGAGCCAGGCGCCACCAGATCTATCAGGCTGCCCCAATTGGAGAACGTCGAGCGGACATCGGCCTTTGTAGAAGAACCGACGGTAATCGCGCTTGAAATGCAGGCGGGCGCCGCCACTTCATTGTCAAACCCATTATTTCCCGCGGGGATCACCGTTGCCACGTACGCGGCCTTGAGCTGGTCGATGATCGGTTTGCGGGCGTCGCCGTCGCAGTGCCCCGCGTTCTGACCTTCGCCAACGCTCATGCTCACTGCGGCGATATTGTATGTGTTGCGCTGACCGTAAACATAATCGAGCGCTCTCAACTGATCGCTGGCGAAGGCTCGCAAGCAACTGTTGTATCCGGGAACCAACGTGCCACACGCGCTAGCTGGAAGCAGAGAGAAGACGTTGACGGATATGATCTGGGCGTTCTTGGCTACGCCGCCTATCGGCTCGTCCGCGTATACGTGGTAGCCTGCCGCTATGCCCGCGACATGGGTACCATGGCCACAACCGTAGGTGTTGGCGGCGATGCAGTCCTCGGCCGAGCCTAGAGCCGTCGAATAGTCGTAGCCACCGGGACACCGGCTTATCGAACCTTGAACGCCGCTGGTGTTGAAGCAGGCCTCGGCGGAGACGCTGGCCCTGAGGAACTCGTGGCTGTTCCAGGTTCCGCTATCGAGAACGGCAACGCTGTAGCCATGCCCCGAGGCACGACCGGCATACATGGCTGGCATCTGTATCAGGGGCAGGGTGTCGCTAAGCAGAGGCGGATCGAGCCTATCCTCGACAATCCTGGTGACATGGGGATCGCTCGCCAACCGCGATATCTCAACTGCGTCAGCCAGAATCGCAAACGCTGGCGAAAAATTCAACCGCTTCAGATTGCGTTCGCCACCGGCGACGAGGGATGGCGCACCGGCTGAGAATGCCGCATTCAGTATCTTGTCTTGCGAAGCGTGTATCGCCTTCATGCGCGCTCCGTCGGCAGCCTCCGGAAGCTCGAAGCCGGCAGCGTTTGGCAACGCCGGCATTTCAAACTGCACGATGACGGGCAGCTTCGTGCCCGGATTGGCAGCCAGCTTCGCCCAGAGCGCGTCATGATCTTCCACTTTACGGACAAAAGCTGCAGGAGCGGCATCCAAAGCCGGCGACGATGTCGCAGCCGACACGCCGACACCGATCAACATGCCAGCAGCAATCGCTCCCAGCAAATATCTACTCCGTGAACCAGCAGTACCGCGCATAATATCCCCCGACAACTTCCTGATGGAAACCGGAAAGTCTGTCGACGAGACCGGAATGTAGCAGCCGACGGCAGCACCGAGCCTCAACCCCAGATTTTATCCGCCACTCGATGCAACATATCGGGCAGCCTACCGATGTCAATCAAAACGGACGAGGTTCGCAGCACGGCCGAACACTCCAACGGGCCGGCGACCCTTCTCCATGGCGGCAAAAGAACACCGAAGCGTCATCGTCTCGCGCGCCCCTCGACGGTCGACCAATGCACGTGCATCGGGTCGGGTGGAGAGTAAATGCGGCTATTTAAAGGGGGGTTAAGCCCAAAGGTTGCGTTCGCTATCCGTTGACAGACTGTTGACCGTTTCGACAACAGTGCTATGCAACGCTTCTCAGGCAACGGAACCTCGTCGATTCTTTCGAGAGCGGCGGGGTTCTTTTGTTTCAGACGCCTGAGGGATTAGCTACGAGTTACGCGCCAAAGCGGTAAGTTTCGCGCGATTTCGGCTTGATCTCGATGGAAAAGCCCGGCGCGGACGGTGGCATGTAGGCTGCACCCTCGATCACACATGGCTCGACGAAATGCTCGTGCAGGTGGTCGACATATTCAACCACCCTGCCCTCGTGTGTGCCGGCAATGCAGACATAGTCGATCATGGCCAGGTGCTGCACATATTCGCACAGACCCACGCCGCCGGCATGCGGACAGACCGGCAGCCCGTATTTCGCGGCCATCAAAAGCACGGCCAGCACCTCGTTGACGCCGCCGAGCCGGCAAGCATCGATCTGCACCACATCGATGGCGCCGCGCATGATGAGCTGCTTGAAGATCACCCGGTTCTGGCACATCTCACCGGTCGCGACCTTCACCGGCGCGATGTCCTCGCGGATGCGGCGGTGGCCCTCGATGTCGTCCGGGCTGGTCGGCTCCTCGATGAACCACGGCCCTGCGAAGGCCAGGTCCTTCACCCAGTCTATCGCCTCGTTCACCTCCCACACCTGATTGGCGTCGATCATCAGGTTGACGTCAGGCCCGACGGTTTCGCGCGCAATGGTCAACCGGCGAATGTCGTCGGCCTTGTCGCGCCCCACCTTCATCTTGATGTGGTTGAAGCCCGCGTCCACGGCTTCCCGGCATAGACGGCGCAGCTTGTCGTCATCATAACCGAGCCAGCCTGCCGAGGTGGTGTAACAGGGGTAGCCCTCGCGAAGCAGTGTCGCGATGCGTTCGTCCTTGCCTTCGCCCCGCACGCGCAGCAGATCGACGGCCTCTGCCGGCGTGATGCAATCAGTGATGTAGCGGAAATCGATGCAACGCACGATCTCCTCGGGGCTCATCTCGGCCACAAGCCGCCAGACTGGTTTGCCTTCAAGCCTTGCCCACAGATCCCAAACGGCATTGACGACGGCGCCGGTCGCCAGGTGGATCGCGCCCTTGTCGGGACCGATCCAGCGGAGCTGGCTGTCGGACGTCATGTGCCGCCAGAAGGCGCCCATGTTCTCCGCGACCCTGGCCATGTCGAGCCCGACCACGAGATGGCGCATGGCCTCGATCGCCGCACAACAGATCTCGTTGCCGCGCCCGATGGTGAAGGTCAGTCCGTGGCCTTCATGCTCACCGTCGGTCTTGAGGATGACATAGGCAGCCGAATAGTCGGGGTCGGGGTTCATCGCATCCGATCCGTCGAGATGGAGCGATGTCGGGAAGCGCAGGTCCAGCACCTGCATGTCGACGATGCGTGTCATGGGCGTCCGGCAGGTAAGGAAGGAAGAAGTGGCCGGAGACGCAAGCGCGCCTCCGGCCCATGCGCGTTCTAGTCGTACAGTACGGCGGCGATCTCGGGATCGTCGATGTTCGACTTGTCGTACCAGTAGAAGCCGGTGTCGATCGCGGCCGGAACTTCCTCGCCCTTGATCGCCTTCACAGCGGCCGCGACGGTTTCGTAGCCGATGCCGACCGGGTTCTGTGTGATGGCTCCGGCCATCAACCCGTCGCGGATGGCCTGTTTCTGCTGCGCACCGGAATCATAACCGATGATGATGAGGTCGGTCTTGCCGAGTTCGCGCGCGCCGTTGACGACACCGATCGCCGAGCCTTCATTCGCGCCGAAGATGCCCTTCAGGTCGGGATTGGCCTGCAGGATCGACTTGGTAATCTCCGTCGACTGCAGATGATCGCCGCCGCCATACTGCACGGTGACGATCTCGATATTCGGATAGGCTTCCCCGACCCGGTTGACGAAGCCGTCGCGGCGGTCGATGCCGGTCCGGCTGGTCTGGTCGTGCACGACCAACGCCACCTTGCCTTCGCCACCGATCAGCTCGGCCATCTTGTCGGCCGCAAGGGCGGCGGCGGCGAGATTGTCGGTCGAGGCGGTGGCGACGGGAATGTCGGAGTCGACGCCGGAGTCGAAGGCGATCACCGGAATGCCGGCCTCCTGCGCCTTGCGCAGCAGCGGGATCGCCGCCTGGCTGTCGAGCGCGGCGAAGCCGATGGCCTGCGGGTTCTTGGCAAGTGCGGCCGCCAGCATGTCCATCTGGCGGTCGACCTGAGCCTCCGTGTCCGGACCTTCGAACGTGACGGTGACGCCGAGTTCGGCCGCGGCCTTGTCGGCGCCGGCCTTCACAGCCTGCCAGAACTGGTGCTGGAAGCCCTTCGAGATCAGCGGAATGTAGGTCTCCTGCGCGCTGGCGGGCACTGCCGCGCCAAGCATGGCGAGCGCGCCGATCGCGCCCAGGATAGTGCGTCTGTTGAGCATGGCATTTCCTCCTTGGTTACACGTATTGGTACGTTTCCGGAGCGCTAACCGCCCTCTCTTGCTAAAGCTTCCGCCGCCGCAGCATGTCGATGTAGACGGCGAGGATGATGATCGAGCCGGTGACGACGGTCTGCCACTCCTGCGCCACCGACAGGATGCGCAGGCCGTTGAGCAGAACGCTCATGATGAGGGCGCCGATCAGCGTGCCGAGCACCGTGCCGCGCCCGCCGGAAAGCGACGTGCCGCCGATGACCACCGCCGCGATGGCGTCGAGCTCGTAGCCCTGGCCGAGTGCCGGCTGGGCGGAATTGAGGCGCGAGGCGATCAGCAGCCCGGCGATGCCGCAGATGGAGCCGGCGAGCGTATAGACGGCGATCTTCCACCGGTCCGTGTTGACGCCCGACAGGCGCACCGCTTCCTCGTTGGAGCCGAGCGCGAAGGTGTAGCGCCCAAGCGCCGTCTTCGACAGGATGAAGGAAACGGCGATGGCGACGAGGAACAGGATCAACACGCCATTGGGCAACGGCACCGACGGTATCAGCACGCCGACGATCGATCCCTGCGCGATCTCGGTGAAGCCGGGCGTGTCGTTGAAGTAGATCGGTCGCGTGCCCGAAATCACCAGCGAAAGGCCCTTGAGAATCAGCATCATGCCGAGCGTTGCGATGAATGGCGGCACCTTGAGCTTGGCGACGAACGTGCCGGAACAGAAGCCAGCCGCGGCACCAGCCAGGATCGCGCCCAGCACGCCGAGCGGCAGCGGCAGGCCCCAGTAGGTCAACACAACGCCGCAGATCACCGCGCAGAAGGTCATCAGCGTGCCGACAGACAGGTCGATGCCGCCGGTGATGATGACAAGCGTCGCGGCAATGGCGAGTACGCCGTTAACCGAAGTCGCCTGCAGGATGGCGATGATGTTGCTGGTCTGCATGAAGTTGGGCGAGGCCAGACTGAAGCCGACGACGAGAACGATCAGACTGGCGAAGGCGAGCAGCCGGTGATGCGCACCGGAAAGGCGTGAGCCGGCCATGGCTTGTGGTTGCGTCGTCGCCTCGGCGCTCATGCGATGCCCCCTGCTGTTGGAGCAAGATTGTGCCCGTGTAGCGTTTCTTCGCGCCCCCCTCTGTCCTGCCGGACATCTCCCCCACCAGGGGGGAGATCAACTCTAGTATCACCCTTCGCCAACCTCCAAGGTTGCAAGAGAAGTGCCGGCAACGATGCAAGCCGATCTCCCCCCTCGTGGGGGAGATGTCCGGCAGGACAGAGGGGGGCAACGTAGGGTGCAAACATAAGCCGCTCCTATCAACTACGCCGCTTCCGCTGCGCCGTTGCGCTGCGTTGCCAGCTTCATGATGTCTTCCTGCGAGGCTCCGGCGGGCAGGATGCCGGTCAGGCGCCCCTCGCACATCACCGCGATGCGATGCGAAAGCCGCAGGATTTCGGGCAATTCGGAGGAAATCACGATCACCGCGCGCCCCTGCGCGGCCAGCGAATTCAGAAGCTTGTAAATTTCGCTCTTCGCCCCAACGTCGATGCCACGCGTCGGCTCGTCGAAGATCAGGATGTCGCAATCGCGCAGGAGCCACTTGGCGATGACGACCTTCTGCTGATTACCGCCCGAAAGCAGCCGCGCTTCCTGCAGATCCGAAGGCGTCTTGATCGAGAGCATGTCGATGTAGCCGACTGCGGCTTCCCGCATCGCCCCGTCGCGAAGAATCCCGCCCGCGCCGGTGAAGCGCGACAGGCTCGCTAGCGCGATGTTGTTGCGGACATCCATGCCGGTGGCGAGGCCGAACTGCTTGCGATCCTCCGAGAGATAGCCGATGCCGGCGCGCACGGCATCCTTGGGCTGCGCGATCGCCACCTTGCGGCCGTGAACATGGATCTCGCCGGCGTCGAGCGGATCGGCCCCGAAGATCGCACGCGCGACCTCCGTGCGGCCCGCACCCATCAGGCCCGCGAAGCCGAGGATCTCGCCTTTGCGCACCGAAAAGCTGACGTCGCGAATTTCGGCGCCCCGGCGCAGGCCGCGCACTTCAAGCGCAACCTCGGCGGCGCTCAGATCAGGCACTTTCACCGCTTCATCGGAAAGCTTGCGCCCGACCATCATCGAAATGATGGTCTCCACCGGTGTTTCGGCCGCCGGCACGGTGTCGACGGTCTCGCTGTCGCGCATCACCGTCACGCGGTCGGCGATACGCTTCAGCTCGTCCATCTTGTGCGAGATGTAGACGATGCCGACACCCTCGCCGCGCAGCTTGCGGATGATCGTGAACAGTTCGGCAATCTCTGTATCGTTCAAGGCGGCCGTCGGCTCGTCCATGATCAGCACGCGTGACTTGTAGGATAGCGCCTTGGCGATCTCGACCATCTGCTGCCGCGCGATGGAGAGCCCGTGCACCGGTGTGCGCGGGTCGAGCGACAGGTTCATGCCCTGCAGGATCGCGGCGGCGCGTGCGTTGAGCGCGGCTTCGTCGAGCAGCAGCCCGCCGGCGCGGCGCGGCTCACGCCCGATCAGGATATTCTGCGCCGCCGTCAGGTCCGGCATCAGGCTCAGTTCCTGATGGATTATGCCGATGCCCAGCGCCTGGGCAGCGCGCGGTGACGCGATCTCGGCTGGGTTGCCATCAATCAGGATCGCGCCGCGGTCCTTCTGATAGATGCCCGCGAGGATTTTCATGAGGGTGGACTTGCCGGCACCGTTCTCGCCCATCAGGGCGTGAACCTCACCTGCCAGCAACTCGAAGCGCGCGCCATTCAGAGCACGTACGCCCGGGAAACTCTTGTCGATCCCGGCCATGGCGACGAGGGGCGTCAAAAGTCGACCCCACGGTCAACATGCCGGCCTGGAACGAGCGGATATGTGCTCCCAAACGATCGCATTCGCCGATTGTCCTCCCAGTCAATTGGCAGCGTCTCATTCTATATACAAACAGATCGTTCATATGTAAACTGAAATCGCTGACGTTGGGGCATGAGGTCGGGTGATGGAATCTGCGGTGGTCGAGCAAAGGGACAGGCAGACGGACGACCGCTATCGCGCGCCTGCGCTGGACAAGGGCCTCGACATTTTGGAGCTGCTTTCGGAGCAGCCGCGGGGCATGACCCGGGCCGAGATCGTCAAGGCGATGGGCCGCAGCGCCAGCGAGATCTACCGCATGCTCGAACGGCTGGTCGCGCGCGACTATGTCAGCCGCTCGCCGGAGGGCGATCGCTATGCACTGACGATGAAGCTGTTCGTGCTCGCGCACCGGCACCCCCCCGTGCGTCGGCTGGTGGCGCGCGCGCTGCCGCTGATGGACGCCTTTGCGCGCGCGGCCCTGCAATCGTCGCATCTCGTGGTGCCCGATACCGAACAGGCCATCGTCGTCGCGCAGGCGACATGCCCCGGCAACTGGGAATTCGGCATCCGGGTGGGCACGCAGATCGCCCTGCTGGGCACTGGCTCGGGGCACACGCTGCTTGCCTTCCAGGACCCGCACCTCACGGATGAAGCGCTAGACCGCTGGCAGCGCGACGGCAAAGATCACGACATGGAGGCAATGCGTACCGAACTGGAGGCCTGCCGCAGTGCCGGGCACCGCATCGGACCCAGCCAGCAGATCAGGGGCGTGGACGACATCTCCGTGCCGATCCTGTCACCGGAGGGCCATGCCATCGCCGTACTGACCTGCCCCTATATCCAGCGACTGGACGGCAAAGCGCAACCGGAGATCGACGAGGTGCTGGCGCTGCTCAAAGGCGTGGCGCAGGACCTGTCGCTGTCCTAGTCATCTGACATGCCAAGCCTTGGCAAAACCTGCTGACGTCAGGGTGGCAGCAAGGCTGTGCGACGTTCGGCATCGAGTCTGCCAAGGACAAGGGACAGCGACGCCATGACAATTTCTCCATTTCTCGCGGCTCTCGGGTCGGACGGCCCCGCCGCCGGGCTTGCTGGTGACATGAACCTCTACGGATGGCTGATCGGAAGCTGGGAGATGGACACCGTGCATCACCGCGATGACGGTACAGCGGAGAAATCGACCGGAGAAATCCATTTCGGCTGGGTGCTCGAAGGCCGTGCCATCCAGGACATATGGATCAGACCCAGGCGCCCGGCGCCGTCGACCATGTACGGCACGACGCTGCGTGTTTTCGATCCGGGGATCGACGGCTGGCACATCATATGGAGCGATCCGCTCAACCAGGACTATTCGCGTCAGATCGGCCGGGCCGACGGTAACGACATCGTCCAGGTCGGCGAGGATTCGCGCGGCCTGAAGGCTCAATGGCGCTTTACCGAAATCGCGGCCGACAGCTTCCACTGGATTGGCGAGGAGCGCGTATCCGACAACCATCCCTGGCGGGTGACATACGAGCATTTTGCCCGAAGGACCGCCCCTGAAACAGAAAAGGGCGGAGAGGTCTGCAATGCCCTCTCCGCCCTCTCGGCGTTCCTGTTTCGCCCGGTCGCCTACACGTCGAGGTTGGCGACAGACAGCGCGTTTTCCTGGATGAAGTCGCGCCGCGGCTCGACCTCGTCGCCCATCAGGCGGGCGAAGAGCGAGTCCGCGTCGGTCGCGTCCGTCACCTTGACCTGCAGCAGCGAGCGCACGTTCGGATCGAGCGTCGTTTCCCAGAGCTGCTCGGCATTCATCTCGCCAAGGCCCTTGTAGCGCTGCATCGTCAGCCCCTTGCGGCCGGTCGCAAACACGGCGTCCAGCAGCGCCATCGGCCCCGAAATCGGCTCCGAGGTGTCGCGGCGGCGCAGCACGGGCTGCTTGGCGTAGATTTCCTGCATCCGACCCGCATAGCGGTCGATGGCGCGCGCGTCGGCCGAGCCGATCAGCCCGGCATCCAGCGTCACCACCTCACGCACACCGCGTACGGTGCGTTCGAAGACCAAGCCGCCCGCGCCCTCGTTGGACGGATTCACGCGACCTTCCCAGCCCCGCTCGGTCTCCTCCGCGATCATGTCGAGGCGGCGGGCGACATAGGCGGCGGCTTCTGCGGCTCGTGCCGGGCTCGACAGCACTTCGGCGTTGAGCGCCCCCGCGATCGCGGCCTGCTCGACGATGGATCGCGAATAGCGCGTATGCAGGCCGTTGATGAGCGTGCGCACGGCAATCGCGTCGTCGATGACCGCGCGCAGATCCTGTCCGGCGCGTACCTCTCCGCCATCCAGTTCCAGCGACGCTTCGTCCAGGCCGGACTCGATCAGGAATTCCTCGAAGGAACGCTCGTCCTTGATGTACTGAGCCGACTTGCCGCGGCTGACCTTATAGAGTGGTGGCTGCGCGATATAGAGGTGCCCGCGCTCGATGAGCTCCGGCATCTGCCGGAAGAAGAAGGTCAGAAGCAGGGTGCGAATATGGGCGCCGTCGACGTCGGCGTCGGTCATGATGATGATCTTGTGGTAGCGCAGCTTTTCGGGGTTGAACTCGTCCTTCCCGATGCCTGTACCCAGCGCCGTGATCAGCGTGCCGATCATGTCCGAGCCCAGCATCCGGTCGAAGCGCGCGCGCTCGACGTTGAGGATCTTGCCGCGCAGCGGCAGGATCGCCTGGTTCTGGCGCGAGCGTCCGGATTTGGCCGAGCCGCCTGCCGAGTCACCCTCGACGATGAATATTTCGGACTTGGCGGGGTCGCGTTCCTGGCAGTCCGCGAGCTTGCCGGGCAGCGACGTGATATCGAGCGCGCCCTTGCGCCGTGTCAGGTCGCGCGCCTTGCGCGCTGCCTCGCGGGCCGCTGCCGCCTCGACCACCTTGCCGATCAGCACCTTCGCCTCGGCGGGGTGCTCTTCGAGCCAGGTGTTGAGCGCCTCGTTGACGAGGCTTTCGACCACCGGGCGCACCTCCGACGAGACCAGCTTGTCCTTGGTCTGCGAGGAGAATTTCGGGTCCGGCACCTTCACCGACAGCACCGCCGTCAGGCCCTCCCGGCAGTCGTCGCCGGTGAGCGAGACCTTCTCCTTCTTGGAGATGCCGGAAGACTCCGCATAACCCGTCACCTGGCGCGTCAGCGCGCCGCGGAAGCCGGCAAGATGGGTGCCGCCGTCGCGCTGCGGGATGTTGTTGGTAAAGGCCAGCACGTTCTCGTGGTAGGAATCGTTCCACCACATCGCCACCTCGACGGTGATCCCGTCGCGCTCGGCCCTGATCCCGATCGGCGCGGTAATGAGCGGCTTCTTCGCGCGGTCGAGATATTTGACGAACTCTTCCAGCCCGCCGTCATAATGCAGCTCGACCTGCTTGACGTCGGCATGGCGCATGTCGGTCAGGATGATGCGCACGCCTGAGTTTAGGAAGGCGAGTTCGCGCAGCCGGTGCTCCAGCGTGCCGTAGTCGAATTCCGTCTTCGTGAAGGTCTGCGGCGACGGCAGGAAGGTGATCTCGGTGCCCGAACGGCCTTCATAGGTGCCGGGCTGCCGGTTCTCGACGTAGGAGCCTGTCACGGCCAGCGGCGCATCCGCGTTGCCATGGGTGAAAGTCATCTCGTTGATCTCGCCGTCGCGGCGGATCTTCAGCCGAAGCTGGGTCGACAAGGCGTTGACGACCGACACGCCGACGCCGTGGAGGCCGCCCGAAACCTTGTAGGAATTCTGGTCGAACTTTCCGCCGGCATGGAGCTGCGTCATGATCACCTCGGCGGCCGAAACGCCCTCGCCCGAGTGGATCGCGGTCGGAATGCCGCGCCCGTTGTCGATCACCGTGCACGAACCGTCCGGATTGAGCGTCACCGACACGAGGTCCGCATGGCCGGCGAGCGATTCGTCGATGGCGTTGTCGACCACCTCGTAGACCATGTGATGCAGGCCGGAGCCGTCATCGGTGTCGCCGATATACATGCCCGGCCGCTTGCGCACCGCGTCGAGGCCCTTGAGGACCTTGATGGAGTCCGCGCCGTACTCGTTGCCGCCGTTGCCGTTTTCGGTCTCGTCGCTCATGAAATTCCAATCTTGCAAAGCCCGGAAATGGAGCACCGGACCGGTGCCGAATCATGCTCCAGAAAGATACCCAGATATAGGTGTTTTGCGGCCCGATTTCCAACAAATGCGCGCTGTTTTGCAGAGGAATGGAGCCGTTTCGGGGACAAAAACCGGCAAAATTCCTGTCCGGCCCGATAATCGGGCCAAACTTCGCAATTCAATGGCCATGATGGTCTGAACCGCACCACACCCGCCTGCTGTAATTCGACGCACTGCTGCGGGCTGCGTGGACTGCCAGCGGGCGGGTCCCTACATGTGGCTGGAACCAAGGATCAGCCGATGACCCAGGCCACGCTCTTCGTACCGCCGGCGCCCAAGCCGCGCACCAAGCCGCCGTCGACGCTTGAGATGATACGGATCGTCTATCGCAATCCGCTCGAATTGTGGGGGGAGCCTTCCTACAACGAGCCGTGGATTTCCATCTCCACCGGGATCGGCGGCCCGCTGGTGATCGCCAACGACCCGGCGCTGATCCGTCACATCCTCGTCGACAACGCGAAAAACTACCGGATGGCGCGCGTGCGCCAGAAAATCCTGCGCCCGATCCTGCACGATGGCCTGCTGACGGCCGAGGGCGAGGTCTGGAAACGGTCGCGCAAGGCGATGGCGCCCGTCTTCACGCCGCGCCACATCGCCGGCTTCGCCGGGCCGATGCTGCGGGTGTCGGAGGATTTCGCCGGACGCTACGAGGACGGCACAATCGTCGATGTCGCCCGCGACATGACGATGCTGACCTACGAGATCCTGGCCGAGACCCTGTTTTCCGGTGAGATTGCCGGCAATCCGGACGATTTCGCGCACCAGGTCGACCATCTGTTCGAAACGATGGGGCGGGTCGACCCCCTCGACCTGATCGGCGCGCCAGACTGGCTGCCCCGCATCACGCGGCTGCGCGGCCGCAAGGCGCTCGCCTTCTTCCGCGGGCTGGTCGCCGAGACGATGAGGATGCGCAAGGCAAAACTCTTGCAGGACCCGGAAGGTTCGCGCAGTGATTTCCTGACGCTGCTGCTCAAGGCCGAGGGTCCGGAGGGGATTTCGGCATCCGAAATCGAGGACAACATCATCACCTTCATCGGCGCCGGGCACGAAACCACCGCCCGCGCGCTCGGCTGGACGCTGTTCTGCCTTGCCGAAGCGCCCGGCGAGCGTGACCGGGTGGAGGCGGAGATCGACGCGGTCGTGGCAAGCACGCCCGATCCCTATGAATGGCTCGGCAAGATGCCTTTCACCCGCGCCGCCTTCGAGGAGGCGATGCGGCTCTATCCGCCGGCGGCCTCGATCAGCCGCGAGGCGATCACGCCCGAGCGCTGGCGCGACCTCGACATCGTGCGCGGCGCGCAGATCCAGATCATGCCGTGGACGATTCACCGCCACCGCAAGCTCTGGCACGAGCCGGAAGCGTTCATGCCGGAGCGGTTCCATCCGGACAACCGCGACGCCATCGACCGCTTCCAGTACCTGCCCTTCGGCGCCGGCCCCCGCATCTGCATCGGCGCAAGCTTCGCCATGCAGGAAGCCGTGATCGCGCTCGGCGTCCTGATGTCGCGCTTCCGCTTCGACAGCGTGCCCGAGACGAAGCCATGGCCTGTACAGAAGCTCACCACGCAGCCCCAGGGCGGCCTGCCGATGCGGGTGACGCGGAGGTAGGCTGGCGGCGGCGCCGTCCCTCATCCTGAGCCAGTCGAAGGCGATGAGCAGGCCGGTAACCAGGCGTGGTGGTTTGACGACATGCGGCCATGCAACGGCGTTATCCCGGCCAAGGGAGCGTCAGCGACCGCCGAGCCGGGACCCATTGGTCCGAAGAACATAGGCCAGGCCCAGCTCTCATCCAGGCGCGCTTCACCACCGTCGCGCGAACCCTCAACCCGACCGCGCTGCTCAATAGGTCCCGGCTCTCCCTCGCTTCGCTCACTCGGCCGGGATGACGGTGGAGAAGTAGCCATAGCTACGCCGCCCTGATCATGTCCGCCGCCTTCTCGGCGATCATGATGGTCGGCGCGTTGGTGTTGCCGCCGATCAGCGTTGGCATGATGGAGGCGTCCACGACCCGCAGACCCTCCAGCCCCCGCACCCGCAACTCCGGGTCGACGACGGCGTCGTCGCCTTTGCCCATGCTGCAGGTGCCGACCGGATGGTAGATCGTGTCGGCGCGGGCGCGGATGTGGCCGAGCAGGTCGTCGTCCGAGACGTCGCCCTGCATGTAAAGCTCCTTGTGTCGGTAAGGCGCCATCGCCGGTGCGGCGAGAATTTCGCGCATTTTGCGCGCGCCTTTGACCATAAGCGCCGCGTCGCGATCGTCGGAGAGATAGCGCGGATCGATGCGCGGCGGCGACAAGGGGTTGGCATCGCCAAGCCCGACCTCGCCGCGCGAGAACGGCCGCAGCACGCAGACATGGCACGAATAGCCGTAGCCGAGGTGCAGCTTTCTGGCGTGGTCGTCGACGATGCCGATCACGAAATGCAGTTGCAGGTCGGGCCGGTCGAGGTCCGGCCGCGACTTGAAGAAGGCGCCTGCCTCGGCCGAGGGCGTGGCGATCATGCCGCCGCCCTCGCGTCGCCAGATACCGATCTGCTTGAGAACATTCATCGTTCCGCGAAGACCGACGCCGACAAGATCGGTCTCCTTCGATTTCCACGAGGCGATGAAGTCGAGATGATCCTGCAGATTGCGGCCGACGCCGGGCAGTTCGTGTCGCACTGCGATGCCGTGGCGCTTCAGCTCGTCAGCCGGCCCGATGCCGGACAGAAGCAGGAGTTGCGGGGAGCCGAACGCCCCGCCCGACAGCACCACTTCCCGACGCGCCGAAGCGAGCATGTCCTGCCGGCCCCTGCGATAACGCAGTCCAACGGCGCGCTTCCCGTCGAATTCGATGCCGGTGGCGTGGGCGCCGGTGATGACGGTCAGGTTGGGCCGCTTGCCCATATGCGGATGCAGGTAGGCAGCGGCAGCCGAGCAGCGCTCTCCGCGATGCGCACCGTCCCAGAACTGCGTCACCTGATAGTAGCCGGCACCTTCCTGCTCCGGGCCGTTGAAGTCGGTGGTCGTGCGTAGCTGGGACTGCGCGCAGGCTTCGATGAAGGCCCGGCTGATCGATCGCGGGTGCGGCTGGTCGCGCACCTGGAGCGGTCCGTCGTTGCCGTGAAGATCGTCGGCGCCGCGCTGGTTGCCCTCGGCACGACGGAAATAGGGAAGCACCTCGTCCCACGACCAGCCGTCGCAGCCGAGATCGGCCCAGCCGTCATAGTCGGAGCGATGGCCGCGCACGTAGAGCATAGCGTTGATGGCGCTTGAGCCGCCGAGCGTGCGGCCGCGCGGCTGATAGCCCCGACGTCCGTTGAGACCCTCCTGCGGCTCGGTGGTGAAGGCCCAGTTGTTGATCTTCGGCCGTCCCGGCAGCATAGCCACGGTGCCCATCGGCGTGCGGATGAGGAAGTCACGGCCCTCGCCGCCTGCCTCTATCAGGCACACCTCGACGGACGGATCTTCCGACAAGCGCGCAGCCAGCGTCGCGCCAGCGGAACCACCGCCGGCGATGACATAATCGTAAGACATCGCTTCCCCTCCCAGGTAAGACGGCCATCCCGACGCAGAAAGGTAGAACCGGCCGCCGATATCTGTCCAGTCAAGCAGTCAGGCGAAAGCGAAGATACGGGCCGGACCGCCGGTGCCACCGCGCACCTTTGGCGCGCCCACCACGATGGTTGCGCCCGAGGCCGGCAACGCTGCAAGATTGGCAATGCCCTCGATGCCGTAGCGCCCGGAAGGCAGCCACGTGTTGTGGACGATGAAGTCCGGCGAAGGCCCGAAATCGAGCGACAGCGTATCGACCGCGATCGCCTTGGCGGAGGTCTCGTCCATCAGCATTTGCACCGCTTCGACATGGAAGCCGGGGAAATGCATCGTCTTGCCGTCGTCTCCGACATTGCGGAACTTGTCGGTGGCCACGTGCCGGTCCCAACCCGAATTCATCGCAATGCATGCGCCCTCAGGTATGTCGCCGTTCGCCGAAACCCAGGCGGCGATGTGATCCGGCGTCACCTGCACGTCGGGGTTCTCCTCGGCTTCGGCGGCAATGTCGATCACCACGAGGGGGCAGATCAGATCTTCTACAGGTAGTTCGGCGACCGACTTGCCATCGGCGGTGAAATGCAGCGGCGCGTCGATATGGGTGCCAGTATGTTCGCTCAGGCGCAGTTCGTAGAGGTTGAAGGTGTCCTTCGCGAAATCGTACTGCTTCTCGAAGAAGAGTTGCTGGCCACCGAAATAGGTCGGGAACGTATCCCATAGCTCATGCGTGAGGCCGCTCCAGCCGGCTGCGGCGGGCATGGACGCGGCCGGGCTCTGGGCGGCGGCTGAAACCGGCAGTGCGCCGAGTGCTGCGGCCCCTGCCACGGCCGCACCACCCTTGAACAGGCTACGGCGCGACAGCATGTTCTGCTTAACGTTTTCAATGACGCAATGATGGCACATCTTCATTCCCTCTCCGGTCATCGTTTCAACGATGCCAGACAGAATGATCCCCCATCACGGGTTACGCAAGGTAAGGATTTGCGCTGGTCAGACGCGCTGGAAGATGTTCTCCACATGCACGGGCCAGCGGCGCGGCAGCACCGCCACCATGTCGAAACGGATCGAGAGACGGGCATGGTCGGGCTGGCGCATCAGCCAGAGATCCGCAGCGTCCGCGATACGGCGCTCGCTCAGGTGCCCGATGGCCTCCATGGCCTGCACCAGCGTGGAGCGCACCTTGACCTCGACGATGAGCACGAGGTCGCCCCGCCGCACGATCAGGTCGATCTCGCCGAGTTTTGTGCGGTAGCGCCGTTCGACGATGCGATAGCCCTTGAGCATTAATGCCAGCGACGCCAGCCACTCACCCCGGCTGCCGCGGCGCAGGGCGCGTTGCCGCCTCGCCCGCACACCGTCAGCCATCGCTCTTGAGCTCCATCAGCCGGCGGTAGAGGTCGGCCTTGCGCGCGCCGGTCATTTTAGCCGCCTCGCTGGCAGCCCGCGATGCCCCCATCTCGCCGGCCAGCGAAAGCAACAGCGCATCGACATCCTCGACCGTGGAGGCTTCCTGCGGAGGCGCCACGCAGATGACGACCTCGCCCTTGGGCGTGTCTTCCCCGGCATAAGCCTGCGCCAGCGCTGCCAGAGACCCCCTACGCATCTCCTCGAAGGTCTTGGTGAGTTCACGGCCGATGGCGGCTTCCCGGTCGCCCAGCACCTCGGCCATGCCGGCAAGGCAATCGGCGAGCCGGCGCGGCGATTCGTAGAAGATCAGCGTTGCCGGCACCGCGCGCAGTTCGTCGAGCCTCGTCTTTCGCTGTCCGGACTTTACGGGCAGGAACCCGGCAAAGAGGAACGTATCGGACGGCAGTCCCGACGCCGTGAGTGCCGCCAGCAGGGCCGACGCGCCGGGTATCGGCACCACGCGGCCGCCAGCTTCCACGACCTCGCCGACCAGCCGGAAACCCGGATCGGAAACCAGCGGCGTGCCTGCGTCCGAAACCAGGGCAACGCTCTTGCCCGCCAGCACTGCCTCGACCAGCTTCGGCCCTGCCTCGGCTGCGTTGTGCTCGTGGTAGGCGGTGGTTCGGCGCCTGATGCCGTAACGGTCGAGCAACACGCGCGTGACGCGGGTGTCCTCGCAGGCGACTATGTCTGCAGCCGCCAGCGTCTCCAGCGCGCGGATGGTGATGTCGCCGAGATTGCCGATCGGGGTCGCCACCAGATAGAGCGCGGGCTCCAGCCGGCGCGCGGAAAATTCCGCCTGCCCGATCAGATAGCTGCGCTTGCCGTCCGTGTCCGCCCGGTCCATCGGCCTATCGTGCCAGATCGGCGACCACCGCGTCGAGCACGATCATGCCGGCCGAGGTTGCGCGCAGGCGCGAGTTGCCGACGGGCGCCACCAGCGCCTCCTCCTGGAGCGTGGCGATGCGGCGCGACGACAGCGGCCGGCCCGAAAGCTGCTCGTAGCGCGCAAGGTCGATGCCTTCGGCAAGCCGCAATCCCATCAGGAGGAATTCGTCGGCCTCTTCCGAACGCGTCAGCACCTCGCCGCCGATCACGCCGTGCCCCTTCGCTTCGACAAGATTAAGCCACGTCTCCGGCATCTTCTCGGTGAAGGTGACGATGCGGTGCCCGTCTTCCAGAAAACGGCCATGTGCACCCGGCCCAACGCCGACATATTCGCCGTAGCGCCAGTAGACGAGGTTGTGACGGCTCTCGGCCCCCGGCCTTGCATGGTTCGAGATTTCGTAGGCCGGAAGACCGCGTGCTGCAGTCACCTCCTGCGTCAGCCGGTAAAGATCGGCCGAATGGTCGGGATCGGGCATCGCGAATTTGCCGGCCGCATGCAGGGCATGGAAGCGCGTGCCTTCCTCGATGGTGAGCTGGTAGAGCGACAGATGATCGGCCGCATAGCCGATGGCTTCGTCGAGCTCCTTCTCCCACGCGTCCATCGACTGGCCGGGTCGCGCGTAGATCAGGTCGAAGGACAGGCGCGGGAAGGTCTCGCGCGCAAGCCGGATCGCGCCCAGCGCCTGCTCCACGTCATGCAGGCGGCCGAGGAAACGCAGGTCGCCATCGTTCAGCGCCTGCACGCCGAGCGACACGCGGTTGACCCCCGCGTCGCGATAGCCGCGAAAGCGCGTCGCCTCGACCGAGGACGGGTTTGCCTCCAGCGTCACCTCGATGTCGGCCGGCACGGTCCAGTTGGCGGCGATCGCCTCCAGCACGGCTCCAACGGTCTGCGGCTTCATCAGCGAAGGCGTGCCGCCCCCGAGGAAGATCGAGGTCACCTCGCGCGGACCGGTGCGCTCCCGCATCGATGCCATCTCGGCCGCGAATGCGGCAGCGAAACGCTCCTCGTCGACCTTCTGGTGGCGGACATGGCTGTTGAAGTCGCAATAAGGGCACTTGGCCGCGCAGAAAGGCCAATGAACATAGACACCGAAGCCGGGCTGCCGGTCGTCAGGGATCATGCGTCAACCAGCATGGCGTTGGCGAAGCGGGCGAAGGCGCGGGCGCGGTGCGACAGGCCGAGGTCGCCGCGGCCGGCTTCCCAGGAATGCTTCTGCGAGGCCGGCATCTCGCCGAACGTCTCGTCGTAACCGTCCGGCTTGAAGACCGGGTCGTAGCCGAAGCCGCGCTCGCCGCGTGGCGGCCAGACCAGCGTGCCCTCGACCTCGCCGCGGAAATATTCGGCATGGCCATCGGGCCAGCACAGACAGAGCACCGCCACGAAGCGCCCGGTGCGGGCGTCCGGGGTCACCGCACCTTTTTCCCGCAGGAGGTCTTCCACCTTGCGCATTGCCATGCCGAAATCGCGGCCGTCAGCGGTTTCGGCCCAGTCGGCCGTGTAGACGCCCGGCGCGCCGTCGAGCGCGTCGACGACAAGCCCGCTGTCGTCGGAGAGCGCCGGCAGCCCGGTTGCCGAAGCCGCGGCATAAGCCTTGATGTAGGCGTTTTCCTCGAAGGTCGTGCCGGTCTCGGCAGGTTCCGGCAGTCCGTAATCCGCGGCTGATCCAGCCTCCAGTCCGAACGGCGCGATCAGTTCGGCAATCTCGGCCAGCTTGCCCTTGTTGTGGCTCGCCACAACGATCTTCGCTGCCTCAAGCTTCCGCATCTAAAGCCCCCAGATCTTCGGGTTTGCGATTTCGATCGAATTGCCTGCCGGATCGCGAAAGTAGATCGAGCGTCCACCCTGGGGCCACTCGAAATCGGCCTCGATGACGATCCCGCGCCCCTCGATGCGGGTTTTCCACTGCTCGATCTCATCCTCGGTTCCGCGAAAGCACAGATGCCCGGCGCCGCTGGTGCCGTGGGGCGGCACAGGCAGCCGCGCATCGGATGCCGGGGGCTGTACGGTCTTGTCCGGATCGAAGAGCAGCAGGACGCCGTCTCCGCAGCGGAAGAACACGTGGCGGCCGTCCACCTTCGCAATGCGCTCCAGCCCCATCACCTCGGCATAGAAAGCCTCGGCCTCGTCGAGATCATCGACATAGAGCGCGGTTTCGAGGATGCCGGAGGGGGTCATGATGAACCCCGCGAACGCAAAGCGTTGGTGCAGCGATACCCCCACCCCTTACCCCTCCCCACAAGGGGGAGGGGGATTCTGAGGCGCCGATGCCCCCCTCCCCCTTGTGGGGAGGGGTAAGGGGTGGGGGTCTGAAAAAGAACCATATGGCCGCCCTTACGCGATCGCCATCTTCTGCAGATTGACCAGCCGGCTGATGCCGGAGCGTGCCAGCGCCATCAGCGCGGCGAATTCCTCCTCCGAGAAAGGCTCGCCCTCGGCGGTGCCCTGTATCTCGACGATGCCGCCCTTGCCGGTCATGACGAAATTGGCGTCGGTGCCGGCCGAGGAATCCTCGTCATAGTCGAGATCGATCACCGGCACGCCATTGTGGATGCCGCAGGAGATGGCGGCCACATGGTCCTTCAGCACCTTGCCGACGCTGACCATCTGGCGCGCTTCCATCCATTTGAGGCAGTCGTGCAGCGCCACGAAGCCGCCAGTGATCGCGGCCGTGCGCGTGCCGCCATCGGCCTGCAGCACGTCGCAGTCGACGGTGATCTGCATCTCGCCGAGCGCCTGCAGGTCGATCACAGCGCGCAGCGAACGGCCGATCAGCCGCTGGATCTCCAGCGTGCGGCCACCCTGCTTGCCGGACGAAGCCTCGCGGCGCATTCGATCGCCGGTCGAGCGTGGCAGCATCCCATACTCGGCCGTCACCCAGCCCTTGCCGGAATTGCGCATCCAGCCGGGAACGCGTTCTTCCAGGCTGGCGGTGCAAAGCACATGAGTGTCACCGAACCTGACGAGGCACGAGCCCTCGGCATGTTTGGAAAAGCCGCGTTCGAAGGAGATTGCCCGCATCTCGTCGGGCTGGCGCTTGGATGGCCGCATGGATTCTGTCCGGTCCTGTTCAATGTGCCGGGGCTTGTAGCCGCAGCAACGGCGCGACGCAAAGGAAAAGGCAAACAGCGCACGACCTTCACAGCCGTTGCGCCCGCGCAGCCGACGATTATATCCTCCATTGAACGAGACAGGCAGACAATGACCAAGCCAGTGATGGACCAGCAGTTGCAGTCGCTCGACGCACGCTCGCGCGACATCTTCCGGATGATTGTCGACAGCTACCTGCGCGACGGTGAGCCGTTGGGTTCGCGCAACCTTTCGCGGCTGTTGCCGCAATCGCTCTCACCGGCGACGATTCGCAACGTGATGAGCGATCTGGAACAGCTCGGGCTGATCTACGCACCACACGTTTCGGCCGGACGGTTGCCCACCCAGCAGGGTCTGCGCTTCTTCGTCGACGCCTTCATGGAGGTCGGCGACCTTTCCGACGACGAACGTCGCGTGATCGATGCGCAGGTCAAGGCATCCGGCAGCGGCGCGACGCTGGAGCACATGCTGACCGAGGCGAGCCAGATGCTTTCCGGCATGTCGCGCGGCGCAGGCCTGGTGCTTGCCACCAAGAACGAGGTGCCGCTCAAGCATATCGAGTTCATCCAGCTCGAGCCTACGCGAGCGCTCGCCGTGATGGTCTCGCAGAACGGGGATGTGGAAAACCGTGTCGTCGAATTGCCGGCCGGTGTCACGGCATCGCAGCTTCACGAGGCGTCGAACTTCCTCAATGCCCATATCCGGGGCCGCACGCTGGCGGAGGCGCGAGCGGAGATCGCCAAGCTCAAGGAAGAGACCAAGACCGCGCTCGACGCGCTGTCCCAGGACCTCGTGGAACGCGGACTCGCAATCTGGGCCGGCGCAGAAAGCGGGCTGCCTGCGCGGCTGATCGTGCGCGGCCGGTCCAACCTTCTGGAAAACATAACGGCCGAAGCGGACCTAGACCTGCTGCGCCACCTGTTCGACGATCTGGAAACCAAGGAAGGCCTGATCCAGCTTCTCGACCTCGCCGAGGAAGGCTCCGGCGTACGCATCTTCATCGGCTCCGAGAACAAGCTGTTCTCGCTGTCGGGCTCGTCGCTGGTGGTCGCGCCCTATCGCGACAAGGATGCCCGCGTCGTCGGCGCGCTGGGCGTGATCGGGCCGACACGGCTCAACTATGCCCGTATCGTGCCGATGGTGGATTACACCGCGCAGGTCATCAGCCGCCTGTTGCGCTAGGAAGGAAATCGACATGTACCGACTGATCGGCAGGATGCGGGCGAAGCCCGGCCAGCGCGACGCCCTTCTCGGCCTGCTGCTCGAAGGCAGCGGTGATATGCCCGGCTGCCTCAGCTACATCGTGGCCCGCGACCCCGCCGACGGCGATGCGATCTGGGTGACGGAGGTCTGGACCGACGAGGCCAGCCACAAGGCGTCACTTGCACTGCCTGCCGTTCAGGCCGCAATTACCAAGGCACGGCCGCTGATCGCCGGCTTCGACAGCCATACGGTCACCGAGCCGGTGGCGGGCATTGGCCTGCCTGGATAGGAACCTTTTCCCCTCCCTTTGCATCCGGCTCTTGATTTTCGCGCCCCGAACATCGATATCGGGCGCAACTTTCAAGAACCATTCCAAAGACGGGATCTGGCGATGAGCGAACAGCCAAAAGACGAACGCGCGCCCGAGCAAACCGCGGCAAAGAGCGAGTATGCCGAAACGGCTGCAACCGGTGAGGCCTTCCAGGCCGAAACGGAGGCCGATGCGCAGGGGCAGGCAGCCGATTATGAAGCTGTCGTGCGGCTGGTAAAGGAAAACGAGGAACTTAAGGACCGTGCACTGCGGCTTGCGGCGGAGATGGAGAACCTGCGCCGGCGCACCCAGCGCGACGTGCAGGACGCCAAGTCCTATGCGATCGCCAATTTCGCGCGCGACATGCTGCAGGTGTCCGACAATCTGCGCCGCGCGCTCGACGCCATTCCGGCCGAGGCCAAGGCTGCGGGCGATGCCGGCTTCACCGCTCTGATCGAAGGCGTCGACATGACAGAGCGTGCGATGCTGTCGGCACTCGAGCGCCATGGCGTCAAGAAGCTGGAGCCGATCGGCGAAAAGTTCGATCCGCATTTCCATCAGGCGATGTTCGAGGTGCCCAATCCCGAAGTGCCGGCCAATACGGTCGTGCAGGTTGTGCAGACCGGCTACGTCATCGGCGAGCGCGTCCTGCGCCCGGCCATGGTCGGCGTGGCCAAGGGCGGCCCGAAACAGCCTGCCGAGCAGGCGGCGCCCGCAGAACCCGGCCCGCCGGACCCCCAGGCGGAAAAGGACGCCTGAACAGGACCATCGTCGCCCGATCGAAACTCGTCAGTGCGTCCTTCGAGGCCCACCGTGGTTCTCGAACCGGCATTGCTACCTTCCACACGCCAAGCCCTTCCGCTAGAGATCGTAGCGGGAGGTCGCGATGGACCAGATCATCTTCCTCGACTATGCCGGCGTCGCGGTGTTTGCCGCGACCGGCGCGCTCGCGGCATCGCGCAAGGAACTCGATGTCATCGGCTTCCTGTTCCTGGCCGGCGTGACCGGCGTCGGCGGCGGCACGTTCCGCGATCTCATCCTCGACGTACCGGTGTTCTGGGTGCAGAACCACGACTACCTGCTGGTCTGCGCGGTGATGGCGGTGGCCGTCTACTTCTCCGCCCACCTGATCGAGTCACGCTACCGTCTGCTGCTGTGGCTCGACGCAGTGGGGCTGGCCGCCTACTGCGTGTTCGGCGCCTGGAAAGGGCTGGTCGTAACCGGTTCAGCGATGGTTGCCATCGTCATGGGCATGCTGACGGCCACCTTCGGCGGCATCCTGCGCGACATTCTTTCAGGCGAACCATCGGTGCTGCTGCGTCCTGAAATCTACGTCACCTCCGCCATGGCGGGCGCGGTGACCTTTACAGTCCTCGACATCGCGGGCCTGCCGCTGCTTTTGGCCGCCGTCCCTGCCTTTCTCGTCGCATTCGCCATTCGTGGCGGCGCATTGCGCTTCGGCTGGTCGTTCCCGCCCTACAAGAGCCGACCCGGCCGGCGTCCGGAGGATATCCCGTGAGCGTCAGGCCAGTCCGTGCTGCTGGGCTTCCTCCAGCAGATTCTGGCGCGGGCGCGGGCCGATCTGCTGGATAACCAGCCCGGCGGCAAGAGAACCCAGAGCGCCACAATCGGCAAGGCTGCGCTCGGCCGTATAACCGTACAGGAAACCAGCCGCATAAAGGTCGCCGGCGCCCGTGGTGTCGACCAGTTCAGCGATCTCGATGGCATCGACCTGTACGGTCTCCTCACCGCGCACGACGACCGAGCCGCGCTCGGAGCGCGTCACGGCGGCAATCTTGCAATCCTTGCGGATCGCATCCAGCCCCGCCTCGAAGGAAGAGGTCTGATAAAGCGACTTCAGTTCGCTCTCATTGGCGAAAACGATATCCACCATGCCGGAGCGCATCAGCTCGAGGAACTCCTCGCGGTAGCGGTCGACGCAGAACGGATCGGACAGTGTCATCGAGACCTCGCGGCCAGCCGCATGCGCGTGACGCGCGGCCATGCGGATCGCCTCCTTGGCACGTGGCGGATCCCACAGGTAACCCTCGAAATAGGTCACCTTGGCGCCGCTTGCCTTCTCGGCCTCCACATCTTCCGGTCCGAGCTCGACGCAGGCGCCGAGATAGGTGTTCATCGACCGCTCGCCGTCCGGCGTGACGAAGATCATCGAGCGCGCCGTGGGTGGCTCCCCGGACAGCGGCCTGGTGTCGAAAGCGACGCCCTGCGCGCGGATGTCGTGCGTGTAGATCGTGCCAAGATGATCGTTGGACACCTTGCCGAAATAGGCAGCACGTGCGCCGAAGCTTGCAATGCCAGCAGCCGTGTTGCCCGCGCTGCCGCCCGACGCCTCGATCGCCGGCCCCATGCGGCTGTACAGAAGCTCGGCACGCTCGGCGTCGATAAGGTTCATCGCCCCCTTGATGATGCCGTTGTCGGTCAGGAAGGCTTCGTCGCAGCGCGCGATGATGTCCACGATCGCATTGCCGATGCAGAGCACGTCGTACTGGCTCATGAATGTCTCCGAAGTGCCGGCAAGCGGTCGCCTGCCAAGCATTGAACATCGGGCGGGTTTAGCCGCTGTGCCCCGAAATGCAAGTCCGCGCGCAACAAGGCTGTTCATCCAAATCAAACTTGAGTATAGGCGCGCATCCTTTCTGACGTTACGGCAATCCCATGGCCGAAAGCTGGTCCTTTCATTTCGACGGCAAGCATCCCGAACGCCGCTATCGCAGCGGACGCGTGCAGTATCTTGACGGCCCGTTTCAAGGCTGGATGGAGGGTTCCGAGCTTCGCCCGGGGTTTCATCTCTACCGGATCAACGGCATTTCCACGCATCGCTACGAGCTTGCCCCCAAAGGCGTGATGCGGCGCGGTTCGCTCGTTCTCGGCAATATGCTCGGAGGCGCCGGCTGCGTGAAAACAGGCGACGCTGAAGACCAGAGCTGGCGGGACGACCGCAACTTCTTCGCGCTAACGCCCGAGACGCCGGTTTCCTATCACATTCAGCCCGGCAAGACATGGAGCACAGTGGGTGTCGTACTCGAACCGCAGACGCTGGCGGAACTGACGGCCGGCGACGATCTGCCCGGCCTCGCGCGCAACGCCATTGATGGTAAATCCCGGCCGTTCAGCATGATGCGGCCGCTTGACGGCCCTGCAACGGCGCAGCTTGCAGACGATATCATCAACATGAACTATCAGGGCAAGATGGGAGAGCTCTATCGCCAGGCCAAGGCGATGGAGTTTCTGGCGCGCCTGCTGGATATGCTCGACACCCCGGTCGATGCGCGCGCGCTTACGGCGCGCGAGAAGACACGTATACGCGAGGCTCGCGAGCGGCTGCTGGCCGATCTGCGAAACCCGCCCGATCTGCACGAGCTCGCGCATTCCGTCGGCCTGAGCGCCAAACGGCTCAACCAGGGCTTTCGCATGGTCTTCGGCACAACGGTGTTCGATCATCTGCGTGACGCCCGGCTCGACCGCGCACGGCAATTGATCGCCGAGGGCAGCGACATGCCGCTGAAGCAGCTGGCCTGGGAAATGGGCTACGGCCACCCGACGAACTTCATCAGCGCCTATCGGCGCCGCTTCGGCATCTCGCCTGCACGGCACCGGCGCGACGGTTTCCCCGAAGACTGACCTGCATCTCCCTCTGCCACCCTATGCGCGCGGGGCAAAAGCTATGCGTGCGTGAATTACCGTTGCCGATGTCGCGGCGCCGCGACTACTCGTCCGCCATCTGCGAAGGGGCTCCCCGGTCTGCTCGAGCCCTTCGCAGGCAATCGCAGGCGAGACGTAGATCGGCTGGTCAACATCCACTCGGCTTGCTTGCCCGAAGGGCCGGCCCGCACCGCGTCGGGTCGGCCCACAGGCAATTCTTGCGTGGATGCAACGGCCGAACCGCCGCGCCGCAACCCGCTCCTCAACTCATATGCACGGATCATGCTCATGAAGGCATTCATCACTCCTTTCACGCCGCTGCCGGCGTTCCGCTCCGACAGAATTCCCAGACCAACCGTACGGTGGTTGCCATGAACAGGCTCGCAATCGTCGTGCTATGCACCGTGCTCGCTGGATGCAGCCAGACCTCGACGCCGGCTAGCCCCACTTCGGCCAGCAGCACCGCAGCAACGGCGGCAACATCGCGGACCCCAGCGCGCCAGGCTGCTTCCGCTGCAAACGCCTGCGATACGGCAATCAGGAACCAGGCCAACTCGGCGATGCTGGGCGGCGCGCTTGGCATGGTCGGTGGTCTCGGTGGCTTCGGGGGACGTGGCGGCATGGTTGCCGCGCAGGTCGCCTCGACCGCCGGCGGTGCGATAGCCAGATCCCAGCAAGCGCAAGCCCAGGCCAATGTGATGCGCGAATGCCAGGCACGACAGGGCTACTAGAGGGACCCCACATGAAACGGATAAAGTCTGCGCTGCTGGCCGCGCTGGCATCGCTTTTCCTTGCCTCCTATGCAGTCGCACTGGAAAGCAGGCAGGCGGCGATCGTCGCCGACGTGCTGGAGACACTGGCGGCGGAACGCGGCGAGCCGGTCTATTACGACGACGAGGCCGCGGACGACTGGCATGAATTCGACGCCGACGGTGACGGGCTCATTCCGGCAGCCGGCTTTACCCGCGAGAGCTGGCAAGTCGCCTACGAGCAGACGATGAAAGGTCTTATCGCACTGATGCCGCAGTCCGAATTCGACGCCATGTTCGGCAATGTCGAGGAGAAGGTCGCCGCGCTTCAGGGCCTGACCGCCGAACAGAAGCGCGAGCTGGCGGGCGACTTCATGGCTGAGGCGGAGCGGGTGAAGGCCTATAGGGCCGAAGGTGCGACCTTTGCCGAAGCGGTGCGGCCCGTGGCCAGCCGGTTGCGCGCGCTCGGCGACCAGTAGTTCAAGCACGTTCGCCGAGGCGGCGGCGTCGTGCCGGGCCTCCGCATCCCTCAGTGCGGAGGCCCACTTCTTGCAGCGGAGGGAGCGGCTGCCTATCTGCGGATGATGCAGGTGCGCCCATGATCCTCCAAGCAGCATCCGCGGCTCTAGGCCGCCTGTTCACGCCCGAATTCCGCGCCGTCTTCTTCAAGACGCTGGGGCTCACCATTCTCGCGCTCATCGGCCTGTGGTTCGCGATCGGCGGCCTGTTCGACGTACTGGCCCTGCCCACGCTGCAGGAGCTGATGCCCGACCTGCCGGGATGGGCGGCCTGGTTCGGCGTTGCTGCGACATTCGTTGCCGGCCTGATGCTGGCGCTGGGCCTCGGCCTGCTGATCGCGCCGGTGACCGCCATCATCGCCGGCTTCTTCCTTGACGATGTCGCCGAGATCGTCGAACGCGAGGACTATCCGCAGGACGTGCCCGGCAAGGCTCTGCCTCTGATGACGGCGGCAATCGTCTCGGCCAAGTTCCTCGGCCTCGTCTTGCTCGGCAATCTTCTGGCGCTGCTTCTGCTGCTGGTGCCGGGCGTCAATCTGATCGCGTTCTTTGTCGTCAACGGCTATCTGCTCGGCCGGGAATTCTTCGAGTTCGCGGCCATGCGCTTCCGCAGCGAGGCCGATGCGAAGGCCCTGCGCCGCCGCAATGCCGGCACGGTGTTCGGCGCCGGGCTGTTGATCGCCGCCGTCCTGTCCGTACCCATCGTCAACCTGCTCGCGCCGCTGTTCGCCGCAGCGATGATGGTGCACCTGCACAAGCTGGTGTCGGTGCGCGAAAGCCGGTCCACGCCTGCAGCCGCGCGCGCTTACTGACCGGTCAGTCGGTCCCGCCGTTCCACTTCATGTTCATGTAGACATCGCCGCGCTTCAGCTCGTCCAGCATCTGGTCGAGACGTTTGCGCCGCGTCTGCTCGCGCGCGGAGCGTGCGATCCACCCGATATAATCGTTGCGCTGGTAGGCGGGCCGCGCGTCGTAGCTTGCCATCAATCCGTCTTCGTCAAGCGCGTCGCGCACGAAGGCGGGCATCGGGTGCAGGGGGCGTTTCAGGACCATGGACGGACTTTATCGCCGCGAGAATGGCAGGCAAGGTGCCTCGCTCTCGTTCCTGCCATCGCTGTCTGCGCAACCACCGCGTCTTGACAGCGGAAAGATTCGTATCTATCCAATCTTTACGTTGTAAACATTTGTCCGAGGGGACTCACCCGATGACCGATCTCATTCTGGCCATCCTCCATCACCTGCTCGTTTTTGCGCTGTTTTCCATCTTCGCGGTTCAGATGACGCTCGTGCGCCCGGGGCTGGAAGCCTCCACTGTCAGCCGCCTCGCGCGACTGGACGGCGCCTATGGCGCGCTTGCGATGGCGGTCATCATCGTCGGTTTCGCGCGGGCGATCTTCGGTCTCAAGGGATGGGACTACTATAGCACCTACTGGGTATTCTGGGCCAAGGTCGGCGCCTTTCTGCTGGTCGGCCTGCTGTCGGTGCCGCCGACGCTTCGCTTCCGCCGCTGGCTCGGCGCTGCCAGGGCCGACGCAGGCTACATCGTGCCGGACGACGAGGTCGGCGCGGTTAGAACGTGGCTCGGCCGCGAAGGGCTGGTCCTGCTGCTGATCCCCATCCTGGCCGCGATGCTGGCGCGCGGTATCGGCTACTGAGCCGCCAAAGGCTCGGGATCGCCGATCGGCACCAGTGGCGCGGGGGTGGAAGTGGTCTTGTCCGGCGATTTGCAGATGTCGGCGATGACGCAGGCCGGACAATCCGGCTTGCGCGCCTTGCAGACGTAGCGGCCGTGCAGGATCAGCCAGTGATGCGCATGGCGCATGTATTTGTCGGGGATGATACGCACGAGCGTGTCTTCCACCTGTTCGGGCGTCTTGCCCGGGGCCAGGCCGATACGGTTGCCGATCCGCAATATGTGGGTGTCGACCGCCATGGTCGGCTGGCCGAAGGACATGTTGAGCACCACATTCGCGGTCTTGCGGCCGACGCCGGGCAACGTCACCAGCTCCTCGCGGGTCTGCGGCACCGCGCCGCCGAAATCGCGGATCAGCGCCTGCGATAGTGCGATGACGTTGCGGGCCTTGTTGCGCCAGAGCCCGATGGTGCGAATGTGTTGACCGACCGCCTCCTCGCCCAGCGCAAGCATCTTTTCGGGTGTGTCTGCGACTGCGAACAGCGCCCGCGTGGCGCGGTTAACCCCGGCATCCGTCGCCTGCGCCGACAGCACCACCGCGACCAGCAGCGTGAACGCATTGACATGCTCGAGTTCGCCCTTCGGCTCGGCGCGCTGCACCGAAAAGCGGCGGAATATCTCGTCGATCTCGTGCGGCGTGTAGAGGGTCCGGCGGCGACGGCTTGCGGCGGGCCGCTTGGGCTGCGACGCCGCGGCCGCCTTTTTGCTATTGGGCTTTTCCATGGGCACTCTATACTCCGTGCCATGGACGAAACGAAAGCCGCAGACGAGCCGATTTTCCGCGCGCTGCTGACCCCCTACCGCTCATTGGGACGGACGGGTTTCATCGTGCTGATGAGCGTGCTCGGCGTGATCTGGCTCGGCACCGGCCTGTTCTTCATGTCGATCGGCGCATGGCCGGTTTTCGGCTTCTTCGGCCTCGACATGGTGGCGATCTACGTCGCCTTCCGGTTGAACTATCGCGCCGCACGGGTGCGCGAGGAGGTGTCGGTGTCGCGCAGCGCGCTCGACATCCGCAAGATCGCACCTTCGGGCCGCACCGAGGCACACCGCTTCAACCCCTTTTGGACACGGTTCCGCGTCGCGCGCCACGACGAGATCGGCATCACCGACATGGCCGTCGAAGGCGAAGGAAAACGGGTCGGAATCGGCTCGTTCCTCAACCCGGACGACCGCGAGAGTTTCGCAACAGCCTTCGGCCGCGCGCTCGCCACGGCCAAGGCCGGATAAGGCAGGAATCGGGTGGCGAAGACGACCGTGCAAAACGATATTGGCGTTCAAGGAGATATTGCCATGAACGCACAGACCGCCATCCTGCAACGCGACGTGACGCCGGTCGGCAACGACTACGAGGTCGTCCGGCGCGCCATCGAAAAGATCAGCCTCGACTATCGCGACCAGCCGTCGCTGGAAGAGCTAGCGGCGGATGTCGGCGATACGCCGACCGGGCTGCAGAAGCTGTTCACCCGCTGGGCCGGACTTTCTCCCAAGGGCTTCCTCCAGGCGGTGACGCTCGACCATGCCCGCCGGCTGCTCGACCAGGGCATGCCGCTTCTCGACACCGCCTTCGAGGTCGGCATGTCGGGGCCGGGGCGGCTGCATGACCTCTTCGTCACTCACGAGGCGATGTCGCCCGGCGACTACAAGAGCCGCGGCAAGGGCCTGACCATCCGCTACGGCTATCATCTGTCGCCGTTCGGAATCGCGCTCGTCATGGTGACCGATCGCGGGCTTGCCGGCCTTGCCTTCTGCGATCAGGGTGGCGAGCGAGCGGCCTTCGAGGATATGTCCGGCCGCTGGCCGAACGCGACCTATGTCGAAGACCTTTCGGCGACGACGCCCTATGCCGGGCGCGTCTTCGAACCGTCGCGCTGGCGCGCCGACGAACCGTTGCGCGTGGTGTTGATCGGAACCGACTTCCAGGTCCGCGTCTGGGAAGCGCTGCTCAAGATCCCGATGAACCGGGCGCGCACCTATTCGTCGATCGCGGCCGAGATCGGCAATCCGACTGCAAGCCGGGCGGTTGGCGCAGCCGTCGGGGCCAATCCGGTTTCCTTCGTGGTTCCCTGCCATCGGGCACTGGGCAAGTCAGGCGCCCTCACCGGCTACCACTGGGGCCTGACGCGCAAGCGCGCCATTCTCGGCTGGGAGGCTGGACAGGTCGCAAGCTGACCGGTCTTACTCCACGCCTGCAAATCGGCTAAAGCCTCCCGGGACATCATCTAGGGAGGCTTTTTCGTGATAACCGTCATCGGCTCCGCCAATCTCGACCTGATCGCCACCGTCGATCGCCTGCCTCGACCGGGCGAAACGGTTCCCGGCGACGGCTTCTCCACGGCGCCGGGCGGCAAGGGCGCCAATCAGGCTCTCGCTGCGCGGCGCGCCGGCGCCGATGTGCGGATGGTCGGCGCGGTCGGCCAGGACGCCTTTGCGGACCAGGCGTTGGCGCTGCTGCAGGAGGGCGGCGTCGACCTGTCCCAAATGCGCCGGGCCGAGACCGCGACGGGTATCGCCGTGATCCTGGTGGAAGCCGCGGGCGAGAACGTGATCGCGATCGTGCCGGGCGGCAATGGCACGGTTTCGCCTGCCGATGTGGCGACGGCGAAACTGTCGGCCGACGATTTCCTGATGATGCAGCTCGAAATCCCGCTCGATGCCGTCGAGGCGGCACTTGCCGCGGCACGACAGGCCGGCGCGCCGTCGATGCTCAACACCGCGCCCTTCCGCGCCGAGGCAGGCAAGCTGCTCGCCGAAGCGGATTATGTGGTCGCCAACGAAACCGAGTTTGACCTCTACGCGGACGCACTCGACCTAGCGGGCGACGACCGCGAAGCCAGGATGCGGGATTTCTGCGCCCGCACCGGCCGCATCGTTGTCGTCACGCTGGGTGCTGAAGGCGTCATGGCCGCGACGCCGGACGGCGTGGTTCGCGCGCGCGGCCTCGCCATCACGCCGGTTGATACGGTGGGCGCAGGCGACACCTTCTGCGGCTATCTGGCGGCCAGCCTCGAGCAGGGGCTTGCGCTTGAAGAGGCGCTGCGGCGCGCGGCAGTCGCCGGCTCGCTTGCCTGCCTGAAACCCGGCGCACAGCCAGCCATACCCTTTGCCGCCGAAATCGACGAGGCGCTGAAAGCGAATTGAACCACATCCGGACTCGTGCAAGCTTGCGCCTTCCGGAGGACGTCCATGAACCCTGAAGCCTATTTCGCCTATCTCGCCGTCTGCCTGGTCGCGATCATCGTTCCAGGCCCGACCAACACGCTCATCGTCGCCAACGGCATGCGCCACGGCACCAAGGCGGGGCTGCTCAACGTCGCCGGAACCCAGGCCGGGCTCGCGCTGATGCTGGCCATCGCGGGTTTCGGGCTGACATCGGTGGTCGAGACCGCCGGGCATTGGTTCGAATGGATCAAGTTGCTGGGCGCGGCCTATCTGATCTGGGTCGGATGGCAGATGATCCGCGCCAGCGGCCGCATCGATAATTCACCAACGGCCCGCAAGCCGCGCGGCGGCTTTTTCATGCAGGGCCTGCTGGTCTGCCTTGGCAATCCCAAGCAGCTCCTGTTCTTCGGCGCGCTGCTGCCGCAGTTCATCGATCCGGCGGCCGACCACGCGATGCAGATCGCGATCCTCGGCGTCACCGCGCTTTCGCTCGCCGCCCTTTGCGACGGCGCCTATGCGCTCGCCTCCGGCCAGATCGGCCGCGCGCTTTCCGAGCGCGTCGTCAGGACCATTACCCGCGTTAGCGGCGGGATGCTGATCGGCGGCGGGCTCTGGCTCGCTTTCTCGCGGGCGAAATAGGGCCGCTGGAAAGGAAAGACGTGCCGTCGCTCAGCTTGCGCATCAATCTCGATCCCGAAGGTCGCATCGGGCCGGGCAAGATCGAACTCCTGGAGCATATCGCATCCTTCGGCTCGATTTCGGCCGGCGCCCGGCAGATGAACATGTCCTACAAGCATGCCTGGGACCTCGTGGAGGAGATGAACCAGCTCTTCGGCAAGCCGGTGCTCGACACGCAGAAAGGCGGCCAGCGCGGCGGCGGCGCGCAACTCACCCCGACCGGTCTTGCGCTCGTCAGCCGGTTTCGCGCGATCGAACGGGCGGCTCTCGCCGCAGCCGAGCCGCATATGGCCGCGCTTCAGTCCGAAATCGGCGAGGACTGATTCCCTATTCGCTCTCGCCGTCGAGCGCAGGGATGGCCACGCCTGCGATTTCGGCCGCGGTCAGCCGGGCCGCGCTGGCGCGCGCGATCCGCAGCATGAGCGCCTTGCGGGTCGCAGGCGGCAGCCGGTGCTCCGGCGCATCGCGCAGGATCTCCGCGCCGTAACCGTCGGAGAGTATGAAGCCGCATTCGTCCGGAAAAATCCCGGCCGGCACTTCCGGATGCGTGGCGAAGAAGAAGCGGTCGGAATGTAGCCGGTATTCCGGCCATTTGCGATCGACCCGGAAGTCCTCGATCGAGGACTTGATCTCGATGATCCAGATGTCGCCCTTGCGCGTCAGCGCAACGAGATCGGCGCGCCGTCCGGAGGCCAGCGATATTTCGGGGATCACGGAGGCGCCCATTTCCATGAGCAGTCGCTGGACGCCGCGACGCACCACCATGGCGCGCTCGGACTGGCGTCCGTCGGCCAGGGGATTTACGGGAATCGGAGAGATGATCGGCATGGAGCGAGAATGGCATCAAAGGCGTCGGCATTGAACCGTCAGGCGTGCGTATCCTGCAACGCTCCCGCCATATCGTCGAGGATCGGGCAATCGGGCCGGTCGTCGCCGTGGCAGGCCGTGATCAGGCGGTTCAGCGTGCGGCGCATCGATTCCAGTTCGCGCATCTTCTCCTCGATCGCCGCGACATGCGCGATCGCGATCTCGCGCACGTCATGGCTGGCGCGGCTTCGGTCCCTGTAGAGCGTCATGAGCTGCCGGCATTCATCGATCGAGAAGCCCAGGCCCCGGGCGCGCTTCAGGAAAGCCAGCCGATGCACGTCGTCGCCGGAATAGTCGCGATAGCCGTTTGCCGACCTGTCCGGCTTCAGCAAGCCGGCGTCCTCATAGTAACGGATGGTCTTGGCTGGAAGACCCGAGCGCCGGGCGGCTGCCGAAACGTTCATCTAACACCTCTCTTTAGCTATGCCCGCCCTCGAAAGGATGAGCAATGTGGAGCGCGTTTTCTTCACGAAGCCGTGAGAATGTTGCGCATTTACCATAGACCTGCAGTAAGCTGCGACGGGGTCGTTGCACATGGGCGTCGGAGACTTGGCAAACGCCGCTGGGTAAGCCAAACAGACCATGGCAGAAATACGGCTCGAATCGGGCAACAAGCTGGCTGTGGGGGTTTGAGTATCATATGCGACTGAAGACGCTTTTCATCGTTGCGGCGCTTGGGGCTGCAACTGCGCTTGCGGGATGTAGCACCGGGGGCACGATCTTCACCTCGGAATACGGTGCCAAGAAAGACTCCGGCTACCAGCTTCCGCAGATTCCGATCAACAAGGTGCCGAGGCAGTATCACCGGCAGATCGTCAAGTACGACACCAGCGAGAAGCCCGGCACGATCATTGTCGATACCAGCGACAAGTTCCTCTATTTCGTGATGGGCGACGGCAAGGCCATGCGCTACGGCATCGGCGTTGGCCGCGAAGGCTTCGAGTGGAACGGCACGGCGCGCATCGCGATGAAGCGCGAGTGGCCGACCTGGACGCCGCCGGCAGCGATGATCGGTCGCCAGCCCGAGCTCGCCAAGTGGCGAGGCGGACAGCCGGGTGGCCTCAGCAACCCGCTCGGCGCGCGCGCGCTGTATCTCTTCAACAAGGGTGGCGACACCGGTTACCGGCTGCATGGCACGCCGGAATGGAATTCGATCGGCAAGGCGATGTCGTCCGGCTGCATCCGAATGATCAACCAGGACGTCATCGACCTCTACGAGCGCGCCGACGTGGGCGCGAAGGTGATCGTGAAATAAGGCGGACCGTCTAGGCAACACTGACGTCCCAATGCAGAAAACCGGGCGCAAGCCCGGTTTTTTGTTGTTCATCGGCAGGTCGCTCGGTTGAGCGAATTATCGGGCAGCGTTCAGGAAATCTGCTCGACCTGCTGCACTTCGGGCACGAAGTGGCGCAACAGGTTCTGGATGCCGTGCTTGAGCGTGGCGGTCGAAGACGGGCAGCCGGCGCAAGCACCCTTCATGTGCAGGAAGACCGTGCCGTTCTCGTATCCACGGAAGGTGATATCGCCGCCGTCCTGCGCCACGGCCGGACGAACGCGGGTGTCGAGCAGCTCCTTGATCGTCAGGACGATCTCCTCGTCCTCCTTTTCGTAGAACTCCTCGCCAGCGCTTGCAGCGCGACCTTCCGCTGCCGCGTTCAACGAAGCCATGACCGGCTGGCCGGACATGAAATGCTCCATGATCGTGCCGAGGATCGCCGGCTTGAGGTGCTGCCAGTCGTGCTCGTCGGACTTCGTGACGGTCACGAAATCGTAGCCGAAAAAGACGCCGACGACACCGGGCACGCCGAACAGGCGGCCTGCGAGTGCGGATGCGGCGGTCGCCGAATCGGCATCGCGGAAATCCGCCGTGCCTTCCTCGAGCACGACCTTGCCCGGCAGGAACTTCAGCGTTGCGGGATTTGGCGTGGCTTCGGTCTGGATGAACATCAGCGTTCTCCGTTCATATAGTTTGGAATAGTTCTAAATAGGCCTGCCAGCGCAGAACTGCAAGCGCCAATCGGCCTTCATATGGTGAGCGGTGGCCCGCCGCGCAATCTCCGGAAACGGATCAGGCGAGGCTTTCGATATCCTCGTCCGACAGGTTCATCGGTACGACCGTGACCGGGATGGGGAACGCGGCACCCTTGCCGGCAACCGAGGCGACCAGCGGTCCCGGCCCCTCTTTCGCGCCACCGGCGGCCAGCACAAGGATTGCGATGTCCTGATCGTCCTCGATCAGCTTGTGGATTTCTTCCGTCGGTGAGCCCTCGCGGATCACAAGCTCCGGTTCGATGCCGATCCGCTCGCGCACCTTCGCCGCCTGGGCATCAAGCACCGCAGCAGCGGCGGCATTGGATTCCTCGCGCATGATCTGCTCGACGCCGAGCCAATGCTGGAAATCGCCGGGTTCGATGACGTAGAGGAGCACAACAGAGCCGTTGGTCGCCTGCGCGCGGCGCGAGGCATAGGCGATCGCGCGCTCGGACTCCGGCGTTTCATCGGCGACAGCAAGGAATTTCCGCCGGTGACCGGCTTCACGGCTCAGACGTTTGGAAACCATCTAATCTCCCGACCCGGCACCCGCTGCCGACGGCGCAATCTGCCATCGGATGCGGCGGCGAGCAAGCCGTCGCATCCGGCCAAACCGACAGGCCTTGTCAGTCGTTGAGCAGGCCAATGATCTCGCGCACGCCCTTCATGGTGGCTTCCGCGATCACCTCGGCGCGTTCGGCACCGTCCCGCAGCACGCCGTCGACATAGGTCGTGTCGGCCGAGATGCGGCGCATTTCGGCTGCGATCGGTGCGAGCCTGTCGACGGCCAGATCGGCAAGCGCCGGCTTGAAGGCGGAGAACTGCTGCCCGCCGAATTCGGCGATCACAGCCTCGCGGGTCTTGTCGGCCAGCGCCGCATAGATGCCGACGAGGTTTTCGGCTTCCGGGCGTGCCTTCAGACCGTCGAGTTCGGACGGCAACGGCTCGGGATCGGTCTTGGCCTTCTTGATCTTCTTCGAGATGGCATCCGCGTCATCGGTCAGGTTGATGCGCGACAGATCCGACGGATCGGACTTCGACATCTTCTTGGAGCCGTCGCGCAGGCTCATCACGCGCGTGGCCGGCCCCTCGATCAGCGGTTCGGTCAGCGGGAAGAAGCCATTGACGGTTTCCTCGCCGACTTCCATCTCCACACCAAGGCCGAGATCACCGATCTTGGCGGAGAAGTCGTTGTTGAACTTGGCGGCGATGTCGCGCGTCAGCTCCAGATGCTGCTTCTGGTCGTCGCCCACCGGCACGTGCGTGGCGCGATAGACGAGAATGTCCGCGGCCATCAGGCTCGGATAGGCGAGAAGGCCGAGCGATGCGTTCTCGCGGTCCTTGCCGGCCTTGTCCTTGAACTGGGTCATGCGGTTCATCCAGCCGATGCGGGCGACGCAGTTGAAGACCCAGGCGAGCTCGGCGTGCTGACGCACGCGGCTCTGGTTGAAGACGATGTGCTTCGTCGGGTCGATGCCGGCCGCCAGGAAGGCCGCGGTGATCGAACGTGTCTGGCCGGGCAGGTCGTCATGGACGAGCTGCGCGGTGATCGAATGCAGGTCGACGACGCAATAGATGCAGTCGTGGCTTTCCTGCAGCGCGACGAATTTGCGGATCGCACCGAGATAGTTGCCGAGATGCAGGTTTCCGGTCGGTTGAACGCCGGAGAAGACAAGGGGCTTGAAGCTGCTCATGGTGGTGTCCGGGGCTGGTGGAGGGCCTCGTTTCTGGCGAGGGCGTAAGATCGCGTGGCGCTTATGGCGGATGGAAGCCTAGGGATCAAGGGGCGTGGCGGAAGCCTTACCGGCTGGCTTGCGCCGCCGCCTGAGGACGCCAAGGAGCTGGCCTTTGTCCACCGCACCGGTGGCGATGACGATCGCGAAATAGATCACCGCAGCAATGCCGATCACGGCCAGCACCGCACCCAGGCGCACCAGCAGCGACGGAGCCGCCAGCCAAGCGGCAAAAAGATAATCGAGCACGAGCACTGCGACACCCATGGCAGCACTGGCCAGCACGATCATCGCCACACGCCGCAGCGTCGTCGCCGACGGACGGAAATCCCCGCGTTGCCACAGGACGGCGGCCAGCAGCGCGAAATTCAGCCAGGCCGAGATCGAAGTGGCGACCGCGATGCCGACATGGCCGTAGAAAGGGAACAGGAGCAGGCTCGCCGCGATGTTCACGACGACGGCGATTGCCGAGAACCACATCGGGCTCTTCATGTCGAGCCGTGCGAAATAGGCCGGTGAGAAGACCTTTATCAGCACATAGGCAGGCAGCCCGACCGCGAACGCGGAGAGTGCGGCCGCGGTCAGCGCGGTGGTCTCGGCCGTGAAGGCACCCCGTTCGTAGAGGAGGTTGACCAGCGGCCCGGCGAAGAGCACGAAGCCCACCGCCGACGGCAGGGTCAACCCGAGCGCGAATTCCAGCGAGCGGTTCTGAAGGTGCTGCGCATCCTCATGGTCGCCGGCCTTCAACGCTCGGGCCAGTTCGGGCAGCAGCACGACGCCGACCGCAATGCCGATGATGCCTAGCGGAAGCTGGTTGATGCGGTCGGCATAGTTGAGCAGCGAAATCGCTCCTTCCTGCGCGGACGCGATCATCTGGCCCACCAGCAGATTGATCTGGGTGACGCCGCCGGTCAACAGCGCTGGCCCCATCAGCACGAGCAGCCGCTTCACCGCAGGCGTGAAGACAGGCAGGCGCAGGCTCAGTGAAAATCCCTGCCGCCGCACGCCCCAGAGCAGGAAGAAAAGCTGCGCGATACCCGATGCGAAAACGCCCCACGACATCCATAGACCCGTGCGGCGCGCTCCGATGTCGGCATAGAGGCCGATGGCAAGAACGCCGATCAGGATGAGGTTGAGCAGGACGGGCACGAAGGCGGCGACGAAATAGCGTCGCATCGAATTGAGGATGCCCGACAGCATCGCCACCAGCGACATGCAGAACAGATACGGGAACATGATCCGAGTCATCGCCACGGTCAGGTCGAACTTGTCGGGATCCTCCGTGAACCCTGGCGCGATGACCCATGCGACCAGCAGCGGCATGAACAGCATCGCCAGCGCCGAGAGCAGCAGAAGCCACGTGACGAGCACGGCGAGCACCTGTTCGGCAAAGCGCCGCGCGGCATCCTCGCCGCCGCCTTCCAGCTCCTTGGCGAAGAGCGGAATGAAGGCGGTGTTGAACGCACCCTCGGCGAAAAGCCGACGGAAGAGGTTCGGAAAGCGAAATGCCGCGTAGAATGCATCGGCCACAGGCCCGGCGCCGAGTGCCGCTCCGATCAGCGCCTCGCGCACGAAGCCGGCGACACGGCTGATGGAAGTCGCGCCGCCGACGGTGGCGAATTTCTTCACAAGGCTCATTGAGAAATGGTCCCCAAAGGCCCGCAGGCCATCGCCATGCGCGCTCGACCGCGCAGTCTCACTCGGCTGCCGCCTTCGATGCCGACCCGGTGCTGCGACCGTTGCCGTTGCGCGCCGTGTCGCTGCCGTCCATCACGGCAATAAGCCGCTTGCGGATATTGTCCTGGCGCGTCGGATTCTCGATCTTCTGCCCTGTCAGGTCGGTGACATAGAAGGTGTCGATGACCTTTTCGCCGAAGGTGGTGATGTGTGCGGAAGCGATGTCCAGCGACAGATCGGAGATCGCGCCGGTGATTTCCGACAGCAGGCCGGGACGGTCCAGCCCCTTGACCTCGACGACCGAGAAGCGGTTCGACAGGGTGTTGCGCACTTCCGCGCGCGGCTGCACCCGGAACGTCTTTGCCCCACGCCGTGGCTTGGTACGCTTCTCGATCATCTCGGGCAGCCAGCTCTTGCCGGACAGCACGTCCTCGATTAGCCGCCCCACCCGCTGCGCGCGCCGGCGCTCGTCCTCATCCATGTCGAACTCTCGCGAGATCAGGATGGTGTCGAGCGCCCGGCCGTCTGCCGTGGTGAAAATCTGCGCGTCGACGATATTGGCGCCCGCTGCCGCGCATGCACCCGCGATCACCGAAAGCAGGCGCGGATGGTCCGGCGACAGCACCGTGATCTCGGTCACCGCCTCGAACTGGTGCGTGCGCACCATCGTCGCCAGCCGCCGCGACGCAGCGTCGGTCTCACGGATAAAGCCGGCATGGCGTACCTGGTCTTCGAGATCGACCGTCAGCAGATAGTTGTCGTAATGCAGGCCGAGATAGCGCTTGCGCTCCTTCTCGGGCCAGTCCGCAAGCGCCTCATCGAGCACGGCGCGGGCTTCCAGCGCGCGCTTGGCGCGGGTGACCTCCGAGAAGCCGCCGGTCAGTTGCAGCTCGGTCTCGTAGTAGAGCGTGCGCAGGAGCTGCCCCTTCCAGCCGTTCCACACGCCGGGCCCGACGCCGCGGATGTCGCAGACGGTCAGCACCAGAAGAAGCTTCAGCCGCTCTACCGACTGCACGACGTCGGCGAAATCCTGGATCGTCTTGCGGTCGTTGAGGTCGCGGGTCTGCGCCGTCATCGACATGACGAGATGGTTCTCGATCAGCCATGCAATGGTTTCGGTATCGGCTTTGGAAAAGCCCATATGCGGGCACAACCTGCGCGCAATGCGGGCGCCGGCTTCCGAGTGGTCCTCCGGCCGCCCCTTGGCGATGTCGTGGAACAGCACGGCGACGTAAAGAATGTCGCGCAGCGGCCGCAGCGCCGGCATCAGCGAATGCGACAGCGGATGCACGGCCTCGGCGTCACCATGCTCGATCTCGGCGAGAACACCCACGCAGCGGATCAGATGCTCGTCGACGGTGTAGTGGTGGTACATGTTGAACTGCATCATCGCCACGATCTTGTTGAAATCGGGGATGAGCTTGCCGAGCAGGCCGGCCTCGTTCATGCGCCTGAGATTGAGCTCCGGATTGCGGCCGGAGGTGAGCACATCCATGAAAAGTCGGTTGGCTTCCTCGTTGCGCCGCAGGTTGCGGTCCACAAGCTTGAGCGAGCGGGTCAAAAGTTTCAGCGCGTCGGGGTGAAATTCGAGGCCGTGCTTGTCGGCCAGCCAGAACAGCCGCAGCAGATTGACCGGGTCGCGCTCGAACACCTGCTCGTCTGCGATGTTGATGCGGTGATTGTCGACGATGAAGTCGCTGCTGCCGGCGAGCTTGCGCTTGCGCCGGGAGAAATTCAGGAAGATGCGGTTGAAGCCGGGCACATGCTTGGCCTGCTCCTCCTCGAGCGCCGCGCAGAAGATGCGCGTCAGGTCGCCCACCGTCTTGGCGGTGAGGAAGTAGTGTTTCATGAACCGCTCGACGGCGGAAAGGCCGGGATGGCTGGTATAGCCCAGGCGCTCGGCTATCTCGCGCTGAATGTCGAAATGCAGTCGCTCCTCGGCGCGCCCGGTCAGGAAGTGCATGTGGCAGCGCACAGCCCAGAGGAAATCCTCTGCCTTGCGGAACTGCAGGAACTCCTTGCGCGTGAACACGCCCTTACCGACCAGCTCTTCGGCGGTCGGCACGCGGTAATAATATTTGCCGATCCAGAACAGGGTGTGCAGATCACGCAGGCCGCCCTTGCCTTCCTTGACATTGGGCTCGACCAGATAGCGGCTTTCGCCGCCCTTGGCGTGCCGCTCGTCGCGCTCGGCGAGCTTCGCCTGCACATATTCCGGACCCGTGTCCTTGACGACTTCCGCATCGAACCGGGCAACCAGCGTCTCGTAGATAGCCTCGTCGCCGCTGACGAAGCGTGCTTCCAGGATCGAGGTGCGGATGGTCACGTCGGTACGCGACAGGCGCATGCACTCGTCAAGATTGCGGGTTGCATGGCCGACCTTGAGGCCGAGGTCCCAAAGCACGTAGAGGATGTATTCGACGATCTGCTCGCCCCAGGGCGTCTGCTTGTAGGGCAACACGAAAAGCAGGTCGATGTCGGAGCCCGGCGCCAGCGTTCCGCGCCCGTATCCGCCGACCGCCACCACCGCCATGCGCTCGGCCGCCGATGGGTTGCGGGTATGGTAGACGTGATCGACGGCGAATGCATAAAGAGCGCGGATCACCTCGTCCATCAGGTGCGACAGTCGCGCCGCGCAGGCCGTTCCGCCCCCGTCGACCATCAGCATCGCCTCGGCCCGCGCACGGGCCTCGGCGACGCGCTCCTTCAGGAGACGGATCAAGGCCGGTCGCGCGCCGGCGGCATCCGCCTTCGCCAGCGCAATCATCTCATCGAGCAGCGCGCGGCCGTCGATGATCTCGTCCAGTTTGAGAGGAACTTTCGCCATGCCCACCGGTCTTGCCGCAATCGCGCGGTCTATAGCGCGAAATTTGCGCCTTGTGTATGGCGCTGTTGCGGCTAGGCCGCGACGACACCCAGACCGGCCTTGCGTTTGCGCTCCGCCAGCGAGACCGGCTGTGGGGTCATGAACGCCACGAACGCCGCGATGTCGAGCGGCCGCGAAATGAAATAGCCCTGCACGAAGTCGACACGCGCCTGCATGCCGCGCAGCAGCGCCAGCCTTTCGGCCGTCTCCACGCCTTCGACGACCATCACCCGGCCCGTCGCCTCGATCATTTCCACGGCGTGGCGCAGCATCTTGGCCATTACCGTATTGTCGGGTGCCATTGCGAAGGCACGGTCGAGCTTGACGCCGTCGACGGACAGGGCGGCCAGATTCTGCATGTTCGAATAGCCGGTGCCGAAGTCGTCGATATAGGTCTTGATGCCCAGCCGGCGCAGCGCCTCGATTTCCCGTTGGGCGTTCGGCGGGATCTCGTCGCTTTCGATGATCTCCAGCACCACGTCGAAGCGATCCGGCTGCGACGTGAAGCCAGAGAAGATGCGGGCCAGGCTGTCGCTGTCCAGATCGCAGGGGAAGATGTTGAAGTTGACCTGCAGCCGCTTGCCCGCAGGCAGGTGCTCGGAAAGCTCGTCACAGGCGCGCTGGGCAACCAGCTCGGTGAAGCGCCGCGTCATGTCGTGACGCTCGATGATATCGAGGAAGCGATCCGGGAAGACGACGCGGTCATCAATATCGCGCCAGCGAGCGAGCACCTCGCAGCCCGTGATCTCGCCCGTGTCGAGTTCCATCACGGGCTGGTAGGCGCAGACGATGGATTTCGCATCGAGGTGGCGACGGAAACGTGCCTCGAACGACCAGTACCGCGCGATCAGCGCATTTACCTGCAAGGCGGCGAGCGTGGCGACAATCGCCGCAGCCAGAAGCGCCAGCGCGACAAGGCCCTTGTATTGCGCGAGAAGTGCACGCAGGTCACCCTCGACGACGACGCAATGCATGCCGCCTGCGTCGCAGGAGATCACGCGCGTCGTGCCGTCGGCGAGGCTGCCGCCATCTGCAATCAATCGCGTGTAGATGCCCGGTCGACCGCTGCGGTGCCACCAGCTCCCGTCGTCGGCCAGCAGTATCGCCTCCATCGACATCCAGTCCGGCCCATCGAACCCGGCATCCTGCGGTGGAACGATCGCAGCGAAGGGTTCACTTAGTGCAATCGTTCCACGCTCGCCGGTGAGTCCCAAGAAGCTCAGATCGAGATCGACCCACATCGCGATTCCGCGCTCGCCCTGCCGGCCAATGTCCGGCTCTCCGAGATCCACAGCACCGTCAAACGCGGCAATATTCGCAGAACAGCGCGCCCGACCGCCCGGCGCATAAAGGAACTCGTTGAGACTGTCAGGCAGATACGCGATGCGCCGCAATTGTTCCTGGAAAGCCGGAGAACAGGGTTCAGCCGTCAGGTTGGCGTGCATGGTGTCGAAGGTGGAAAGCAGGTTTGTACGCAGCCGGACGAAATGATCCGCCGTGGAACGCGCTTCGTACGTCATCGCCCTTCCGGCCTGATCCAGCGCAAACCAGCCGATCACAGCCACCACCGCCGCAAAGGCGGCGAGCCAGACGATTAGCGAAATCACCCGCCTGTGCGCCGCCGATATGAAGACGCTGACAAATCTTGCCATTGAACGGCCCCCCATTCATCCGTCACTAGGCCATGAAATGCTCAAGCGAGAGTTAATGAAACGACGCCGCAACGTAAGCTTTGCATCGTTGCAGGAGGTGCGGCGCATCAACTGCGTGCGGCGAGTTCCTTGAGCCTGTAAAGCGCCTCCAGGGCCTCGCGCGGCGTCATTTCGTCGGGGTGCAGGCTCTCCATCGCATCGGCCACTGCACCGCCACCCGCCGGCTTTGGAGCCTCGCGTTTTGCAGCAACCGAAAACAGCGGCAGATCGTCGACGAGGCGGGCCGCCTTGCCGGACGTTTCACCTTCCTCCAGTTGACGAAGCACCTCTCGCGCACGCTCGACCACCGCGTCCGGCAGGCCGGCAAGGCGCGCGACCTGCACACCGTAGGACCGGTCGGCCGCGCCCATGCCCACTTCGTGCAGGAAGACGACGTCGCCCTCCCACTCCTTGACCCGCATCGTCACATTGTGCAGCCGGGAGAGCTTTTCGGCCAGCGCGGTCATTTCGTGGAAGTGGGTGGCAAAGATCGCGCGGCAGCGGTTCTTTTCGTGCAGATATTCGACCGCCGCCCAGGCGATGGAAAGGCCGTCGAACGTGGCCGTGCCACGGCCGATCTCGTCGAGAATGACCAGCGCGCGGTCACCAGCCTGATTGAGGATCGCGGCCGTCTCCACCATCTCCACCATGAAGGTGGAACGGCCGCGCGCCAGATCGTCCGAGGCGCCGACTCTGCTGAACAGCCGGTCCACGATCCCGATATGCGCCGCGGCCGCGGGAACAAAGAAGCCCATTTGCGCGAGGATCGCGATCAGCGCGTTCTGACGCAGAAATGTGGACTTACCGCCCATGTTGGGGCCGGTCAGCAGCCATATCGCGCCGTGCTTCGCATCGCCCTCTGGCGACAGGTCGCAATCGTTGGCAACGAACGGATCGGCCAGTTGCCGGCGGAGCGCCTGTTCGACCACAGGGTGACGGCCACCGTCGATGTGGAACGAAAGGCCGTCGTCGACGACCGGGCGACAGTAGTTTTCCGAAGCGGCCAGCACCGCCGCTGCGGCGGCCACGTCGATTTCGGAGAGTGCCGCGGCACCGGCGCGGATTGCCTCGGCATGCGAGACCACTTCCTCCAGCAACGCGTCGAAGACCGACAGCTCGATCTGCAGCGCCCGGTCGGCCGCGTTGGCGATCTTGGTTTCCAGCCCGGCCAGTTCGGTCGTGGTGAAACGCATGGCGTTCGCCATCGTCTGGCGGTGGATGAACCGCGCCTTCGCAGCATCCGTGCCGTTCATCACCTCCGCGTGGTTGGCCGTCACCTCGATATAGTAGCCGAGCACGTTGTTGTGCCGGATCTTGAGCGAGCGGATGCCGGTTTCCTCGGCAAGGTCGCGCTCCATGCCCGCAATCACCCGGCGCGACTGGTCGCGCAACGCGCGCATCTCGTCGAGTTCGGCATTGTAGCCGGCGCGCACGAAGCCGCCGTCGCGCCGCAGCAGGGGCAGTTCCTCGGCAAGCGCCCGGTCGAGATGGGACGAAAGATCGGCGGGCAGTGTCGAGAGCGCGTCGCACGCGTTCTTCAGCCCGTCCGGCAGCATCGCCGCCGACACAGCTTCCAGCACCTGGCGTGCCGCTTCCAGTCCCGCGCGCAATGCGCCGAGGTCGCGCGGACCGCCGCGCCTGAGCGCCAGCCGCGACAGGGCGCGCGGCATGTCCGGCGCACCCTTGAGGACTGCCCGCAGAGCCTCGCAAAGCCGCGTCTCGGCAGACAGGAACGAAACACAATCCAGCCGCCGGTTGATCTCTGCGGGGTCGGTCAGCGGCGCGGTAAGCCTTTCGGCCAAAAGCCGCGCGCCGCCTCCGGTGACGGTACGGTCGATAGCTTTGAGCAGAGAGCCGTCGCGGTTGCCGGACAGCGTGCGCGTCAGTTCCAGATTGGCGCGCGTTGCCGCGTCGATGAAGAGGCTCGATCCGCTCTCCTCGCGTTCGGGCCGTGCCAGCGGCGGACGCTCCGAAATCTGCGTCTTTTCGACATAGGCTATCGCGCCGGAGATGGCCGCGAGTTCGGCGCGGGAAAACTGGCCGAAGCTCTCGGGCGTCGCGACGCCGTAGAAGCGCGCGATGCGGCCCGATGCGGCGGCCGAATCGAACAGGGCCGCCGGCTGTGGATTGGCCACACGGCCAAGCACATCGAACACCGCGCGCAGTTCGGGATCGTGATAGATCGGGTCGGCAACGATCAATTCGCGCGGATCTACGCGCAATATGTCCGCGAGCAGCCGGTCGGCCGCGCTTTCCGCCACCTTGAACGAACCTGTCGAGATGTCGATCCAGGCAAGCGCGTAGCCGTCTCCGTTGCCGGATGCGCTGCCGCCCTGCCCCTTCACGCGGCCAAGCGTCATCATGTAGTTGGCTTCCGAGGGCGCCAGAAGCTTTTCCTCGGTGATTGTGCCCGGTGTGACGAGGCGCACGACGTCGCGGCGCACCACCGACTTCGAACCGCGCTTCTTCGCCTCGGCAGGGTCTTCCACCTGCTCGCAGACCGCGACCCGATGGCCCTGCGCGATCAGCTTCTGCAGATAATCGTCCGCCGCGTGCACCGGCACGCCGCACATCGGGATATCCTCGCCCTGGTGCTTGCCGCGCTTGGTGAGCGTGATGCCGAGCGCCCGGCTGGCGATCTCGGCGTCCTGGAAAAACAGCTCGTAGAAGTCGCCCATCCGATAGAACAGCAGCGAATCCTGGTTCGCCGCCTTGATCTCGATGAACTGCTCCATCATCGGTGTCGCGCCCGCCGTCGACAGGACGGGCGGTGTCGGCGCGGCGCCGGCGGTGCGGATGGGCGTTTCGTCGTTCAACGGCGGATTGCCTTCTGGAGGAAGCGGTTTTCCTGCTTGGCGATTCACGGCGGCCAAGTGTAGCCTTAATCGATGCGGCTCGGCAAAACTCCACAAGAACGAGCCATCCGGGGAAGGAAACAGACACCATCATGCCGTTGAAAGACAAGTCCACGGAGGGCGGCCCCTCCGTCAGCCCTCAGGAAGCGCTCGATTTCCATGCCTCGGGACGACCGGGCAAGCTCGAGATTAACCCGACCAAGCCGATGGCGACCCAGCGCGACCTGTCGCTGGCCTATTCGCCGGGCGTCGCGGTTCCGGTCAAGGCGATCGCGGAAGACCCGAGCAGGGCGTTCGACTACACGACGCGCGGCAACATGGTCGCGGTGATCTCCAACGGCACCGCCATTCTCGGCCTCGGCAATCTCGGCGCGCTCGCCTCCAAGCCGGTGATGGAAGGCAAGGCGGTGCTGTTCAAGCGCTTTGCCGACGTCGATTCGATCGATCTGGAGGTCGATACGCAGGACGTCGAGGAGTTCATCAACTGCGTGCGCTTCCTTGGCCCCTCCTTCGGCGGCATCAACCTGGAGGACATCAAGGCGCCGGACTGCTTCATCATCGAGCAGCGCCTGCGGGAAGTGATGGATATCCCGGTCTTCCATGATGACCAGCACGGCACGGCGATCATCGCGGCCGCCGGCCTCATCAACGCGCTGGAGATCACCGGACGCGACATGAAGACGGCGACGCTGGTGTGCAACGGGGCGGGCTCGGCCGGCATCGCCTGCGTCGAACTCGTCAAGTCGATGGGCTTCTCCCCGCAGAACGTCATTCTCTGCGACACCAAGGGCGTGGTCTATCAGGGTCGCAAGGAAGGCATGAACCAGTGGAAGTCGGCGCATGCGGTCAAGACCGACAAGCGCACGCTTGCCGAGGCGATGGATGGCGCCGACATCGTCTTCGGCCTGTCGGCACAGGGCGCGTTCTCGAACGCCATGATCCAGTCGATGGCCAAGAACCCGATCATCTTCGCCATGGCCAATCCCGATCCCGAGATCACGCCGGAGGAAGTCGCCGAAATCCGCACCGACGCCATCATGGCAACCGGCCGTTCGGACTATCCGAACCAGGTGAACAACGTGCTCGGCTTTCCCTACATCTTCCGCGGCGCGCTGGATGTGCGGGCAACCACCATCAACGACGAGATGAAGGTCGCGGCAGCGCAGGCGCTCGCGGCGCTTGCCCGCGAGGACGTGCCCGACGACGTGGCCGCGGCCTACCAGGGCAACCGGCCGAAATTCGGCGCCAACTACATCATCCCCGTGCCGTTCGATCCCCGCCTCATCTCGGCGATCCCGGCGGCCGTGGCCCGCGCGGCGATGGATTCGGGCGTGGCGCGGCGGCCGATCCTCGACATCGAGAAATACAAGCAGGAGCTTTCGGCGCGCCGCGACCCGATCGCCTCGACGCTGCAACGCATCTACGATCGCGTGCGCCGCCAGCCCAAGCGTGTCGTCTTCGCCGAGGGCGAGGAAGAGCAGGTAATGCGCGCGGCAGTTTCCTACGTGAACCAGAAGCTCGGCACCGCGATTCTCGTCGGACGCGACGACCAGATCCGGGAGACGGCCCGGCACGCAGGCGTCGACCTCGACCGGCCGGGCATCGAGATCATCAACGCGCGGCTCTCGCGCCGCAACGCGGTCTATGCCGACCACCTTTACGAGCGGATGCAGCGGAAAGGCTTCCTCTTCCGCGACTGCCAGCGGCTCATCAACAACGACCGCAACCACTTCGCCGCCTGCATGCTGGCGCTGGGCGATGCCGATGCGGTGGTGACCGGCGTGACGCGCAATTATTCGACGGCGCTCGAAGACATCCGCCGCGTGATCGATGCCAAGCCGGGCCATCGCGTCATCGGCGCGTCGGTGGCGCTGTGCCGTGGTCGCACCGTCATCGTCGCCGATACCGCCGTCCATGACATGCCGGATTCCCTGGAGATCGCCGACATCGCCGAGGAAGCGGCCGGCTTCGCCAGGCGCATGGGCTACGAGCCACGTGTTGCGCTTCTGGCCTATTCCACCTTCGGCCATCCGCAAGGCGAGCGCTCGGCGCGCGTTCAGGAAGCGGTGCGCATCCTCGACAAGAGGCGCGTCGATTTCGAGTATGACGGCGAGATGGCCGCGGACGTGGCGCTCAACCCGACCCTGATGCGGCAATATCCGTTCTGCCGGCTCTCCGGACCCGCGAACGTGCTGGTCATGCCCGCGTTCCACTCGGCATCCATCTCCACCAAGATGCTTCAGGAACTCGGCGGCTCGACCGTCATCGGCCCAATGCTGGTCGGCCTCAACAAGCCGGTCCAGATCGTATCGCTGAATGCCAAGGACTCCGATATCGTCAACATGGCGGCCATCTCCGCCTACAGTGCGGGGACGTAAGGCGAACGGAACCGAGGCTGCGATTTCGAGTTTCCACCTTGCCGCGATCAAGTGGGCGATGGGGATAAGGGTGACGACATGCTGATCGCAGCATCGGCCTTGACGGTATTTCTCGCTGTCTCGACGATATTGCCGTTTCTGCCGCTGGCGCACGGCATCGTGCGGGTCGGCGACTTTCCCCGCCAGCAATTGCTTGCGACGGCGCTGTTGGTCGTCGCGGCTTCCCTGCTGCTTGGCGCCGAGGGCACGGCATGGCGCGTCATCCAGATCGTGCTCCTGGCCGTCGCCGTCGTGCAGGCATGGTTCATCCTGCCCTTCACACCGATCTGGCGCCGGCAGTCCGCCGATTTCGACCCGGCCACCGACAAGGGCGAGGCGCTAAAGCTTCTGGCCAGCAATGTTAAGATGTCGAACGACAGGTTCGGCGAGCTGGAAAGCGAGATCCGAAAATGGGATCCCGACATCTTCGTGCTGATGGAGGTCGACCAGCGCTGGCGCGATGCCCTTTCGAAGCTTCTTTCAAGCTATCCGACGGTCGTCGACCAGACGCAGGACAATTCCTACGGCATGATCCTGGCGTCGAAATTCGCGCTATCCGACACGGTCGTCGAATGCCTGCTCACCGACGGCGTCCCGTCCATCGTGACCACGGTGACTATGCCGGAAGGGCAGCGCTTTCGGCTTTACTCGATCCACCCGGAACCGCCGGTCCCGCATCGCGGCACCGAGGGGCGGGACGGCGAGACCGCCCTGGTAGCGCTGAGGGTCAAGGACGAGACGCTGCCCGTACTCGTCACCGGCGACCTCAACGACGTCGCCTGGTCGGGAACGACCGAACGCTTCCGCCGGATAAGCCGGCTTCTCGATCCACGTATCGGCCGCAAGGTGTTTTCCACTTTCGACGCACGTTTCCCGCTCATTCGCTGGCCGCTCGACCATCTCTTTCACTCGGCCGAGTTCCGGCTAAAGGCCATGCACCGGCTGCCGGCCTGCGGGTCGGATCACTTCCCGGTTCTTTTCGAACTCGTCCTGTGTCCGGACGAAGACGCAGAATCGGAACCCGAACAGGCGAATGGCGACGATCTGTCCCGCGCCCGCGAGCTGGTAGGCGAAGCGAAGAAGCGCGACGAAGACGCGATCGGGACGGACTGGGAGGGGTGAGTCAGCCCGACCTCAGGCGGCGAAACGCTGCGCCTCGGCCCCGTAATAGTTGATGTAGCGCGCCGAGATCGTCTCGACCGGCAGGACGATGAAGACATCCGTCGTCCCGAAATCGTGATCGATCACGCAACCGTCTCCGATCTTTGCGCCGAGCCGCAGATAGCCCTTGATGAGCGGCGGCATGGCGGCGAGCGCCGAGCGCGCGTTCACCGCCTCAGTCGGCATCAGGTCCATCGGATGGTGGCGTCTTGCCACCGCCGGCACGCGCCAGGCGCCATCCGCGCTGCAATTATGCGCGAGAAAGGACAGCGCCTCGGCATGCGCCGCAGGCACCGTGCCATGGAACGAGGCGCAGCCCGTCATCACGCCGATGTCGTAGTGGTTCACATAAGCCCAGATGCCCTGCCACAGCAGTTCGATCGTGCGCTTTGAGCGGTAGTCCGGCAGCACGCAGGAACGGCCGAGCTCCAGGAAGCGCAGGTTCGGATGGCGCGATACCAGGCCGTCGAGCTCGAACTCGTCGCTCGAATAGAAGCCGCCGGCAGCAAAGGCGCATTCCTGGCGCAGCAGCCGGTAGGTACCGACGATCCGGCGATGGTCCGGACCATCGAGCGACATATCGAAAACCAGCAGATGGTCGCAAACATCGTCGAAGCGGTCGGCGTCGCGGCGGTCCTGCATGCCCGCGACATCGGCGCGGTTGCCGAGTTCCTCCCGGAAAACGCGATAGCGCACTTCCTGGGCAGCCTCGATCTCGGCGGGACTGCTTGCAAGGCGCACGATCATCGTGCCGATCCGCCCCAGCGGCTCACCAGCCAGCAAGGTACGGCCCTTGGGCCCCTGCCCGACAAGGCAATTGCTTGCAGCACGTTCGGTCATTGCATCCTGCATGGCTGATTCTCCTCGCCGCAGCCACTGATCTGTCGTGGCTATAGGGATAGACTGCAACAGGACTGTGACCTATTTCCACCCCGAGGTGGCTACCGCCGCTTCAATTAGCCGGCACTCAAGCTCTGGAATGGCTCTCGACGGCATCCGCCATGCTCACAGGATCGACCGGCTTTGTGAGGAAACCGGTGGCCCCGTGTGCAATGACGCCATGACGCGTCTTTTCCTGACTGTCGGCTGAAAGCACGAGGATCGGCACGGCGGGAAGCCCTTTCGCCTCCTCGTGCTTGCGAATGTGGGCTATGGCGTCCAGCCCGTCCATCACCGGCATATGAAGGTCCATCAGCACGATGTCGTAGAGGTGCGCGCTGCGTGGCGCGGTCAGCGCCTCGACGGCCGCCTTGCCGTTGCGCACGACCTCGACGCGGTGGCCCGCCTTTTCCAGTGCGGAGCGCGCCAGCAGGGCGTTGATCTCGTTGTCCTCGGCGATGAGGATGTTGCGCGAGCGCGATGCCCGGGCGCGTTGACGGCCGCCGCCATCGACCGCGCCACCGGGTCCGGCAGACCTGGACGGTGATGCGAGAAGGACGCGCAGCAGCGTTTCGCCGCGCACCGGCCGGGCCAGAAACGTGTTGTATCCGCTCGCCCGGTATTCGGCGAGCTGGCCGCGATCCGTCGGTGCAATCAGCGTGATGGCTTCCGCCGGGCTGACGCCCGCCTTCTGCAATCTCCTGAGCAGCCGGCCATCGACACGCTCCAGCGACGCATCCACCAGGACGACATTATAGCCCTGGCCATGAGCGCGCGCAGCCGCTGCCGCCTCCTCCGCAGTGCGGGCGATTTCAGCCAGCCCGCCATGCGCGGTTATCGTACGCGCGATCCCTTCGGCCTCCATCAGATTGCTCGATATGACGATCGCACGGCAGTCCGCGAGCGCGCCTTCAAATTCCATCGGCCGTTCCACGGCATCCAGGACGGGCAGAAAGATGGTGAACTTGGACCCCTCGCCCGGCTCGCCATCGACGGCGATGGAGCCACCCATCGCCTCGACGATGCGCCGTGAGATCGCCAGGCCTAGGCCCGCGCCACCGTGCTGTCGGGTCGACGTTCCGTCCCCCTGTTCGAACTCGTCGAAAATGCGGTCGATGTCCTTCTTCTGAAGCCCGGGGCCTGTGTCGGCCACGGAAATGCGTAGCCGCCGCCCAGGCTCCGTGTCGTAAATGTCCACGCTGACCAGCACGCCGCCGGCTTCCGTGAACTTGACGGCGTTGCCAACGACATTGAGCAGCACCTGCCGCAGACGGCCTGGATCGGCGGAGACGAGTTCGGGAACGGCCGGGGCGACATGGCAGCCGAGCCCTATGCCCTTACCATAGGCACGGGGCGCCAACAGTTCGACCACGTTCTCCACCAGTTCACGCGGGCTTACCGGCTGCGGCTCCATATCGAAACGGCCGACCTCGATTTTCGAATAGTCGAGCAGGTCCTCGATCAGCGCCAGAAGCGCGGAAGCCGACGTGGATACCGCTGCAACGTAGGTCTGCTGCTCCGGTATCAGCTTCGTGTCGGCCAGCAGCTTGGCCATGCCCATGATGCCGTTCATCGGCGTGCGGATCTCGTGGCTGACGGTAGCCAGGAAGCGCGACTTCGCCTGGTTCGCAGACTCGGCGCGTTCGCGCGCATTGATGAGCGCCGTCTCGGCGCGCTTGCGAGCCGTGATGTCGCGGGCAATGGCCCGGTGCGATACCGCGTTGTTTTCCTTGTCGCGCACCGAAAGCTCGATCCACGAGAACCAGCGTATGCCCGCCTCGGTTCGTATCGCCACATCGGCCGAGCTCAGGCACTCACCGTCGGCGAAGGCGCCGTCCGGCACCACGCCGATGTCGATGCCGAGTTCCAGAAGCTTTCGACCCACGAGCGCGTCGGGTTTGCAGCCGAGCACGTCGGAAAGAACGCGGTTGGCGTAGAGGATGCGCCCCTCGCGGTCGCGATGAACGACGATGTCACCCAGCGCGTCGATCAGCCCGTGAAAGTGTTCCTCGCTCTCCTGAAGCTCCCACATGCGGTCGGCGAGGCTTTCGATTTCCTCGCGGCTGCGGTTGACATTCTCGTCCAGCAGCGACGTCAGCCGGTTCTCCTTGCGCAACTCGAGGATCTGCATCACCAGCGCCGCGAAGCTGATGAGGAGAAGCCCGCCGGTGACGATGAGGGAGGAACCGGTGAGATGAGCGATACCGGCAAGCGACAGCAAAGCCGCCACAAGCGCCCGCCGTCCCAGCGACCGACGCTTCGGCGCCTGAGGCGCATCCGGCGCCAGCGGCGGCGGGCTGACGCGCAGGCGCGCAGGCGCCGACACCTTTTCTGGCTCCGCTTCCGCTGCCGTCTCGAACTGGTTGTGCTCCACCGTCATCGTCGTGGACGATAGCGAAGAAGGCTTAGGGAAGCTTTTGGCCGTTCGCTACAATTTTAGCGAGCGGTGCGCCCCTACATCTCGATGACCAGACGGCCCCTCACCTTGCCCGCCACGATGTCGTGGGCGGCATTGACGAGGGCGTCGAACGGCATCAGCGTCGACAGGGCCGTCAGCTTGCCGTGGTCGAGGTCCTGTTCGATGCGGCGCCAGGCCTCCAGGCGGATGTCGCGAGGGGCCATCACGGAATCGACGCCCAACAGGGAAACGCCCCTCAGGATGAACGGCGCAACGCTACCCGGCAGGTCCATCCCGCCGGCAAGGCCGCAGGCCGCCACCGCGCCGCCATAAGCCGTCATCGACAGCACGTTGGCCAGCGTATTGCTGCCCACCGCATCGATGCCGCCCGCCCAACGCTCCTTGCCGAGCGGTTTTGCCGGCGCTTCCAGTTCCTCGCGGGCGATGACTTCGGCTGCGCCCAGTTCCTTCAGGAAGCCGGCTTCCGCAGGCCGCCCCGTGGAAGCGATGACGTGATAACCGAGCTTTGAGAGCACCGACACGGCCACCGAACCGACGCCGCCGGCAGCACCCGTGACGACGACCGGCCCACGTTCCGGCGTGATGCCGTGCCGCTCCAGCGCCATAACGCACAGCATTGCCGTGTAGCCTGCCGTACCGACGGCCATCGCGTCGACCGGCGTCATGGCGGCAGGCAGCGGCACCAGCCACTCGCCCTTGACCCGCGCGCGCCCGGCAAAGGCGCCATGATGCGTTTCGCCGACGCCCCAGCCGTTGAGAATGACGCGATCGCCGACCTTCCATTGCGCGTTATCGGACGCAATCACCGTTCCCGCGAAATCGATACCGGGGACAAGCGGCCAGCGGCGGATGACGGGCGCCTTGCCGGTGATCGCCAGCCCGTCCTTGTAGTTGACGGTGGTTGCCTCCACGGCGACCGTCACGTCGCCGTCCATCAGCTCGTCCTCGCTGAGTTCCACCATGTCGACGGACTGGGTCTTGTTCTCGTCGCGCGAGACGAGCAGCGCCTTGAACGTGTCGGACATGATGGCTTCCTCCCGGTGGCTGTTTCGGACGACTGTGGGGTGGCGTCGCGCGGAGGTCAACAGCACCTTTTATTGCGCGCTGCTGCCCCGCGACCGCCGCCAGACGATGAACTCCTGGAGGATCACCAGCGCCGCGCCCACGGAGATGAAGGCATCGGCCAGATTGAAGATCGCAAAGGACCAGGTCGGCAGATGGAAGAGCACGTAGTCGATCACATAGCCGTGCCAGACCCGATCGATCAGGTTGCCCAGCGCGCCGCCGACAATGAGCGCGAAACCGAGACGGGCGAGGCGGTGGTCCTCGTCGGTGCGTAGTGCAATCCACGTCACGACGCCAACCACACCCAGCGTCAGCACGATGAGTGCGACACCGCTCAGGTCGGAAAACATCGAAAAGGCGATGCCGGTATTGTGCGTGCGGAACAGCGCCAGGAACGGCAGCACTTCGACCTGCACATGCATGGCCAGCTCCGTCTCGACCAGATATTTGATGCACTGGTCGATGACCACCGCCAGGATGACGACGGCGGCGTAAAATCCCCGGCTGTTGAAGCTCAATTCTCGTCCTTTCCAACCACCGGCAGGGCGTGCCTGCGAATTTCATAGAGCGCAACGCCGGTGGCCACCGCAAGGTTCAGTGAATCCGCGCGCCCAGCCTGCGGAATACGGATCAGCGCGTCGCACGCGGCCGCCAGTTCATCCGGCAGCCCCTGCTGCTCGTTGCCCATCACCAGCACGACCGGCCCTTGCGCATAGTCGACCGTGCGATAGTCGACCGATCCCTTCAGATGGGTTCCGACGAAGGTCGCCTGGACGCCCTTGCGCCAGGCCAGGAATGCCTCCACGCCGGCCCTTGCGACGGGGACCGCGAAGACCGAGCCCATCGTGGCGCGCACCGTTTCCACAGAGAACGGATCGGTCGTCTCGCCGACCAGAATGACGCCTTTGGCGCCCACCGCATCGGCCGTGCGGATCACCGTGCCGAGATTGCCGGGATCGCGCACGCGGTCCAGCGCGATCCAGACATCGCAGTCAGCGGGGCGGATGTCCTTGAGCGCGGCCCAGCGCTGCTGGAACACGCCGACAACCATTTGCGGGTTGTCGCGACGGGTGATGGCGCCCAGCACCTTCTCGCTTGCTTCCAGCACGAGGCCGCCGGCGGCAACCGTGCGCGCGGCGATCTTCTCCACCGTAGGGTTGCCGCGCTGCGCCTTGGCGAAGACCAGCGTACGGATCGTCCAGCCGAGATCGAACGCGTCGATCACCAGCTTCAGCCCTTCGGCCATGAAGGCGTTCTGCTGGTCGCGGAACTTCTTCATCGCCAGGGCGCGGATATCCTTGACGATGGGGTTCGAAAGGCTGGTGACTTCCTTGACCTGCCCGACACGCCGGTTGTCGCTCATCCCGCCACCCACCGTGAAAACAGCGAGGTCGAGAGCGCGCGGCCGGCGGATTTCTCGCGGATCACCAGTTCGCCCGACTGAACCTCACCGCCCATGCCCGCAAACGTATCGCGCATCAGCGCGTGGATCGCGAAGAACGACGCGCGGATCGAATAGGCCGTCAGCACCACCGCCAGCGGCTTCGCCGACAGGATTTCGCGGCAGATGTCAGCCATGACCGGAAGATCGTCGAAAAGCTGCCAGACCTCGCCCTTCGGCCCGCGCCCGTAGGCGGGCGGGTCGAAGAGGATGATGTCGTAACGGTTGCCGCGGCGCTCCTCGCGCTCGACGAACTTCATTGCATCTTCGCAGATCCAGCGGATCGGCTTGTCGGCCAGCCTTGCAAGCTGCTGGTTCTCGCGCGCCCACCCGATCGCCTTCTTGGATGCGTCGACATGGGTGACCTCCGCGCCCGCACGCGCGGCGACCAACGATGCGAGACCCGTATAGCCGAACAGATTGAGCACTTTCACCGGCCGGCCCGCCTTGCGGATCAGCGCCTCCATGTGGCTCCAGTGCGAACCCTGTTCGGGAAACACGCCGACGTGTCGGAAGGATGTGAAACGGCCAAGATAGTCGATGCCGTCATGCTTCATCGGCCAGGTCTCGCCGAGCGGGTCCCTCGGAAAACGCCAGCGCCCCATGCCTTCCTCGTCGGTATCGCCGGTGAAGACGGCATCGGCCTTGGCCCATTCGGAAGGCGGCAGCGCCGGCTGCCAGATCGCCTGACCTTCCGGGCGCTCGATCACATATGGGCCGTACTGCTCGAGCTTGCGGCCGCTGCCCGAATCCAGCAGCGCATAGTCGGCACCGGGCTCCACCTCGAGGATCAGCGGCAGCGTCTCGGCCGGCAACGGACCGGGCCTGCGCGCCAGCGGACGCCTGGCGGGCGCTTCCTCGCGCACAGCCTGCCTGCGGCCGTCGGCAGCCTGCGAGCCCCGGCCGGGGCGTTTGTCGCGGCGCTTGTCTCGCGAAGCTGTCAAGGAAAGGGTCTCCGCATCTTGTCGCCCGCTTTTGGCACAGGGTCATCCGCCTCGCAACAGAGCGTGGCGGGGTGCGGTCTCCTGACACGTTTGAGCGGAGCCATCTCCTATCATGTGCGAATAGAAAGGAGACACATCTTGCCCAATCTCATCATTCTTTATGTCGAAAACCCCACCGCCAGCGCCGCCTTTTACGGCAAACTTCTGGACCGCGAGCCGGTGTTCGCCGTGCCGACCTATGTGTCGTTCGACCTTGGCTCGGGCTTCATGCTGGGACTTCTGTCGAAATCGTCGCCCGCGGCGGTATCCGACAAAGGCTTCGAATTCGCCTTTCTGGCGGACGGTCCCGAAGCCGTGGACCAGGAGCACCAGCGCTGGCGGGACGCCGGCATCGATGCGGCGCAGCCATTCGACGCCCAGTTCGGCCGCACCTTCACCGCACCGGACCCGGACGGCAACCTCCTGCGGGTCTGCCTGGCCGACTAGCCCTTCGATCCCTCATAGACGGCAATGCCCGCCGCGAGGTCTTCCAGCGCGGCGCCGACCGACTTGAACAGCGTGATCTCGTCGGCGCCTTGCCGTCCCGGCTTCTCGCCGCGGGTCAGTTCGAACAGGTCGGCGACTATGCCTTCATGCGTGAGGGCGCCCGAGGCTACCGCCTGCACGATGTCGCCGGCCTCCTTGGTGGCGCCTGCTCGCGTATCCACAAAGACGCGCGAGCGGCGGATCGCCTCGTCGTCGCTTTCACGCATGGTTGGCGTGAAAGCGCCTACCAGATCGAGATGCGTGCCGGGCGTCAGCAATTCGCCCCTCACCAGTGGCTCGGTGGATATGGTGGCGCAGGAGACGATGTCCGCCCAGCCGATGGCTTCGTCGAGATTTTCGGCTACGCTGGCGTTCAGCCCCGCCTCGCGCAAAGCAGCGGCCGCCTTGGCCGCATTCTCGGATGTACGGTTCCAGATCCTGATCTCGTCGATCGGCCGCACGGCCGAGTGAGCCTGCGCCAGAAACGGGCACAACGCGCCGGCGCCGACAACCAGCAGCTTTGATGCATCCTCGCGGGCGAGATAGCTGGCAGCAAGCGCGGAAGCGCAGGCCGTGCGCCATTGCGTGATACGTTGGCCGTCTATCAGCGCGCGGGGCTCGCCGGTCTTGCCGTCGACCAGGAGGTAGAGCCCCATCACGGCGGGTTTTCCGATCTGGTTGTTGTCGGGCGAAACGGTGACGATCTTGACACCGATATACCCACCATCGGAGGTGCCGGCTTTCTCGAAGTCGTTCCAGGCGGGCATCAGCAGCAGGGTCGATGCCGTACCGTCCGGCCGCTCGATCGTGTGGTGATGGCGCACAGGCTGCACCGCGCCGTCGCGAAAGGCCACGCGCAGCGTCTCTACGAGACCTGAAAAGCTAAGCGAGCGGTCGACGCCGTCGGCCGAGATCGTCAACATGTGTGAAACTCCTTCGAGGTCGCCGACAGGCGACGGGTCAGGCGCGCGGTGCCGGCAGCGCGGCCGCGCCGCTTTCGGGCTTGGCCGCTGGTTTCGGCGCGGCTGCGAGTTCAGCCTCGCGCCGACGCGCCAGCTTGCGGTAGTGACCCTGCCTGAACCAGGTCGCGACACTGCCGACGATCAGCCCGAGCGCAAGGGCGCCGAAAAGGTAGATGAACAGCGGCAACGTGACAGTCAGCCCCGGATTTCCGGGATTGAACGGGTCGAGCGTAAAATCGACCGGTGCCCGGTTGGCGACCGCAAGCGCCACAAGCACGATCGCCAGCGGAATGAAGACCACGACGGTCATGAAGCGGTTGAGCATGTGCATTTTGCCGCGCCGGCGCGGCCCCCGTTCAGAGTTAGTCGGAGTTGAGCCGCTCGCGCAGTTCCTTGCCGGTCTTGAAGAACGGCACCCACTTCTCCTCGACCTCGACCGATTCGCCGGTGCGTGGATTACGGCCGACGCGCGCGGGGCGATTCTTCACCGAGAACGCGCCGAAGCCGCGCAGTTCGACGCGATTGCCGGAGGCGAGCGCTTCGGAGATTTCGTCAAAGATCGCGTTCACGATGTTCTCCACGTCGCGGAGAAACAGATGCGGATTTCGGTTGGCGATGGTCTGCACGAGTTCAGACTTGATCATCGAAAAGCTTCCCCGCTGACAGCGTTGTTACCGTTTATGCAAGTGTTTTTGCTTGGTTTTTTCAGCCACCAAAGGCATCCCGGTCAGGTTGCCAGAGGGACAGCAGCCCGTCAAGGAACAAGCGGTCGGCGCCGATCTTGCGGGCAACGTCCGGCCCGAGGCTCTCCAGGCCGAGCAAAGTTCCGGCAGCTTGTGCGAGCGCCAGTGGCGAGAAGAAGCTGTCGCTTTCCGATGACTTCCATTCGATCACGGAGAGCTCGCCGTCCACGCCCTTGGACGCCAGCCATTCGACGGCTTGCTCCTCGCCGCCCAGCCCGTCGACGAGCTTGCGCTCCAGTGCCTGCCTGCCGGTGAAAATGGACCCGTCGGCGACGGCCAGCACCTCGGCGCGGCTGAGCGGGCGGCGCTCTTCCACGAGGCCCACGAACCAGTCGTAGCTGTCCATCACCAGCGCCCGCAGCATCGCGCGCTCTTCGTCGGTGGTCGGCGTAAACGGCGACGGCTCGGCCTTCAACGGCGAGGACTTCACGCCCTCGACCTTGACGCCGATCTTGGCCATCAGCTCGGAAACGTCGGGAAACTGCACCAGCACGCCGATCGAGCCGACGATGGAGGACTGCCTTGCGACGATATGGTCGGTGGCGCTGGCGATCATGTAGCCTGCGGACGCGGCAAGGGTGCCCACCTGGGCAACGACCGGCTTCTGCTCGGCGAGCTTGCGTACCGCCTCGTAGATCGCCTCGCCACCGACCGTCGTGCCGCCAGGAGAATCGATCGACAGGATCACGCCCTTGACGCTGTCGGCCTTCGCGATGCGTTCCAGCCGCTTGAGAAGCTCCTCGTCCTCGACGATCGTACCCTCGATCTTGACCTTGGCGATATGGTTTCCGCCCGTGCTGGCCAGCCGGTCGCGCATTGCCCAGGACGAAAGTGCTGCGACAGCGAGAACCACGATGACAAGCGCCGCCGCCCGCCAGAACGTCAGCTTGCGACGCAGCCGTCTGCGGTCGATGATGTCGTCTGCCCGATCTGCCATGACGTCCTCTCCGGGTTTGCCACTTATCCGCCGCCTGCGGACAGCTTTGTAGAACAAGCCGGCAAGGGTTAGAAGAGGCAGCTTGCCGCGCCCTCGGAGCGCCTCTGGGCGAACCCCCTTTTGCGGACGGCGCAAGGCGCCTATATTGTATGGTGCGCTGGTTTATCCAAAAATTACCATATTAGGATGTAACTCGCGTCGGCACGATCAGAACAGGTCGTCAGCTCCACTTCGGGAGCACTCTTAATTGCCTGCGGGATACGGCAGGCCAGTATCACCATCGCCCCTGATATCGGGTGCGCAATCAGATTTCGGACCAACGGGGTATGACCATTTCGTCAGCGCAACAGCCAACGGGCACGGCGCGTAGAACGGCCGCCACGCCTTCTGCGCAGGAGAGCCGCGTCGAAGAGGCGTTTTCGCGCGCGCGGCGGCATTCCGGGCGGGTGCGATTCCTCAAGCTGACCTTGCCGGTGGTTGCCGTGCTGATGGTCGCTGCGTTCGTGGCCAAATCCTGGCTGGCGACACCCGAGGGCGTTTCGGTCGAGCTCGGCTCGACCGCCATCGAAGGCGGCAGGCTGGTGATGTCGGATCCCAAGCTCGACGGCTTCACGCGCGACAATCGCCCGTACAACATGACGGCGGAACGCGCGATCCAGGACATCGGCAACGCCAGCAAGATCGACCTCGAAGGCATCGCAGCAAAGCTGCCGTTCGATGACGAGAACTGGGTGACGGTCGCAGCCAAGAGCGGCGTCCTCGACCGCGATTCGAACACGTTGGGGCTCAACAGCGACATCACCTTTACCACCGACACCGGAATTCACGCATTGCTGCGCTCGGCGGTCGTCGACATGGCCGCCGGCAAGCTTGAAACCAGCGATCCGGTCGATATTACGCTTGACGGCGCGCGCATCGAAGCCGATTCCATGCGCATCAGCGAAAAAGGCGCGGTGATGATCTTCGAGAACCGCGTGCGTATGGAAATTGACGCCAAGCGTCTGCAGACAGCGGCGAATGCCGAGGGGGAGACGGCCAATGGAGGGACGAATGAGAATTGACGGCCGTTCCCTGGTCGTGGCCGCATGCCTTGCATTGCTGCCCGCCGGCAATGCACTTGCGCAGGAAGCTGGCCGCCTGACGGGCCTGAAGCTCGACGGCGACAAGCCGATCCAGATCGAAAGCGACCATCTGGAAGTGCGCGAGAACGACGGCGTTGCCATCTTCACCGGCAATGTTTCGGTCGTGCAGGGGCCGACGCTGCTGCGCTCGGGCAAGATGACCGTGCATTACAACACCGAAGGCGGCTCCGCGACGACGGGCTCGGCCGACATCGACCGCCTCGAGGTCGAGGGCAAGGTTTACGTCAAGTCCGAGACCCAGGTTGCCACCGGTGACAGCGGCAGCTTCGACATGCGCTCCGAGGTACTGGTCCTTTCCGGCAAGGAAGTCGTGCTGACAGAGGGCGACAACGTCGTCGTCGGCTGCAAATTGACAGTGCAGATGTCGTCCGGCCTCGCGACCCTGGACGGCTGCGGCAAGCAGCAGGGGGGCAGCGGCGGTCGGGTCAAGATGCTGCTCAAGCCCGGTTCGCAGAACCGGTAGGGCGGCCAGACCATTTCATGGCCAAACCTGCGTCTTCTTTCATCCAGTCGCTGACAGACCGATTCGCCTCCAAAGGCGCTCCGGCGGTGCAGGTGCGCGCCGATCGCGAGCGCTTCAAGGGCACCATGATCGCGCGTGGCCTGACCAAGAGCTACAAGGGCCGCCAGGTCGTCAGCGGCGTGTCCTTCGGGGTGCGCGCCGGCGAGGCGGTCGGCCTGCTCGGACCGAACGGCGCCGGCAAGACCACCTGTTTCTACATGGTGACGGGGCTGGTGCCGGTCGATCAGGGCACGATCGAGATCGACGGTTACGACGTGACCTCGATGCCAATGTACCGGCGCGCGCGGCTGGGCATCGGCTACCTGCCGCAGGAAGCGTCGATCTTTCGTGGCCTTTCGGTTGAAAACAATATCCGCGCCATTCTCGAAGTGACCGAGAAGGGGCGCAAGGCCCGCGAGCACCGGCTCGACGAGCTGCTGGAGGAATTCCATATCGCGCACCTGCGCAAGGCGCCTTCAATCGCGCTTTCGGGCGGCGAGCGCCGGCGTCTGGAGATCGCCCGCGCGCTGGCCTCCAACCCCAATTTCATGCTGCTGGACGAACCTTTCGCGGGCGTCGACCCGATCGCGGTCTCCGACATCCAGCAGCTCGTGCGGCACCTGACCGCGCGCGGCATCGGTGTGCTGGTCACCGATCACAATGTGCGTGAAACGCTGGGGCTGGTTGAGCGCGCCTATATCATCCACGCAGGACAGGTGCTGACCCACGGCCTGCCCTCGGAAATCGTCGAGAACCCCGACGTGCGCCGGCTCTATCTCGGCGAAGCCTTTACGCTTTAGACACCTTCCAAGCCGTTTTTCCGCGATTTCGCGCTCTCGAGGCGGGTTTTGGCATCGAGAATGCCCTCGCGTAAGCGAATCTAAACCCCGATGCGCTTGACAGGCAAAAGACGGGCCAGTTTCATTCGGCCCGAAATGGCCTGTGGGCGACAGACGCCGCGCGGTCAATGCAGGTTCGGGGTAAGGGGTAGGTAGCGGTCGCCATGGCACTCAGCGCCAAACTGCAGTTGCGTCAGTCGCAGTCGCTGGTGATGACCCCGCAGCTCATGCAGTCGATCAAGCTGCTGCAGCTTACCCATATCGAGCTGGAACGTTTCATCGAGGACGAGATCGAGAAGAATCCGCTGCTGGAACGCACGGAGCAGCGCGACGACGACCCGCGGCGCGACGATGAGCAAGACCGGCGGGCCGAAGGGGCCTCCGACGGCTCCGAGCTCGACCGCATGTTCGATGCTGACGATGCGAACGCCGCCGCGATGTCGGAACGGCTCGACACGTCGATGGAAAACGTCTTTCCAGACGATCCGGGCACTGCCGAGCGGCTATCGCCGGACCTTGCCGCACAGTGGAAGTCGGCGCCGTCCGCGACGGGTGGCGGCGAAGGTTTCGACATCGAGGACATGGCTGCCGCCCGCGTCAGCCTCGCCGATCATGTCGGCGAGCAGATCGCCTTTGCCTTTCGGGCGCCCTCCGACCGCCTGATTGCTCGGGAACTCGCCGATTCCCTCGATGAAGCCGGATATATGCGCGGCGATATGGCGGAGATTGCAGAGCGGCTCGGCACGGACGAAGGCTCCGTGGGGCGCGTCCTGGCCATCTGCCAGACGTTCGACCCTGCAGGCCTTTTTGCACAGGACCTTGCCGAGTGCCTCGCGCTGCAATTGCGCGCAAATGACCGTTTCGACCCGGCCATGCAGGCGCTGGTCGCTCATCTCGACCTGCTCGCGCGACGCGATTTCGCCCAGCTACGCAAGCTTTGCGGGGTCGAGGACGACGATCTGCTCGATATGTTGGCCGAGATTCGCAGCCTCGACCCACGCCCGGGCCTGGCCTTCACACGCGGCACGGCGGACACGATCGTGCCGGATGTGATCGTCAGCGCCGCGCGCGACGGAAGCTGGTCGGTGGAGCTGAATGCCGACACGCTGCCACGCGTCCTCGTCAACCAGGACTATTTCACCAGCGTTTCGAAGCAGGCAGCCAACAACGCCGAAAAGGAGTTCCTGGCCGAGTGCCTGCAGAACGCCAACTGGCTGACGCGCAGCCTCGACCAGCGCGCGCGTACGATCCTCAAGGTTGCAAGCGAGATCGTACGACAACAGGATGCGTTCCTGCTCCACGGCATCCGGCATCTAAGGCCGCTGAACCTGCGCACCGTCGCCGACGCGATCGGCATGCACGAATCAACGGTCAGCCGCGTGACGGCGAACAAATACATGATGACGCCGCGTGGCGTGTTCGAGCTGCGCTATTTCTTCTCGGTGGCGATCGCTTCGTCGGCGGCAGGCGGCGACGCACACTCCTCAGAAGCCGTCCGGGATCGCATCCGCGAGCTCATCGACGCCGAAAAGCCGCTGGATGTGCTTTCCGACGACGCCATTGTGGATATCCTCAAGCGTGGCGGCGTCGACATCGCGCGCCGCACCGTTGCCAAGTACCGGGAAGGAATGAGTATTCCGTCGTCGGTGCAGCGTCGGCGCGAAAAACGGGCCCTTGCCTCGGCGGGCGGCTGACCCAAGTCTTCTCGTTAGGTAACCTTGCCCGGTTTGACATTGCGAGCCGAAGTGACTAGAAGCCCGCCCGCATACGGCGGACCGCTTCGGAGGCGATGCGACAGCACGTCGGGACGGCGTTCCGCGCTTGAAGGAAGAAGTCCTAACCATCCGAAATGCCGCCAAAAACCTTGTGCGCGACGACCACAGGTATAAACTCCAAGCCCTCTAGAACCGGCACAAGAGAAGGTCAGTTTCATATGAGCCTGCGTATCTCTGGTAAGCACATGGAAATCGGCGACGCTTTCCGATCGAAAATCGAGGGACGTGTCGGGGAGGCTGTGGGGAAGTATTTCGACGGCGGATTTGCCGGACACGTCACGGTTGAGAAGTCCGGATCGCGTTTTACCGCCGATTGCATGGTCCATCTCGACACCGGCATGGTGCTGCAGGCGACCGGGCAGGCACAGGACCCGCAGTTTGCGTTCGATGCCGCCGCCGAGCGCATCGAGAAGCGCCTGCGCCGCTACAAGCGCCGTCTCAAGTCGCACCAGTCTGGCGTGGTCGCTGACGGCATCGATATCGACTACCGTGTGATGGCGCCCGTTGCCGAAGACGACGAAGAAGTGCCGGAAGACTACGCGCCGGCGATCGTCGCGGAGTCCACGGTCGCACTGCGTATCATGTCGGTCGCATCCGCCGTCATCGAACTCGACACCAAGGACAGTCCCGTTTTCGTATTCCGCAACGCCGGGAACGAGCACGTCAATGTCGTCTATCGCCGCCCCGACGGGAACATTGGCTGGATAGACACCTCGTCAGCCGTGGTCGCAAGGGCCTAGCCGCCAACAACTCAGCCGGACCGCAGGCGGGGGCTTGCGTCGCGGTTAAAAGGCAGAGCAAAAGGATAATCGGAAATGGATCTCAGCGATCTGATCGAGGTTTCGGCAGTAATGCCGGCCTTGAAGGCCAATTCCAAGAAGCAGCTTCTGCAATTGCTGGCCGAAAAGGCCGCATCCGTCACCGGCCTGCCTGAGCGCGAAGTGTTCGACACGATCCTGCAGCGCGAACGGCTCGGCTCCACCGGCGTCGGCAACGGCATTGCCATTCCCCACGGCAAGCTGCCCGGCATCTCGCGCATCACCGGCATTTTCGCGCGGCTGGAAAATCCGGTCGATTTCGAGGCGCTCGACGACCAGCCGGTCGATCTCGTCTTCCTGCTGCTGGCGCCCGAAGGGGCCGGTGCGGACCATCTCAAGGCCCTGTCGCGGATTGCGCGCGTTCTGCGCGACAGCGACATTGTCGGCAAGATTCGCGGCACCAAGGATGCCGCCGCGATTCACACTTTCCTGTCGCAGACGCCGGCGTCTCACGCCGCCTGACGGCTCCCGCGATCAAATTTCCGTCGAAGGCGGCCCCAGGCGGCCGCCTTTTTCCGTTTCGGGATTTGCCCGCGTCAGTGGATGCTGACGGGGGTCAGGTCGTTCTGGATCGCCCCGGCGAGCGCGGAAGCGCGCGCGTCGGTCAAGAGAATCGGCTGGCCGTTGGCGGCGAACACCGCCCACAGCTTGGTTCCCGGCGCGATTTCGGGCATGCCCGGAAACTTGCCGCGCAGCTCGTCGCTGTCGATTTCCTTGAGATAGGCCACCGTGCCTTCGCCCAGATGCGCCAGTTCGGCCTGGGTCAGCACGGTCTTTTCTTCTTCATTCACAGTCATGTCAGCCTCCTACGGTTCAGCGGGGCGTCTCCTTGACCAACCCGCAGCAGAGCCATTGGGTTCCGGTGCGGCCGGAACTCAGTCTTTCACAGAAATGTTTATTTTCCGTACCAGTCGTTCCGGTTCGGGCCTGTCGAGGTCGATTGCCAGCAGTCCGTTCTTCAATTCGGCGCCGGCAACCTTCATTCCGTCGGCCAGCACGAACACGCGCTGGAACTGCCTTGCGGCGATGCCGCGGTGAAGGAATTCGCGTTCCGCATCGTCGGCCTGGCGGCCGCGTACGGTCAGTTCGTTGTCTTCGACCACCACTTCCAGGTCGGCTTCGCAGAAGCCCGCGACCGCGAGCGTGATCCGCAACCGATCACCGGTGTCACCGCGCAGGCGCTCGATATTGTAGGGTGGGTAGCCGTCGCCGTTCTTGGCAACTCGTTCGAGGGTCTTCTCGATCGTATCGAACCCCAGCAGCAGCGGGCTCGAAAAGGGCGTCATGCGCGTCATCAATCATGTCCTCAAAGAGCGACGTGGAAAGGCGGAAACCCGGATGGCATTTTCGCCCGTGCCACTGATATGGTTCGCGCGCTTTTCCAGTTCAAGAACAAAGACCGAAGGGACTGTCAGTGGCGGAAGCGCGTAAAATCATCATCGATACCGATCCCGGCCAGGACGATGCCGTGGCCATCCTGCTGGCGCTGGCCAGTCCCGAACTGGACGTGCTCGGCCTCACAGCCGTGGCAGGCAACGTTCCACTGGCGCTGACCGAGAAGAACGCCCGCAAGATCTGCGAACTGGCGGGACGGCCCGAAACCCGTGTCTTCGCCGGCGCGGTGCGACCGTTGACGCGCCCACTCGTCACCGCCGAGCATGTGCATGGCCGCACGGGTCTTGACGGGCCAGAGTTGCCCGAGCCCACGATGAAGCTGGAAACGCAGCATGCGGTCGACTTCATCGTCGAGACGCTGATGGCCGAGCCCGAGGGCACGGTCACGCTATGCCCGCTTGGCCCGCTGACCAACATCGCCCTGGCGATGATCCGCGAGCCTGCGATCGTGCCGCGCATTCGCGAAATCGTACTGATGGGCGGCGGCTATTTCGAGCAGGGCAACGTCACACCGTCGGCGGAATTCAATATCTATGTCGATCCGCAGGCGGCCGATGTCGTCTACCGCTCCGGCGCGCCCATAGTGATGATGCCGCTCGACGTGACCCACAAGGCGCTGACCACCAAGGCCCGTGTCGACCGCTTCCGCGCGATGGGCACGCGCGTCGGCACAGCCACCGCGCAGCTTCTCGATTTCTTCGAACGTTTCGACGAGGAGAAATACGGCACCGACGGCGGCCCGCTGCACGACCCCTGCGTCATCGCCTACCTGCTGAAGCCGGAGCTCTTCTCAGGCCGGCAGTGCAACGTGCAGATCGAAACCGTTTCGGAACTGACGATGGGCGCCACGGTGGTCGACTGGTGGAACATCACCGACGGCCCGCGCAACGCGCTCGTCATGCGCGACATCGACGCCGACGGCTTCTTCGCTCTGCTGACGGAAAGGATCGCGCGGCTGTAGTGGGCGTTGGCCTTAGCTTCTCCACCGTCATCCCGGCCAAGGGAGCAAAGCGACCCCAGAGCCGGGGCCCATTGGTCCGAACATCTTGAAGCGCGGCCCGGTTCAAGTGATAGCGCATGTTGGCGCTGCCGAGCGAGCCCGCCACCCGGCCGCGCTGCTCAATAGGTCCCGGGTCTGTCCTCGCTACGCTCGGTTGCCCGGGATGACGGCGGTGCTGCGGCCAATTGGCCGATCAACCCTCGCTGCCGCCAATATGAAGCCGTTGCAGCGCCCTACCTGGGCGCGCGCTTGGCCAGGATGCGCTGGAGCGTGCGGCGGTGCATGTTGAGCCGCCGCGCGGTTTCCGACACGTTGCGGTCGCACATCTCGTAGACGCGCTGGATATGCTCCCAGCGCACGCGGTCGGCCGACATCGGGTTTTCCGGCGGCGCGGCCTTCTCGCCCGCCGTGCGCGTCAGCGCGGCAAACACGTCGTCCGCGTCGGCGGGCTTGGAGAGGTAATCGATCGCGCCAAGCTTCACGGCCGTCACGGCGGTAGCGATGTTGCCGTAGCCGGTGAGGATGATGGTGCGCGCATCGTCGCGCTTCTCGCGGATCGCGACGACCACGTCGAGGCCGTTGCCATCGCCCAGCCGCATGTCCACCACAGCATAGGCCGGCGCGGACGCCTTGACCTTGCCGACTGCCTCCTCGACGCTTTCGGCCGTATCGACGACGAAGCCGCGCCCTTCCATGGCGCGCGCGAGGCGGGTCAGGAACGGCTTGTCGTCCTCGACGATCAGCAGCGAGCGGTCCGCACCGAGGATTTCGGCTGCATCGATTGCTGTTTCGTCGTTCATTGGGCGTTTTCCTGCTGTTTCATTCTCTTAATAGGCAATATCGCCCGGTTTTCAAACTTCCGAAGCGTCAATAAGCGAGTTCCGCTCTACCCGCGGTCGACAGGAAGGCCTGTCGCGGCCACGAGACCCGCACGATCGCGCCCTTGCCGGGCTGAGCCGCGTTGCCGAAAGTCACCGACGCGCCGGAGCGCTCGAGCAGGGTCTTGGCGATGAACAGGCCGAGGCCCAGCCCGCGCCCGCCATCAACCGGAGAGCGCTTGGACATATAGGGCTCGCCGATGCGGTCGATGATTTCCGGCGGAAAGCCCGGCCCATCATCCACCAGAGTCAGCTCCACGCGCGCGTCGTCCCATTTCCAACGCAGAACTACGCTTTCGCGGGCGAAATCGACGGCGTTCTCGACGAGGTTTCCGAGACCGTAGATCACGCCGGGATTGCGGCGGCCGACAGGCTCTGGCCCTTGCCGCTCGCCCGGCTCCAGGGTGATCGCGATGCCGAAATCGCGATGTGGCGCAATCACCTCCTCGATCAGCGAGGTGAAGGGCAGCCGTGCCATATGCGCCTCGTCCTCAGACGAAAGGCTGGTCAGGCGCTTGAGGATTTCGCGGCAGCGTTCCGACTGGGAGCGCAGCAGCACGACATCTTCCTTGAAGCGCGAATCCGAACCCAGCGCGCGTTCCATTTCCTTGGCGACGAGCGCGATCGTGGCCAGCGGCGTGCCAAGCTCGTGCGCGGCTGCGGCCGCCAGGCCGTCCAGAGCAGACAGATGCTGCTCGCGCTGCAGGATCAGTTCGGTCGCGGAAAGCGCGTTGGCCAGAAGCCGCGCCTCTTCGGCGACGCGATAGGCATAGATGGCCGTGAACGCGATCGACGACACCACCGCCATCCACATGCCGGCCACGTAGATGAACGGCATCGTCAGCGTCATACCGGGAAACCACGGCAACGGCAGATGGAAGAAGGCGAGCAGCGTCGCCATCGCCACCACGGCAAGGCCCAGCAGCATCGTCCAGCGCGCGGGCAGCGACGTCGCCGAGATTACCACCGGCACCGTCATCAGCAGAGAGAAGGGATTGGTCAGCCCCCCGGTCATGTAGAGGAGGCCTGCAAGCTGCAGCGCGTCGAACAACAGGATGCCGAGCGCGAAGCGCGGCGGCAGGCGGTGCGTCGCCGGATAGCGGAATGCGAGGAACAGATTGAGCCACGCCGACAGCGCAATCAGCGCGAAGCAGAGGCTCACCGGCAGCGGAAATTCCAGCCAGTAGGCGACGATCAGCACCGCCGCGCTCTGGCCGATGATCGCCAGCCAACGCAGGCGGATCAGCGTGTTGAGCCGCAGGTGGTGGATTTCGAGCGGGTCGGGTCTGCCCAGTTTCGCAAGCATGGTGGCTCCTTATGCGCTGCCTCGCAGTCCGCGCCAAGCCCTATCTGGCGCGCGGCTTCGCCCGGTTTGTCGCAGCCGCCTGCAAAGGGTCTTCAGGCCAGACGTGCTTTGGGTAGCGACCGCGCATATCGGCGCGCACGTCGGCCCAGGAACCGCGCCAGAAGCCCGGCAGGTCGCGCGTCGTCTGGATCGGCCGGTGTGCCGGCGAGAGCAGTTCGAGCGTCAGCGGTATACTGCCACCGGCAATCGACGGATGCCGGTCGAGCCCGAACAGTTCCTGCACCCGGATCGCGAGAACCGGCTGGTCTTCGTCGTAGCGGATCGGTACCGAGCTGCCGGAGGGTGCCGAGAAATGCGTCGGCGCGAGGTCGTTGATCCTGCGCTGCAGCTCGTGCGGCACGAGCGACATCAATCCGTTGGAAACCACCTGGGGATCGATGCGCGCCAGCGAGGCTTCGCCGGGGAGGAACGGCAAAAGCCAGTCGTCCAGCGCCTGCGTCAGCGCCTCGTCGGACATGTCGGGCCAGGGCGCGCCAAGACCGCTGTGTAGCCACGCCAGGCGACGACGCAGCGTTGCGGCCCCCTTGCTCCAGTCGAGCAAGGCAAGGCCGTGCTCGCGCAGGGCCGCTATCAGCCCGCGATCCGCCTCCGCGCCTGCGGGTGCCGGCAATTGGCGTTCGGCGAGCCTGATGGCGCCGAGCCGCAGCGTCTCACGCGCCCGCAGGGCGCGGCGCTCGGCATCGAAACTCGTCTCGGTCGCGGTCTCCAGCCGCCCCGAAAGATGCTGGCGGACCTCTTCCTCGGTGATCGCTGCCGCGGACGCGATCCGCGCATTCTGGGCCCTGCCCTGGAGGTCGGCGACGACCAGAAAACCCTCCCTTGCCAGCGGCTCGGCCGGATCGAGTATAGCCCCCCTGCCATTGGCGAGCACGAAACGACCGTACTCGCCCCGCGCTTTCGCTACCCTGTCGGGATAGGCAAGGAGCAAAAGCGCGCCGGCGGAGGTCATGGCTGATGACGCCCCGGCCGGCCGTCCCTGAGCGGCTGTGCGGCTGAGCCTCTCCGCCATTTTCCTCCCCGCCTGCGCGCGCGGGCCCTTGTCACGGCGAAAGCCGGCCAGCCGCCGGTCCAGATCGACCGCGGTGCCGCCCAGTCCGCGTTCCGTGAGCAGCACCGCCAGCTCGCTTGCGGCCCGGCGGTCGCCGGCTTCCGCAACCATGTGGGCAAGGCGTACCGGCAGGGCCAGCCGCCGCATGGCTTCGCCCGCATCGGTAAGCCGGCCGTCGCCGTCAAGCGCGCCGAGTTCGACCAGCAGCGCGCGCGCCTCGGCCAGTGCGGGATCCGGCGGCTTGTCGAGGAAGGACAGCGTCGTCGGGTCGGTCACGCCGAAGGCGGCACAATCGAGGAGCAGGCCGGAGAGGTCCGCTTCGAGAATTTCAGGCGGCGTGAAGGCCGGCAGCGCCGCCGTCTGCTCGGCGCGCCACAGCCGCAAGGCGACGCCGGGCTGCGTACGCCCGGCCCGGCCGGCACGCTGGTCTGCCGAGGCGCGGCTGGCACGCACCGTTTCCAGCCGGGTCAGGCCCGTGGCCGGTTCGTATTTCGGCACACGCGAGAGGCCGGAATCGATCACGACGCGTACGCCGTCGATGGTGATGGAGGTCTCGGCGATCGAAGTGGCGAGCACGAGCTTGCGCCGTCCCTGCGGCGCGGGCCGGATCGCGGCGTCCTGCGCCCTGCCGTCCAGCCCGCCATAGAGCGGCGCGAGGTCGACGTCGGCCGGCAATCGGCCTGCGACGCGCTCCGCGGTCCGCTCGATTTCCCCCTGCCCCGGCAGGAAGGCGAGCATACTGCCTGTCTCTTCCGCCAGCATGTCGCGGCAGGCCGAGGCCATCGCATCCTCGATGCGCATGTCGGCCGATCGGTCGCGGTAGCGTATGTCGACCGGGTAGGACCGCCCTTCGCTGGTCACCACAGGCGCGTCGCCCAGCAGCGTGCCGACGCGGGCGCCGTCGATGGTGGCGGACATCACAAGCAGGCGCAGATCGGGCCGCAGCGCTGCCTGCACGTCCAATGCCAGCGCCAGACCGAAATCGCCGTCCAGTGAACGTTCGTGGAACTCGTCGAAGATGACGGCGGCGATGCCGTCCATTCCGGGATCGTCGAGGATCATCCGAGCCAGCACGCCCTCGGTCACGACGAGGATACAGGTACGCGCCGAAACGCGGCTTTCCATGCGCATGGCATAGCCGACCGTTTCACCCGGCTCCTCGCCGAGCAGGGCCGCCATGCGGCGCGCAGCGGCCCGTGCCGCAAGCCGGCGCGGCTCCAGCAGCAGGATGAGCCCGTCACCCCGCCATCTGGCGTCCAGCATGGCCAGCGGCGCGAGCGTGGTCTTGCCGGCGCCCGGCGGCGCGACGAGAACAGCGCTGCTGCCCCTGTCCAGCGCCTCCAGCAGGCGCGGCAGAGCGGCTGTTACGGGAAGATCGGGAAGCTGGCGCGTCATCCCCGCGATATGCACGATCGCGGGCGCGACGGCCAGCCTTCCGGTCAGGCCATTTCAGGCTTCGCCCGATGCGGCAGCGAATGGTGGGCAGGCCCCAGCGGCGGGCCCACGAAGACCTCGGGGCCAGCCGGCACGGACTTGCTGCCGCGCACCAGCCCCCGATACCATTCGATGTAGTAGGCAAGGGCGAAATGCGCCCCGATGCCTGCGGCCACGATCGCGATGTCGGTCGCAATCGACGGCTCGTGTACCAGACGCCAGGCCTGCGCCACCATCGACAGGATCGTACCGGTAACGAACACAGGCAGGGCGTGGCGCCCCATCACGGCGAGCGGGTTGTCGGCCGCCCGGCGCGCAAGACCCGAAATCTGCGGCAGGACCGCGATCAGGTAGGCGGCCGCCAGCACGTGCAGCAGGCGGGGCGCCGAAAGGTAGGTCTTGTCGAAGCCGGTCAGCACCGACGGCAGCCCCATCGACGTGTCGATGCCCCATAGCGGCACCTGAACCCAGGCGAGCGACAGCACGAGATAGGCGGCCGCAGTACCGATCATCCAAGGATGCACCGGCAGCTTGCCGCCGCGCTTCACATGCATGGTTGCAGCGAGGCCGATGACGAACAGGAACTGCCACGAAAGCGGATTGAGGAACCAGACGCCTTCGTTGGGAAAGTTCGGAGGGCCGAGACGGAAGAGGCCGGCTGCAAGCCATAACGCGCCCGATGCTGCAACCATGTGCAGCAGGCCCGCCCGGCTGCCGATCAGCAGAAGCGCCGGCAGCAACAGAAGCACGCCCGCATACATCGACAGAATGTTGTTGTAGCCGAGTTGGTGCCCGAAGGTGACGATGCCGACCAAAGCCGCGGCGGTGTCTTCCATCACCGGGCCGATATTGATCTTCTCCAGCAGTTCGGGCGCGCCGTAATGCAGCGCGCAGAACGAGAATATGCCCAGCGTGGCCATCGTGGTGCCAAGCTGCGCCAGATAAAGGACGCCAACGCGCCGCCACATCTTCAGCGCGGTTGCTAGCCGCGCGCCAGGGCGGAATTTCAGACCGTAGGCCAGCCCGGCCGACACACCGGAAATCAGCACGAATGCCTCTGCGGCATCGGAGAACCCGAAATTCTTCGATGTCAGCACTTCGAACGGGTTTCCGGGAACGTGATTGACGAAGATTGTGATCAGGGCAGTCGCCCGGATCACGTCGATCCTGGTGTCCCTGCTACTGCGTACCTGTGAAAAAGGAATAGTCATACGTCCATGCCGCGAGATGTGAACCGGGTCCCGACCGATCACATGAGCCCTTCAACGAACGCTGAAAGACGCACAACCGGGCGAAGCTGTGGCCATAACGCAGTAGCGGCGCAATGGTGGCACCTTCTCCCATCACATTCGGTGGCAGCCTGTTACGCGGGGCGGCAGGCGGCCTCAGCCCTTACCTTAGAATTCTTCTAACCTATTGATCTATGAGTGCTTTTGTCATGTTTGAATTGACAAGCCGGCCACCATAGGTGTTTAAGGGGGCGTGCCTGAAGGCACACCCTTTGATGTCTGGGCCTTGAACCCTTTCGATTGGAGGCAAGGATGGTTTTTCTGCCGATACGGCGCGAGGGCGCCGCGAGCCTGCGGGTGCGGGCACGCAACAACTCCTATGGCTGGCGCGGCGGCTTCCCCGCGACCGACGCGAAACGGCGTCTTGCATCGATATCGCCATTGTTTGCCACGGCGCTGCTCACGGCTGCGATCTTCCTGCTGCCGGCAACGGGCGACAGGCGGCAGGCGCGCGCATCCGTCGATGACATCAACGCATATGCAACCCATATCCAGTACGATTCAGCCGCGGTTGTACCGACGGTGAAGAAGTAGTGCATCTAGCCCGACCGCCCTCGTCGGCGGTCAAGCCATGAGTAGGTAAATGCTGGTCTGCCATTGCAACCTGATTACCCAGAAGGAAATCGAGCAGGTCATCGTCGGGCTTCTCGATGCCGACCCCTGGCAGCTCATCGTGCCTGCGAAGGTCTATCATACGCTCAAGAAGCGCGGTCGCTGTTGCGGCTGCTTCCCAAATGTGGTGGAAACGATCATTCGGGTAACCGAAGAGTACCATCGCCGCCTCGGCGCCGGTGAAACAGAGATCGTACCATTCCTGGACCGCGTGCGTGGATTGCGCGGCCAGTACGGGAGCAGCAGCCATGAAGGGCGAAAAACGGATCATCGAGCGGCTTAACGAAGCCTTGTTCCTGGAGCTTGGAGCAGTCAACCAGTACTGGCTGCACTACCGTCTTCTCGAGGACTGGGGATACGCGAAGCTCGCCAAGAAGGAGCGTGAAGAATCCATCGAGGAGATGCATCACGCCGACAAGATCATCGAGCGCATCATCTTTCTCGAGGGACATCCGAACCTGCAGAAAGTCGGCGCGCTCAGGATCGGCCAGAACGTCAAGGAAGTGCTGGAAGCCGACCTTGCCGGCGAATACGACGCCCGCACCTCCTACAAGAAGTCGCGTGAGATCTGTCAGGAACTCGGCGACTACGTCACCATGAAGCTGTTCGAGGAACTGCTTCAGGACGAGGAAGGCCACATCGACTTCCTCGAAACCCAGCTCGAACTCTACGAACAGATCGGCGAGCAGAAATACGGCCAGCTCAACGCGGCCTCCGCCGACGAAGCGGAATAACATCTTCGACAGACAAAAAAGGGCTTCCGGCGCGGCCGGAAGCCCTTTTTCATGTGAATAGCCCCGAGTTTCGTGGACACCCTCGGGTTACATTTCCTGCTGCCGTTCGAACTCAACGGGTGACAGCATCCCGTTCCTGACGTGCTTG
>NZ_JBZFLJ010000008.1:0-260367 GCF_058448885.1 Mesorhizobium sp. DxT | reverse complement strand
AAGCACGTCAGGAACGGGATGCTGTCACCCGTTGAGTTCGAACGGCAGCAGGAAATGTAACCCGAGGGTGTCCACGAAACTCGGGGCTATTCACTATGAAACTCGTTTTCTTCCTTTTCTACACGTATGCCTCTTTCTCAGCGATGCTGGGGAAGGCATTGAAAAACTCACCGGTGAGCAGCATCCGGTGCATGATGACGGCCAGCTTCCGGGCGACAGCGATGCGCGCCTTTTTTAAGCCGCTACGCTTCGCAATCCGTAAGCCCCATTCCCGAAGGGCGGAGGGCTGCTTTGATCTTGTCAGCAGGACGTTGGCGGCCTCGTACAAATGATGACGGACAACCCTGTCTCCATGCTTTGAGATACGGCCGTTATAATCCATCTCGCCTGATTGCCGCCGCCGCGGTGTCAGCCCGAAATAGGCACCGACATTCTTGGATTTTTCAAAGCGTTCCGTATCATCGATCGCCAGAACAAAATTAGCGGCAGTCACCGGACCAACGCCTGGCACGCTCATAAGCAGACGGCAGGCCTTGCAGCCGTAGGAATAGTCCAGCACCTTTTCATCAAGTTCTTCAATCTGCTTTTTGACTACACGCAAAACATCGAGCTGCGCGCGCAGCGGGGCAGCCAGAGCGCCGCCTTCGTCAATGATTTCCTGAATGCGTCTTTCAAACGCAACGCCTGCAATGCCCTTAATCAGTACACCAAATGTCCGTAGTGTTCCGCGAATCTGATTGACGATGTCTGTGCGGATGACAACCAGGTTGCTGCGCGTCCGGAAGAGGGCGCGGGATGCGTGGCTGTCGAAGCTCTTGACCTGGACTGGCTTATACCAGCCGCATCTCATGATTTGCGCTATACCGTGAGCGTCGTTCTTGTCGGTCTTATTCATCTGAATCTTCAGCACGCCGTGGGCATGGTAAGAATCAATACAGATCGCTGGCAATCCCATCTCTGTAAGGCCATGCCAGTGCCAGGTCGAAAGATTGCCGGTTTCGAGACCGATAGATACAGCGTCCGGCGCACGTTCCTTAACCATTTCGCCTATGGCTTCCGGCGTCGATGCACAATCTCCTTGCCAGAGAATCTTGCCATCCTGATCTACAACGCAGGCATGCGTCACATCCTGAGAAACATCGAGACCAACATACTTCTTCATATTCTTATCTCCATTAAGTGCTGTAGATTAAAAAGGCGTCATATTGTTCGGGCAGAACTATAATTGACGTATTTCTCATCCATTACACTAAATGCGATAATATAACTTATGACAAATAGGGCGCGGATCTGATCACCGAATCAACGGTTTGCCGCCAATCGGCCCGTTTGCATTCTGCAAACCGCCACGCATGAAAGCGGCGCGCCGATAGCGTGACCAGCTTGTGGCCACGACCGGCGATGATGTCCCGATCATAAGAGGTGCAGCTCGAACGAAGGGAGTTGCACGATGAAGAACGATCCCACCAGACATTCCGCCGGTCTTGAACTGAGCGAGGATTTCGTAAATCGCGCCATCGCGCTGCGCGGCGGCAAGAACCTCGACGGCGCATTCCTGATGGACCTGCTCGATGCTGGTCTTGCCATCATGGAGCTGTCGGCCGGCAGCCACGACGAGCGCTGCAGCAATCCGGACTGCGACGGCTGCCGCATCCAGCCCCAGAAGCCGTCGCCGACCATCATGGCGGAGTTCGCTGATGTTCATGCGCAGCTCGACCGCTCGTTGGAGAAAGCACAGGCCGGACATAAGACCGAGCGTGCGATCACCATGGCGGTATCGGAAGCGAGCCTAATCTTCATGGCCTGGCTCGACCGCATGATCGAGAGCCGCATTCAGGGCGGGCTGCGTGTCGTCGGCCCCGAGATCAATCTCGATCAGTCGACCGACATGGAACGTGCCGGGCGCTACCTGTCGAACCTCATGATCAACAGCCTAGAACAGCAGATGGCGGAGTTCGTGGAAGGCCGGCATCCCCTGCTCTTCCCGCGTCAAGGCAAGCCGAGCTGAGTATTGTCACCCGAATGAAAACAGAAACGGGCCGGCTCATCGCCGGCCCGTTTTGCGTCGGTGGCTACCACCACGACGAGTAAAAGACGATCAGCCCGTCGGCCATGGCCTCACGGGCCTTGGCGATGAAGCGTAGGTCGTCCGCGACCTCGGAGCCGTCGCTCTCGCCGAAGAAGAAGCCTGACGTGGGCGGCAGGTTTCCGATACGGATGTCAGCTTCGAGCCGATCAAGGTCTTCACCCGTGAGCAGGACATTGACGCAGTTGAACGATGCGCCCTCGCCGCCTTTCTCGCGGTAGAGGCGTTCCATCCAGCCGTGCAGGTTGGGATGCTTGCGCCAGTAATGCAGCTCGCCGTAGTGCTCGACATCGAAGTCGACCGGCGATGCCGGCGCGGCATCAAGCGTGTGAGCGAACATATCCAGTCCCATTTTTCTTTCCTTTCGTTCGTTGTTGATCGTCCCGAAGGACGCGGACGAAAGGCCGGGCGGCATGGGCTGCCGCTGTCATGGTCAACACGGCCCGCCCCCGGCGGGGTGGTGCGGGCAGACCATTGACGGCAAAGCGCCGTCCGGCAGGAGAGCGGATTTACTGAGGGCGGAAATGAACGAAAGCTAATGGGCGGAAGTATCGACACCAATGCTTGCGCTGACGAGCGCGGTTTTACCGGCTAGCGAGGGACCGGTACCACTTCCGAACCGTTGTTCCAGTAGAAGTGTCGTCAAAGCGAAAACACTCGGCCAACACGTCGATAGAGGCAACTACCGCCGAGAGCACCGGTGCTGAGAGACTGCTCCCGCTTCCCGTCTCGTAGTGACTGACCCAATTTCCGACCAAGGCCGGAACATGGACCGTAGAAAGGTCGCTGACCTGCTTTGCATCAAGGATCAGCGAGCCAGCCTTCTTGTGCAGATTAACCGCTGACGTAATGGCATCAAGGCAATTGCCCACCATCCGGTTTGTGTCCTTGATCGCAAAGTCTAGAGGAACCGGGATGTCGACTCTCCGTATGATCTGTTGCAGTTTAAATTCGAGGTACTGGCGGATCAACGGCTCAGCCTGTGAAATCTGTCCGGCAGAGAGCAAGGTGTTGATCGTGCTTCTCAGACGATCCGCACCTTGGGTTTGGCTGAGTATGGCGCCCATTGGAGGCGAACCCTGCAGTTTGTTATGGTGCCAGTCAGTTGTTCCACCAAGCCTGTCGAAATACTTCTCAAGCAGGCCATCGTGACTGAGAATGATGAATTGAAGCCCGTCTGGGTTGGCGGGCTGCTGTAGCTTGGTCCGGATCAGTTCCATCAGGAAATACTGGTGACCAGCGTCAAAGCTGGAAGTCACATCGTCTAGTACTACAAACCGAGGTGCGCCCGAATGTCTGGCGGCCGCAGCGAGGAAAACGGAAATCGCCAACGCGTTGCGATAGCTTTCGGACAAGAGTGCGCGTGCCGAGAGCCTGTGCTGGCCGTGGAAGTCGCTTAGCTGAACGTGAAGGTCTTCGCGACCATCAGCACGTTGCAACTGCGGCACAACGTCGGCGACGTTCATGATGCCCCGAAACATGTCTTTATATTCAATGTCGATGTCGGCAATCTTTGCCTTGGACAGCGCGGCTTCAGCATCCGAAAACCGTGTGGTGGCAGCCGTGATGAATTTCCGCCAACGCTCTCGGACATCAAGGCGCGCCTGAACTCCCGCCTCTTCCTTTTGCTTCTCGCGGTAGCGTTCCAAAGCCTCCTTGAACTGCCGCCCATACTCGACCTGCTCGGTGAGCTGAACAAGCGAGGCAGGCAATTCTTTTTCGAGGTCGGCCTTTTTGTCCCGAAGAATTTGAAGCGCAGTACCGCAGTCGGCGACAAGTTTCTCTGTCCAAGTCATAGCGGCGGCGATACCGTCCTTGGTGATCTCACCGGAGGAAAATTTGCTGTCCAGCGCGACAAGCTGCCGTGCGGATTGGTCCACCTTCAACGCTGCAGCGGCCTCGTATGCGGCGAACAAGCCTCTCCACGCCGATGATTGCCAAACGTTATCGATCTCGGCGGCCTTGGAAGAAGCCTCCGCATACTGGGCAAGCTGAGCGCTGATATGCGCGCTGATCGAACCGCTGAAGCCTTGCTCGCAAAGCGGACACTTATCGTCGTGCGCCCATACACCCCTGTCCACACTTACGGCGTGGCCGGCGTCGTAAAGGCGCTTAAACAAATCGCCGCGCGTCTTGGCAAGCAGAGCATCGCGAGCATCGACAAGCGATTCTATCTGCGCTTTTTCGCTCCGCGCTTTGGTAAGGTCATGAGCCACCAGCGCGTCAAGGGAGGTAATGGCTTCTATCGCCTGCTCAAGTTCTCGGCGGCTCTCGCCGCCTTCGGCGGTCTTGATGACCTCCTTGATTACCTCGAAATCGATGTCGGCTAGCTCCTTGCCTTCAAAATAGGCCTTCAGAAGTTCAACATTGCGGAGCGCCCGGACGACGTCCAAGGCGTAATCGTCAAGCTTGGCGATGTCCTGCAAGGTTGCGCCAGTGACTTTTTCATAGCTGGTGCGCGCGATCGTAAGTGCGCGTTGCGCCTCCTGCTGCGCGGAGGTCTTGCTCGTGGTGAGAACCTTGACTTCAAGATCGGTATTCAAAGTCCGCGAGTCGGATATCGCCTGAAACGCCTGCCGGCGGTCAGAATATTCGGACAGGCCGAGAAGGGCAGAAAAGGTGCGACCACGCTCAAGAGGTGAATCTTCGATGAACCGCGAAAAATTGCGGTAGTCCAGAAGTGCAAAGGCTTCACGGAGCGTCCTCAGAAACCCTTCGGGATCGGCGTGCCCGCTTGGGCTGGTGACAGTGCGCGTCCCGGCAGCGTCGCGCTTCACGCAGACGGTGACAGCAGCACCGCCGTCATCGGGTTGGAACTCCAAGTCAAGGACGGCCGCTTGCTGCGAATGGAACCGATTGGTGTAGTAGTCCTCCGGGCGCTCTTGCGCTTGTAGCGTGTCCAGTTTTGGAATTGTCCCAAAAATGGCGAAGGACAGCGCGTCGAAAATTGAACTTTTGCCGATACCGTTGACTGCAAATACCGAGTTGACACATCCGGCCTGAAAACGAAGGTCGAGTGGATCGGCCTCGTTGTTGACGCCTCGGAAGCCTTCGATCTTGAGCCTTGTCAGATAATACCGCGCCATCGGTCGCCTCACGTATCGCTGCGTGCGGGCGACGCGACCAGAGTATCAAGCGCCTTTGCGATTTCGGCGTTGAATGTGGCGCGGGCGTTTGAGTCTCGTTCCCCCTCACGGACAATTTTTGCCAGAGTATCAGCGTTCGCGTGAAGGATGGCGGCCATGTCCTTATCGACGGATTCCAGTCCCGCCAGAAAGGCTTCGAAGTTTTCCTCGAATGATTTAGATGCGTCGAGCGCAAAATCGTTTGCGGTCATGGAGTCCCCCAGCTTACATCGTCGTCCAGTTTGTTCAGCGTCAATTACCGCGAATTCTCAGATTGGCGGTTTTCGGGTCATAGACATATTCTGTGATCGTGCCGTCTTTTATCTTCTCCACCGCGTCGTCGATGACGAACACGGGGACCAGAAACCACTCGCGCGGGACAACCGGATTGCCGAAGCGATCCTTGATCTTGATGTCGAGCCGGCCCGGGTCGAAAATGCGATGGATTAGGTTTTCAAGCTTTGTCCGATTGATATTGGCCAACTTGTAGGTGGCGACAATTTCCACGTCGGCCAGCAGGAAGGTCGGGTCGAGCTTGGCATTGGCGAGCCGCGCATTCAGGTCACCGCCCGTCACACCAATCTTATGCAACACGTCGCGATGCTGTGCGATAGCTGGATCATTGGACTTGCTACGGAGAACATAGATCGTGCCGCTCGCGAGGTCGCCGTCTTCGCTCTCACCGGCGAACAGCGGCCCGGCGACGGGATCGGTAATCCGCCGTCCCGCGTCATCGCGGTGAAGGGCGCGCTGTAGTGAGCGCAGCAGCACATCGCTCTCGGTGCCATTGTCATAGATGACGCGCAACCGGCTGTCGCGGCGCTCGTATTCGGTCATGAACTCTTCGCCGACTTCCGCGACATAGGCTATCTGACCGCCGACGATGAAGTACTCGCCCTTCTGGATTTCTGCCATCGTCTGGAAAGGCCTCGCCTGGCGTATGCCGGCGTCGAGGTCTTTCCTTACTTGGGCGAACAGCGGCTTGAAAGTGTCGAAGTCCCTGCACGGCGTGCGGTTAGCGATTTCCTCCGCCGCGCGCTTGTCGGCCGCAGTCCGTACGTGCCTAAGGTCCCTGATGTCCGATGTGCCCGCAGCGCCTTCGAGCTCTGCCATGAGGTCATCGTCATCCATGGTATCCACCGGCGCGGCCACAGGAGCTGCCGAGCCAAGAAGAATTCCCTGACGATCAAACGGTGCGAGAATTGCTCGGCATTCTTCAATCGCGCGCAGCCGGTCCAGGCGAACCGCATAGAGACGCTCGAATATGTCACGGTCTTCGCCATGCTGCGGAGCGCGGCCATGCATTTCGACGAAACGCTGAATGTCTTCGAAGCCCGCGATGATGCGTTCTTCCTGAGGAGAACGGCCACCTTTCTTTTCAGGCTCGGCGAAGTCTTCCAGCTCGGCGCGGAGTTCATCCAGATCAAGGTCAGACATAGCGGCCCTCATCCTTGTAACGAACGAAAGCAGCAGCGCCCTCGGCCAAGTGTTTCTCCCATGGGTCTGTTGCCGTTATGGAAGGCAGGCGACCTCGCTCGCGCTTGAATTCAACGGCCCTTTTGGCGATGACCTTCGCTTCCTCGGGCGTTATCCGCGTTTTCTTCGCGGATATGGCCGCCTGAACCTGCTTCAGGCTTTCCTCGCTCATGGTCTTGGCAAGGATGGCATAGGCTTCGCCAAAAGGATTGATCCGGTCGATCAGGTCGATATCGAGTTCGCGCACGTCCATCGCAAATTTGCGAACGCCATCGATCAGTGCGGTATTGGCGGCAGGCTCGGCATCCCGGCCGCCACCTACGCCGCCTTCACCGTCGCCAAGGACGATCTGTTTTGCCTGCTGCGTCAGGTTCAGGGCTGCAATGGCGTGTTGACGGACCGCCTCCTGGTCTCCTTCATCAAGCTCGGGGTACTTGTCCTTTATGATTTTTCCCATGCGGACCTGGGTCAGCTCCTCGGGGATCATCTCCTCGTCGAACAGTCCGCGCTCGATGGCGGTCTTGTCCTGGACAAAGGCGGCAATCACCTCATTCAGGTCCTCGCTGCAAATGCGCGAGGCTTCCTTGCTCTTCGGTTCGGCAAGGCCCTTGATCTCGATGTGGAATTGGCCGGTTTCTTCATTAAAGCCGACATTGCCCTTATTGGGATCGTATCCACTCTCGCCATAGTCGAAGCCCTCGACCGGGCCACTTTGCGGGTTCTTCGGGGTGAAGTTGAAGCGCGGGGCCAGTACCTGCTCCATCAACAGACTGGCAGCGATAGCCTTGAGCGTGTCGTTCACGGCTTCGGTCACAGCGTCTTCAGCAGCGTCCGGCTCTGCGATCAGGTTTGTAAACCGTGCGCGAGTCTTGCCCGGCGCGTCGCGCGTCGCGCGACCAATGATCTGCACAATCTCGGTGAGGCTGGATCGGTATCCGACCGTCAGAGCGTGCTCGCACCAAATCCAGTCAAAGCCCTCCTTGGCCATGCCAAGCGCGATGATGATGTCCACGTGATCGCGGTTGTTCTTCTGCGCCGGGTCCTTTAGCGATGCCAGAACCTTTGCGTGCCGATCAGGACCGTCATCGACGAGGTCGGCAATTTTCAAAATGCGCCCGTCAGCGCGCTTTACGAGGTCGAAGCCTGTAGCGGGGTCCTTCCCTTCCCAGCTTCCTAAGACCCCCATGATCTCGCTGACTTCGGTCGTCTTACCGCGCTTCGTGCTCTCGCGGGAATTCACGTTCGGGATATGGACAATCGTCTTCTCGTTCGTGTCAATCACCTGGGCGATGTCATCGACATAGGAACCTGAATAGAAGAAGTAGCCGATATCGAGCTGCTTCAGATGCTCGTAGCCGTTCAACTGTTCGTAGTAGGTGTAGGTGACGGTATCGAACTTTGCTTCGTCATGCGGCGCGAGAACCGGCACAGCGTCGCCCCGGAAATAGGAGCCGGTCATCGCGACGATGTGGGCACGGTCGCGCGCGATAAATGCGCCGAGATGCTGCCCGAGCTTACTGTCCGGGTCTGCCGATACGTGGTGGAACTCGTCGACGGCGATCAGACGGTCATCGAACTTCTCGACCCCGAACTTGTCCACGGCGAAACGGAAGGTTGCGTGTGTGCAGACCAGCACCTTGTCATCGCTGTCAAGGAACGCGCCCAAGGAATTGACCTTGCCGCCGTTGTCATTGCCGGGCGCGTTGCACAAATTCCACTTCGGCTGAACGACCCAGTCATCCCAGAAGCCATACTTGGTCAGTGGCTCATCACCGAAACTCGCGCCAATGGATTTCTCCGGGACGACGATGATGGCTTGTTTCAATCGCTGATTATGCAGCTTGTCGAGGGCGATGAACATGAGCGCACGGCTCTTGCCGGATGCTGGCGGCGATTTGATCAGTAGATACTGCTCGCCGCGCCGTTCATAAGCGCGCTCCTGCATCTGCCTCATGCCAAGTGCATTGGCCTTCGTGGACGCGCCGTTCCGCGAGTAGGAGACGGAAACGGAAGGTATGGCTTTCTTTTCGTCGGTCACGCGCTTGCCCCCGCCTTTTTCTTCTTCGCGGTCGCGCCCGGTGACGCTACCATCTTGGTGTACAGTTCAAACAATTTCTCCAGCCGCTCCGTATCGTTTTTAAAGCGGCGGCCGATATAAATACGCTCCAGCACCTCGTCGTTTCGCTCATGCGCTTCGCGCAAGTCGGCGGGCATGGCATCGGGATCGTAGAGATCAGCGATCGTCGCCGGAAAGTGCATTTCGCGCGCCAGCAAAATGTGCTCGGCGCAGCGGGTCAGATCAACCTTGTTCTTTTCAGTAAGATTAGGAACAGGAAAAGTATTGTAGCAGATAATTGCTGAATACCTAAAATCACCCTTCAGTTTCCCACTAACGGCATGCACCCACGCAAGGTGAATTCGTGAGCTAATCAATGCAAAGCCCCACAGCGGAGCATCGAAAACTGCCTGCGCAGAATCTGAAATGATAAATTCCGACGGGAGGTACGCAATTGGCAGGTAGTCGCGACGGACCGAAGAAACGCGCGGAACTAAAATTTGAGGCCCTTCACTTTCATTCGTCATGTAGAAACGAAAGGGCACATGCGAATAGTTGCGCGCTATTTTGCCGCCGTTTTCGCGAACAAGTCGGACGGCATCAAAACGAGCCTGGAAGAAATGCCCTGCTTCGGTCGTTAATTTATCGGCCGACGGTATCCATATGCATGAGCGCCGTTCTCCACGTATAAACTCCTTCGAGCCAGTCAATGGTCTGAAGTGCCGGGCGAGGGGCCGACATTTCGATAAATAAACATCGCGCTCATCGTCCGATGTAATTAGATTCCCTCCGTCATAAGCAACGTTTCCGGTCGACATCGGAGGAATATCAGAGATGGGCGACTGTGTCCGATCGACAAAAACGTTCGCAGCATCTGCAAGATAGCCATTAATGTTGCCAGCCAATTTTTGAAAGCCTTCACCGTAGATTACCTTATTCTTAGGCTTTCTAGTTAGACCAATAATTACGCAGAATACCCCCGCGTTGTTAGCGGCGTTGTTCTTCCACACAAAAGTTTCATGAGCAAATCCAATCTCGACACCGAGATTGAAAATGGGGCGCCATAGTATTGGCACCTGAACTCCTTGCACTACCGAGTTTGTCGAAACAAATGCACACGCGTCAAAGAAAGACAGGCATTGAGCGGCTTTAAAGAACCATCCCGACACATAATCAAAGTACTTGTGATCATCCGTAAAGGTGAGCACGCCCCTAAGTTCTGCTTTTTGTTGCGGTGTCTGCGCATTGAAACCGGAAAACGGCGGATTTCCACAAATGTAGGTCTCCCCGCCCTCATTCTCAAAGTCGATCTGCGCTTGATCAAGCGGCGTGCTAAAGAGATCATCGCCGTGCAGCTTAACGCCCGTCCCGGTTGGCGGACAGACACTCAGCCAGTCAACCCGAAGCGCGTTGCCACACGTGATCCAGTTCTGCGCGTCAAGTGGGAGAAAATCCTGGAGCGCCTCCTTCTGGCCGCGATAGAGTACGTCGCACTGGAATTCGGCGATGATAAGCGCAAGCCGCGCCACCTCCGCCGGAAAGTCGCGAAGTTCGATGCCCCGGAAGTTCGTCAGCGGGATATCGGTTCGCCTCTCAAACTCGCCGCGTCGCTTGTTGATCTCGGCCTCGATGGCGCGCATTTCCTTGTAAGCGATAACAAGAAAGTTGCCGGACCCACAGGCCGGGTCGAAGACCCTGATCTTCGCCATACGCTTGCGAAGGTTCAGGAGCATGCGCGGATTGTCTCCCGCTTCTTCCAGCTTCGCGCGCAGGTCATCGAGGAACAGCGGATTGAGCACCTTCAGGATGTTCGGTACGGACGTGTAGTGCATCCCAAGCGCGCCGCGCTCTTCATCCTCGGCGACGGCCTGGATCATTGAGCCGAAAATGTCGGGATTGATCTTCGTCCAGTCGAGATTGCCAATGTGAATGAGATATGACCGCGCGATCCGGCTGAAGCGCGGCACGTCAGTGCTGCCGGAAAACAGCTCACCGTTCACATACGGGAACGCGTCAGCCCATCGCGCGATCCCGGCTTTGGCGCGCTCTTCGCGCTTCGTGTTCATGGCGCGGAACAGCTCGCCGATCACCTCATGGGTGTTCGACGAGTCCTTGGCGCTCATCTTCTCGATGGTGTCCGTGAACAGGTCGGACTTGTGGAAGATGTCCGTATCCTCGGCGAAGAAGCAGAAGATCAGCCGCGCCATGAAATGGTTCATGTCATGGCGGCGCGCCTCAGTGCCCCACTCGGGATTGTCCTTCAGAAGCTCGACATAAAGCCGGTTCATCCGGCTCGTAGCGCGGATGTCAAAGGAGCTTTCCCGCAGCTGCTTGACCGTCGTGATGCCGGCTAGCGGCAAGAAGAATCCGAAGTGATTGGGGAAATCTGAGTATGCGCAGGCGACCGTCTCGCCCGTGTCGATATCCTCCGCCTCAAAGTCCGTGCCGTCGGTCGCGAGGATGAAGCGCGCCTTCGCCTTCGATGTAGCTGGGCTTGCCTTCAGCGCTCCGAGGGTCTTCGTGACAGCGCCCGGGGGCGCAACCGCGATATGGATGTTGTTCGTCTGGAGGACACCGCCCATGTCGGACTTGTTCGAAGCCCCGGCACGCAGACGCTTGATAGTGGCTTCCTTGTTCCCGAAGGCCTGCAGGAAGGCGAACGGAAATTCGCCGCCGTCGAACGGCTGCTCGGCCAGCGCCGATATGGCTTCTTCAATCTCGACGGCGTTCATGCGCGTGCGTCCCCCGGTGCGTTCTTCATGCCGTCACGCGTCCTCCCGGTTACCCGGCGTGCCAGCGAACGGCTTCACCTTGATCTCCCCCGCTCGCTTGCGGGCCTGGGCGATGTCGAAGCTGTTCTGCATGCGCATCAGCGTTTCCATCGACACGCCGAACGCCTTTTCAAGCCGCAGCGCCATCTCTGGCGAGAGCGCGGAGTGTTCATTGAGGAAGGCTGACAGGGCGGCGCGCGTAATACCGAGCGCCCGCGCGGCGTCGGTCACCGACAGGCCGTGCGGCTCGATGATCTCGCTCTTGACGAACCCGCCCGGATGGACGGGCTCGCTGAGCCGAACGGATGTGCGAGCAGCCATAGGACAGCTCCTTTCGAATCGCTGTTCGATGTTACTTGCCGGGAAATCATGCCGTCAACCGTCGCTTGACACTTGACATATTTCGGCCCCGTCCCGTCCTGGCACCCCTTGGAGACAAAACTTGCAATGTCCGGTAAAAACCCGTACATTAGAAGAAGAGAGTGAGGTTCACCATGCCCCCATCAACCACCCGCACCGCGCGGTTTGAGGCCCGGATTTCCCCGGAGGCGCTGGCGCTCGTCCGCCGCGCTGCGGAGCTTCAGGGGCGGTCTTTGAGCGACTTTGTCGTATCAGCCGCCCAGGAGGCGGCGCAGCGCACGATTGAGGATGCGCAGGTGCTCAGGCTGGCGGTTGAGGATCAGCAGGCGCTCGCCGCGTCCATCCTTAACCCGCCAGAGCCGAACGACGCCCTGCGCCGGGCTGCTGCCGCTCATCGCCGCTTGATCATCTCAGCCTAGCGTGCCGCCCTCTTTTCGTATTGAGGCGCTTACCGCTGCCCATGACCGCAAGGGTTTTTCCTGCGGGGTCGAGGCGCTTGACGGCTACCTTGCCCGGCAGGCCGGCCAGGACATGCGCCGCCGCGTGTCCAATTGCTTTGTCGCCCTGCCCGACGGCGGCGCTGCCATCGCCGGCTATTACACGCTTGCGGCAGCCAGCATCCCCGTCCAAGACCTGCCCCAGGAACAGACCCGCCGCCTGCCCCGCTACCCGGTGCTCCCGGCGGTGTTGATCGGCAGGCTCGCTGTCGACCAGCGCTTCAAGGGCCAGCAGCTCGGCGCGGCGTTGCTATTCGATGCCATCCTGCGCGCGCTCCGGGCGGAGCCGGCAGTGCTCACAGTGATCGTCGATGCCAAGGATGAGACGGCAGCGGCCTTCTACCGGCATCACAGATTTGAAGGCTTCAGCGCGCGTCCGCAGACGCTGTTCCATCCCACCGATACAGCGGCCCGGCTGCTGCAAGCGGGCTCCGATTGAAGGGTCTCGCTATGGGGCGCGCCCATTCCAAATGCGCCGCCACCGCTCCTGCTGCAGGGCCTTTGCGAGATCAATTCGTCTCTGTTCGGATGGCGAGTAGCCGCCGGGCGGCGGAATCTCATAGCCGTAATCTAAGGGGTCATCATCTTCGCTGTCGCGCCGATCGGTGAAAGCAGTAAAGCCGCCTGAACTCTCTTTGAAGGGCCTGTTCGCATTGCGAAAGGCAGTGAACGGGGCTGCGGGCTGATCCTGCCCTGCCCGAGGGTCCGGGAAGTGCGGATCGGGTGTCCGAGGCATTTCGGGAGAAAAGAGATCACCAGAGTCCGGTGCTGTATCCGGCTCAACACGGCCGGATTTGAAAAATATCTGCCCTATAGCTTTCGCCAATCTCCACAATCTTGAAAACATCATTCTCTACTACGGCTTCGTATTACCGGAATCGAGGCCGCCAACGCCAGAAAATAATCATCTGCCGCGCCGCCACAGCCACACCAGTGGTCCCTTTCCAGTCTTCATAAATATGAAAAATAACCCGCTTCCTGCCGAGCAACCGGCCGCTGCGCGGCCGTAACCTACAGGTGCTGTTCCCAATCCTGCCGTCCATGCAAGACGCGCACGATCACAACAGCATCGTCCTCATCACGATAGACGATAAGATGAGCGTTGTAGGGATACATGCGCACCGGCGGATTGAACGCGCTGTAGAGCCTTGCAAGTCGGGGATTGTCCAGGAGAAGCTGAAAGGTCGCCAGCAGGCCCTCATGATAACGCTCGGCCTGCGCTGCGCCGAACTCACCTGCTCCGCGAACGTAGATGTCAACGATGTCTGCGTCTGCCTGACGGGTTGTCTTGAGCTTCATAAATCCCGTGCGGCAATGACCTTTTTGCGCGCGGCGTCCAGCACATCATCCAACGAACGATCGCTGATGCCGCTCTCATCACCGGCCCTGATGAGGCTTTGAAGCTCGGCAAGCTTGCTGGCCCGCTCCTGATCACGGCGGATGAGATCGCGAACGTAATCGCTCGCGTTGCTATAGCGGCCACTGCTGGCCTGCGCTTCCACCCAGTCCTTCATCGGATCGGGCAAGGACACGTTCATGGTTGCCATGGGCACCTCCTTTCCTCAGTATGGCAATATTTGGCAAAGTTTGTCAAAATCTTCTGGATCGCGAACGGTATTTCCGAGCAAGCGGCCGCCCGGCACACGCCGGGCGGCCGAAAATTTCTGCCCCGCCGCTAGGAATCCATCCCTCCTTCAAGCCCGCCGCGCCGCCAGCTATTCTAACGGCAACGGCGTGCCCACGAGCCCCACTCCAAGCACGTCGCGCCTCCTGATCTCCGTGCGTAACGGCGGCCGCTATGCGGCCGCCGACTGTTTTTCCGGCTCCTCTTCCGGTTCCTCCGCCGCTGCGTGCGTCGAGAACTGCGCCAGATAATCCGCCGCGCGCTGCGCATGCGCAGCGGCGGCAAAGATCGCCCGCTTGTCATCCTTCAACGCTTTCAGCCACGAGCCGATATAGGCGGCATGCTCCGCGCGCGGCGCGGGCGTCAGGGCAAGGTCGGCGCAGATAAAGGCCGCGCCCAGCTCGGCGACAAGCTCTTCCATGGCATAGCCTTCATCACCAAACCGCTTGCGCCCAAAGTCCCGCGCAAGGCGCTTTTCATGCTTGGTCCAGTGGGTCAGCTCGTGCGCGAGCGTGGCGTAATAGGCTTCCGGCTCCTTGAAGGCCACAAAGGGCGGCATCTGCACGCGATCATCTGCCATGCTGTAGAAAGCGCGGTCCCCGCCCTCGCGGATAACCGCGCCCGTCGCTGTAAAAAACGCCTCCGCCCTCTCGATGCGCGCTACCGGCTCAAGGGCCGGTTCCTGCACCGCGTAGAAGTGCGCTGGCAATCCCTCCACCTGTTCGGCATTGAAAACGGTGTAGCCCTTCATGAAAGGAATCTCCCGCTCCAAGTCCTCGCCCGTCGCCTCGTCCTGCTCGGTTCGCTTGATGGTGTTGGCGTAAACGACAAGGCTCCCCTTCTCGCCCTTCCGCACCTGTCCGCCCAGCTCCTGCGCCTGCTTGTAGGTCAGCCACAGCGGGGCATTGAAGCCCTGCGCCGTGGCGGCTGCCCACAGCATCAGAACATTGATACCGCGATACGGGATGCCGCTTGCTCTCAAGGGCCGGGTGATGCGCCCGGCAGCGTGCTCGGCGTTCCAAGGCTTGAGCCATGGCCGCACGCCCTTTTCCAGCTCTGCTACGATCTGGTCGGTGATGCGCTCATAAACGTCTGTTGGCATTGGTCTTTCTCCTAGTCTTGTTGGTGGTTGCGCCATGCAACCGGACTAGGCCCGCGCCAATGAGCGGGGGGTCGGCGGTCAGGACCGCTGCCGGGGAAAGGGGTATCTCCCGGCCTGCACAAGCCCACTCTTTCCTTGGGGCGCGGAAGGTCGGGGAACGCCCCGGCGGCGTCCGCAGCGTTAGCGGAGGGCTTGGTCTTGACGGCCAGGGGGACGCAGTCCCCTCTTCCTTCAAAACGGCGCGCAATGCGCGCAGGGGCGGCACGCCCCCTTCTTGTTTGAGAACGGCGGCAACGCCGCCAGGGCCGCAGGCCCCACTTCCCTTCAAGCGGCGGCGATGAGCGCCGCGCACCGATGCGCCGGCAATGCCGGCACCGCTCTGTCTTCTTGCGCGAGGGATTGAAACCGTCTGGCGGAGACGACGCGGCGGCTCCGGGCACAGCCTGAAAGCCCGGTCCGGCCTGCCGGACGCGCCCCCCAGATCAACTCTCTGCTTGTGTCAGTTCTCACGACGCCCAGATGGCGGCGTCCCCTTCTTCCTCATGTTCTGCAGCGGCCTTCCGGCCATGCAGTCCCGTTCCTTGTGCCGATTGTGTGTGTGTCCGGGCACGAACGGTCCCGATGTCCGGGGCCTTGAAAACAAGGAGGAACGAATGAACACCTTACTGACCATCGCCGAGCTGCAACATCGCACCGAGTCCGACCTGCGGGCTCTATTCCGTCAGGCGAGCCAGGCGCTCGCCCGCACCGCTGCCGGCACGCCGGAGCGCCGTAACAACCTCGCCACACTCGAAAACATCGCGCGGGCTCTCGCCCTCGCACCGGGAGCGCGGGGCTTTTAGCCCCCGCTTTTCCGCCGCTTTTCCCCCGGGGGGCGGCACCCACCCTGCCGCCCCCAAAAACTTGCCTCGGGGCGGTCGTGCATGTTATTATTTTTGTAATAACACCTAGTGGAGATACGCATGACGACAGTCAAAGTTCGGCCCATAGGCAACTCACTCGGCGTGGTCCTTCCGAAGGAGACGCTGGCACGGCTCAACGTGAAGGATGGCGACACGCTGTTCCTGACGGAAGCGCCTGACGGGTCTATGAGAATCACGCCGTATGACCCGGCATTTGACACGCAGATGCGTGCGGCGCGCGAAGGCATGGGGCAGTACCGGAACACCTTGCGCGAACTCGCCAAGTGAGCGCGCCTGTCTGGTTATTGAGGGACGTCATCAACGCCGTGCACGATATGCAGCTGGCGGAGCATGGCGGCGCGCCCGGTGTGCGGGATGAGGGGCTGCTGGAGTCAGCGCTGGCGCGACCGGTCAATCTTCATGCCTATGGCGAAGCAGATCTTTGCCGTCTTGCCGCCGCCTACGCGTTCGGGATTGTGCGCAATCATCCCTTCGTTGATGGGAACAAGCGCACGGGATTTCTTGCGGCGTATATCTTCCTCAAAATCAATGGCATCGATCTCATTGCCGGCGAAGTTGAAGCAACGACAGCCGTTCTGGCGCTGGCTTCAGGCGATACAAGCGAAGAAGACTTCGCTGATTGGCTGCGCGCGAATGTACGCGCCACTACGGTCCGCTAATCGCATCCCCAGCCCTCTACAAGCACACGACACTTTGAAATAGGCGAGGCACGCACGGCCGGCCCCAACGGTGTCCATACCAATACCTCAGAGTGGCGATTACTGGCTCAGCGATCTGTGATGATGCCGCGCCGCATCGGCCGCCCCGCCTGCACCGCCATATGCCGCTCTGTTGCCTCCAGAGCCCGCCGGCAGTCCGCTAAAGCCGGGTCGCCAAAGAAGGAGTCGGTCGGAGGGCTTTCCAGCAATGCGATCGCATCGATGATGAAGCGCACGGCCTGCTCGTGCTGGTCTTGCACCTCCGCCCCGATGGCCTGGAGCAACAGGTCGACGACCGGCGCGCTTTTCCCGGAAGCGGAGGCCGCAAGCCTCAGGAGCTTCACAGCCGACCGCAGGTAATGGAACGCCTCTACGTCTGAGGCATGGCGGCTGCTGAATGCGGCGGCGGCCCGCTCTTCCCGTTCGCGCGGTGCCGCGCTCAGGATCTCGTCAGCCTCATCGCTTTCATCCCGTACTTCCGCGACGCGCGCGATGCCGAGATGAGCTTCGGCGACATCATAGGCACTTTCAGAGCGCAGATAGACCACCGGCGAGGCGGGCGCGCCCTGCCCGTCATAAAACATGACGAGCGCCCGGCGGCGATCCACCAGCGCGCGCCGCACGCCGCCAAGGTACAGCTCCGCTGTCCCTACCGTATCGATCCAGCAATTGATCGGAGGATGCGCGCGGCGAAACTCCGCAAACCGCTTGTCCAGCGCAGCGTGCAGCGCCGGATCGTCCTGCGGACGTCCCCACCAGGAGGCCCCATCGTCATTGTCCGCGCCGGAGGGCATCATCCCTTACCTACGTATCAGCATTCATGCGGTCGATGCGCCGTATCATCCCTTTGAGGATGGTCTTCATCAAGGGGTCTGCATCCCGAATACACTTTTCGACATGGCCGGGAGGAATCACGACCACGACCATCGGCTCGGCGACAATGACGGTCGATTGATGTTTGGTTTTGCGGATGATCGCCATGTCACCGATAAGATCGCCCGGCAGGAGTTGCCCTACCTCTTTGCGGCCTTCAGGATCGTCTTTGTAGACCTTGGCCGTGCCAGACTGGATCAGGTAGGCATTCACCGCTTGATCGCCCGGCCGGATGATAGTCGCGCCCGGCGCGAAGGTCTTGCGGTCGTAAATATTATAGTTCGTCATTGTTCAACACACTCTGCCAGGACCGCTCTACGTCTATCCGCCGGACGAGCGCTTGGCGGAGCCTTGATGTCCGAACTCACGTTGCAGCAGCGCGACCGCGCGCTCCAGCGTTTCTCCGAGTCCCCAGCCCTGCGCATCGGCAATCGCGCAGAACTCTTCGATGGTGTCAGGGCGCGCTTTCAGATTGAACTGCGCGTTGCGCCCTGTGCGACGCCGGCGCGGCGGGTCTGCACGAACGGCCTGCTTCACCGGTTCGGGCTGCGGTTCCCGGCTCCGGAATCCCGCAGCGGCGGCAGCCTTCTCGGTCGCCACCTTGGGCGGTTTTTCATTGACCGCCGGTGCGCGCGGCATCCAATCGCTCGCGTTGAAATCTTCAAGGGCATCGGCAAAGCCGAGATCAGCGCGGTTGTCGGTCATGATCACGCTACCTTGGCGGCAACCGTGCCGCCCTTCAGTTTCGCAATGACCTCGCCCGCAAAGGCCCGGGCGTTCTCGATGGCTCTATCCACATTGCTGACTTGATCGCTGCGAAGGTCAGACAGCAGTCCCCCGAAATCAAAGATGTCACGGAAGGCGGCACGCTCGACGATGGACGTGGAGAACACGTCAATCGACGCCTTATCCAGTTGCTCGCGAACATTGCGCAACGCGCGCGATGTGACGGCGGCGCTGGTGCGGGTCAGAAGGATGCTGTGAGGAATTTGCCGGCGCGAGAGGCGCTCTTGATTGCGGATCAGCCTGATGGTCTTGGCCGCGCCCTTCGCGTCCATGGACGCGCCCTGCGCCGGGATGATGACAAGGTCTGACATGCCGATGGCATTGGCGACCATGAGGCTGGCCGTGCCTTCAAGATCGACGATAACGAACTGCGCTTTGGCGGCGGCGTTCTCGATGAGATCGACAATCGTGTCTTCGGTCACATCCGCGATGATGTCGATGTTGGAGGGCTTGCCCGGCATTTTGCCCCACTGCGAGATCCAGCGCTCGGGGTCTGCGTCGATGACGGTGACGCGCGCGCCTTTGGCGGCAAGCTCACCTGCGAGCAGCAAGGCTGACGTTGTTTTTCCGGCTCCACCTTTGGGATTGGCAAATGAGACTACAGGCATACACGCTCACTATGTAAAAGATTAAATGAATCACCTTCTTGCAAAATAATACCAGATAGCTACTGGCTACCAAACAGCAATCTATTGGTTATCCGATAGCTACTGGCTACTAAGCAGCAATCTATTAGGTATCGGATAGCTAGTTGATATCCAGAAAGTAGCTTACCGCTATCATTCAAGTAGCTATCAGGAAGCTATCTGTTAGCTAGCTGATACCGTTCCCCGGCCCACGCCGCCCGGAATTGACGCAGATCGCACGCTGCAAGGCACGACATATGACAAGAGATTCGGTGATTCTGCAGGGAAGGGCACGATTCGGCTGTCTCAGGGCCGCGCCGAGAATCAGACAACAGTGCACGAAAGCCCTGCAAACCCGCATCGCGGGAGAACCGACTTGCTATAGCCGAAGACATTGCTGACAATTTGTTGTGGCTCCTCAAGGGCCGCGCAATCTTCAATCACTCAAGAGGCGATTTTGAAATAACAAAAAGAAAACCCGCCAAGAAGGGCGGGTCGCTCGATAAATCGAGATGTTCGTGAAATCAGCACTCCGAATATCTCATGCTCTAAAACTAATCGCAATACCTTTTTGCGATGAGATCGTGCGCCCATATTTTCTGCGGGTTTTCTCCGAACGATAAGGAGAAACCAAATGACTATGCAAAATGATGCGCAGGCCGCTTTCATCGAATCGGCACGCGCCCTCAAGAATCGCGCCGCGCCATCACAAAGCCTGCGCGTCCCAACAATCGACGCGGAGCGCCGCCAGCGATCACTGCAGACCTGCCACCGATATGCGGCGACCGAGCGTCCGCGCCGCGCGGTCTCGCCCACGGGCAATGGCTACGTGCCGGAGCTGGCCGCGCGCATCGAAGACGATCCGAACCTAACCGATGGCGCACGGCGCTGCGCGCGCAAACTGGCGGAGCTGACCTATCGCCAGAACAGAGAAGGGCGGGTACTGCCGGTGACGGTCACTTACCTTGCTCGCGCGCTCGGGCGCTGCCGCCGTTCGGTGCAACGCTATCTCAGGCAGCTGGAGGAGGGGGGCTATGTGGCGGTCGAGGTCGTAGCCTCACCGCGCTCGCGCATGTGCATCGGGCTCATGGTCCGACTGCTCGCGCCGCTTCTGGCCGCCCATCACCGTCAAAGCTGGCCGCAAAGCGCCCAGAACCCAGGAGCGACACCAGAGTCACTGAATCATAGGTTCAGGTTATTATTTCAAGGAAAGGCTTGCAGCGTTCCCGTCGACCTGTGGGCACTGCGATGCATGGACGGCGTGTTCCGCTCCCTTATGAAAACGAAACCGCTCACAGCACTGCCGCCGGTCCATCTCGCCTGAGAGAACGGCTTCACCAGCAAGGCCAATTCCTGCCCGGCAGAGGGGCGGAGAGGTCAGTATTGCCTTCAGGGGGTGGGTTTTTGGCGTGGTCAGTGCCAGAACCCGCCACAGCGCAACGTCACGAAAGGCGGGGCGTCACGCCGCCAGCCTTCGCGCCGAGATCCGGTGATAGGTGCGGTCCAGCTCGATCCCGACATAGTCGCAATCAGCCTCGCAAGCCGCGACAAGGGTCGAGCCCGAGCCGCAGAACGGGTCCAGCACCAAACCGCCTTCCGGGCAAAAGGCCTCGATCAGGGGCTTCAGGATGGCCACGGGTTTCTGCGTCGGATGCAGCCGGTTCCCCGTGTAAGGGAAGTCGATGACATCAGCCGGCGGGTTCTCCGGCAGGGCGGGACGGCCCTTCGCCAGCACATACGCGGATTCGTGCGTGTAGCTGACGAACCGGGAAGCAGACGCGTATTTCTTGCGAAAGACGATGTGGCCGACGATCCGGAAACCGGCCGCGCGCCAGGCGCCCATGAAGCGGTCGGTCTGCGTCCAGCCGTAAAAGCTCACGCACAGGCTGTCGGGTTTCAAAACCCGGAACATCTCGCGCGCGGCCGGCCCGAGCCAACGGCCATTGTCGTCATTGATGATCCGGCGACCGTCGCGGGATTGATAGCGCACGAGATAGGGCGGGTCGGTCAGAATGAAGTCCACCGAGCGGGCGGGCATCCGGCGCATGACGCTGATGCAATCACCCTGATGGATCACGTTGCGGGAAAAGAGACTGGTCTGGTTCATGGCGTCCTCCGGCCTTGTTTTTGCGTTTCGACGCGGAGGGACAGGACGGCTCGCCAAGGAGGCGGCGCACCGCAGAGAACACGGCCAACACGGGAGTGCATGCGAAGGAGCGGGCAGGCCGTTGCGCCGCCGACTGCGGGCCGTCACCGCTGCGATCCTCTCCGAAACGCCACAAGGCCGGATGCCAAACCGGCCCAGTTATCCCGCTAGACGTGACCAGACTGTGCTCAATCCAGCAGGGATGCTGCCGGGCAGTGTCCGGCCATGGACAAGCCCGACCACAAGCTGGCCGATATCGCGCATGCGGAGCGCCACGGCTTCCGCGTGGCCGATGATCTTGCGGACATGCCGATGTCGGACGCGGAGTTAGACGCGGTCGAAGCCTTCTTGATGGCGGCGTTCCGGGCGGTGATGGCTGGCGAAAGCCTGCCAACGGCGAAGGCTTCCGGCGGTTTCGACTCGGATCAGCCGCAAACCCATGCTGATATCGCCCCCAATAACCGGGTTCGGAGACGAGCACGATGAAGACTATTTCCGCATCTGCCGATCAGGGCGCGCCGCTCCGGGCCGCGCTCTACATGCGCGTGTCCACGGGCCGGCAGGCGGAGAGTGACCTCTCGATCCCCGATCAGCGCCGACAGGCGATGGCCTTCTGCGCCGCGCGCGGCTGGACCGTGGCGGCTGAGTTCGTCGATGCCGGTCTATCGGGCACCACCGATAACCGGCCAGAGCTGCAACGCCTCCTTGAGATTGCCACCAACGGCGGCTCGGCGTTCGACGTGGTGGTGGTGCATTCCCTCAGCCGCTTCATGCGCGATGCCTTCTTGCAGGAAATGCACGTGCGTCGCCTCGCCAAAGCAGGTGTGCGGCTTGTGTCGATGACGCAGGAAGTGGGGGATGACCCCGTCGGCGTCATGGTCCGGCAGGTCTTCGCGCTGTTCGACGAATACCAGTCGAACGAGATCAGGAAGCATGTCAGCCGCTCGATGAACGAGAATGCGCGGCAGGGCTTTTGGAACGGTGCGGCTCCGCCCTTCGGTTATACGACCGTCGCGGCCGGAGAGCGTGGCGCGCGCATCAAGAAAAAGCTAGCCGTCGACACGGTCGAGGCAGAGACCGTGCGCCTCATCTTCCGGCTCCTGATGGAAGGGGACGGGGTATCTGGCCCGATGGGCATCAAGTCGGCGGTGTGCTGGCTGAATGAGCGCGGCTACCGCACGCGCGGCGGGGCGCGATGGGGCATCGGCCCCCTGCATAGCCTTGTGACCAACACGGTCTACAAGGGTGAGGCGGTGTTCAACCGCAAAGACTCCAAGACCCGCAAAGAAAAGCCGGCCTCAGAGCACATCGTCGTTGCCTGCGATCCGATCATCGATCCAAACGAATTCGACGCCCTGCAGGCGAGCCTCAAGGCCCGCAACCCGAAGGCTGCGCCGCCGCGCGTTGTCACGGGACCAATCCTGCTGACCGGTATAGCCACCTGCGCGAGCTGCGGCGGCGGCATGACCATCCGGACCGGCAAGTCCGGCCGGTATCGGTACTATGTCTGTGCGACCTGCGCGCAGAAGGGCAAATCGGCCTGCAAGGGCCGTTCCGTGCCCATGGACCGGCTCGATGACGCCGTGATGGAGCGTATCAGCGCCCAACTCCTAACGCCTGAGCGGGTGGGGGCGCTACTGCGCGGCCTGATGGACCGCCAGACCCGCAAGGATGAAGACCATTCCAGCCGCCTGTCGGCGCTACGGGCCAAGCTGACCGACGCTGAAAACCGCCTTAGCCGACTTTATCAGGCCATCGAGAACGGCGTCGCCGATCCCGCCGATCCGACCCTGAAAGATCGGGTGGCCGCCATCAAGACCGAGCGGGACATTGCGCAAACGGCCTTTGACCGGGCTGTCGCCGAAATGCGCCCGGACGCCCGGGTCACCGAAGAGAAGATCGCAGCGTTCGTTGAGGTCATGCGCCAGAACGTGCTGACCGGCGACACGTCCTTCCGCCGTTCCTACCTGCGGGCCGTCATCGACAAGGTCGAGGTCGATGACACGGAAATCCGCATCCACGGACGGCGGACGGTTCTGGAGCGTCTGGTTATGGGGGGAGGGGCGGCTCCGGCCGGAGTGCCCAGTTTTGTTCGTGAATGGCGCACCCGACAGGATTCGAACCTGTGACCTCTGCCTTCGGAGGGCAGCGCTCTATCCAGCTGAGCTACGGGTGCTTATTCCAGAAGTGCTCCGGGTGTGGCCACTGGGTCGCCTAGTGCGGGTTCTTACAGGATGGCATCGGCGGCTTCAACAGGTGAAATCGAGGCGAAGACTGGCAACACGCTCTCAAGATCGGACGCGGGCGGGTCGCCCTCAATGCAAGCTATGGGCGTCGCAAGGCCATTGCGGACCAGTTTGGCTGACGACGAGAGATTCGCAAAGCTGCGTATCAATATCGGAAGCCCTGCAGCGACATCGCTGGAATTCCATCTTATCGCACGCGTGGACCTCGACTCGAGTGCCGGAGTTCTGCGCCTAGGTGCGGAAGTGGCGACTGCGCCTAGCCCTCTCACGGGCTAATATCCGGCAGAGATTAAAAAGTCTTGGTGCAGCAACTGGCGGAGAGGATGGGATTCGAACCCACGAGGCCCTTTTGGAGCCTACTCCCTTAGCAGGGGAGCGCCTTCGACCACTCGGCCACCTCTCCGTCGCCCGCTGGATAAAGAAAACGCGGCGGACAATCAACAAGCGCGTAGTCCGCATATGAAAAAAGCTGAGAGCCTTGGCTCCTATTAGGGCGGCGCTTTCCATGTCTCATCCCAGACGTCAGGGAATCAGCATCCGCGCCCCCATGTAAAGAATCGCTGAATGCCCGCGATTCTCCCTCGGGCACAGACCGATTCCGCACTGGTTCGGGCCGATAAAGCCCCCCGGGGCGGCCCGGCGGTTAAGAGTTCCTTACCAGGGGCACCGAAATCGTGTCATTTGTGCAACAGCGATTTTGGATAGCACCCACACAAGCCCCTCCTGACCGGGAACGCAGTTGAACGCGACGGCGCGATGCGTATTGTCATGCTCGAAGAAGGGGCGTGAAGTCGCGTCTTTTTCGAGAATTGGGGATGGGGCAGGGAACGCTGTCCTTCAGCAAAAAATACCCAGACCCGCTTTTTAACTTTTGACTGGAGGTCAGAAAATGAACATCAAGAGCCTTCTTCTCGGCTCCGCAGTGGCTGCTGTCGCTGCAACCGGCGCTCGCGCAGCTGATGCGATCGTCATCGCCGAGCCGGAGCCGATGGAATACGTTCGCATCTGCGACGTGTACGGCGCTGGTTTCTTCTACATCCCGGGCACCGAGACCTGCCTGCGCATCGGTGGCTACATGCGCTACCAGATGAACTACAGCGACGCTGACTGGGTCAACCCGGACACGGGTCTGGTTGAGGACTATCGCTTCTCGAAGTTTGCTCGTTTCCAGCTGAACGTCGATGCGCGCAACGAGACCGAGTGGGGCACGCTGCGTTCGTACGCTGAGGCTCGCTTCGACTGGTCGTCCTACAACTGGATCGGCGCTCTTGGCGTTGGTGGCGGTAACAACGTCTACCTGAACCAGGGCTTCATCGAGCTGCAGCAGGCAAACGGTACCATTCGCCTTGGTAAGAGCGACACCCCGTATGCTCGCTTCCTCGGCTACGGTTCGCCCTTCGGTCCGTTCGATGGCTCCTACGGCTTCAACAACGGCGGTGAGCTCTCCTACCAGTACAACGGCGCCAATGGCTTCTCCGCCATCCTCGCTGTGGTTGAGACCAACACCGGTCTGTTCGAGCCGGCTGTCGAAGGCGGCGTGAAGCTGACGCAGGGCTGGGGCGACATCGGCGCCATGGTCGGCTACGACACGGTTGTGGAAGAGTGGGGCGCGAAGCTCGTCGGCAATGCCAAGTTCGGCATGGTTGATGTCGGTGCGCACCTCTACTACGCAAGCGGCCCGGGCTCCATCTACACCATCGGTGGTTCGGAGTTCTCGGTCCTGGCATACGCCAAGGCCAACGTGAGCCAGACCCTGGCGATCGCTGCTGCTGTCCAGTACTTCGACGACGAGTACCTGGCCTCCAACGACACCTGGCAGGTCACCGGTGGCCTCGACTGGCGTCCGGTTTCGGGTCTCCGCATCCGTCCGGAAATCCAGTACACCACGACCGACACCATTGTGGGCGACGTCGACAACTGGCGCGCGGCTATCCGCTTCGATCGCACCTTCTAATCAGCTTACAAGTTGATTTGAGAAAGACCCGGCAGGCAACTGCCGGGTCTTTTCTTTATTTCAGGATAGCTTGAATGGCGTGGGCGCCCGCGGCATTGCATCGCCAGACGGATGGCTTGACGTGGTATAAATGCGCCTAAGATGGGCGAGCCGGGCGCAGCGAAGCAGCTTTTATCGGAAAGCGGCAGCCTTCAGCCCAAGACCAATGGACCCTCGGTGGCGTTCGATTGGCTATCGGCCACCTTCGCAGCGCGTCAGAAAAGCCTCTATGCGCGCAGGCAGATCGCCGGTCTCCAGCATCGGCGCGTGTCCCTGACCATCCACCGTCAGAGCTTCGAGCCGCGAATGATGATCTTTCATCGCCTTCAGTGTTTCGGCAGATAGCAGCATCGAATTCGCGCCGCGTATCGCTAGCACGGGTGCCGCCTTAAGTCCCAGAAACTGTGGCCAGAAGACCGGCAGCGGCTTGCTGAAATCGATACCTTTCAATGTCTTGACGAGCGCTGGGTCGAAATCGGGCACGGGCCGCCCTTTTTCGTCGCGATAGAGGGCACGAGCCATCCGCTGCCAATCGTCTTCGGTCAGCGCGGGAAAGGCCGCTCCCTGGGCTGCCTTCAATATGCCGGCTGCTTCCTCGAAGCTCTTCGGCCTAGGCGCCCGTTCGACATAGGCGCGTATCTGCGCCAGACCCGCACCTTCAAGCACCGGGCCGATGTCGTTCAGGACAACTGCCTTGATGGCGCGCGGCACCATTGCAGCCAGTGCGAATATGATCAGCCCACCCCGAGATGTGCCGATGAATGCGCAGTTCTCCAACCCCAGCGCTACGAGACCGGCCGCCACGTCGCGTGCCTCAACGGCGACATTGTAGTTGTGCCAGTCCCGGTCATAGTCCGAGCGGCCGCGTCCGCGATAGTCGAACACCACCACTTTCCGCGGTGTTGGCGCGTCTCTGGAAAGATAAAGCGCCAGCTCGTGAAAATCGCGGGCGTTGCGGGTCAAGCCGGGCAGGCATATTGCCGGCATCGAGCCATCGTGGCCCGCGCCATAGATCCGTGCCGACAGCATCAGGCCGTCGGGTGCGGAGAAGCGCTGTTCGATGAAGTCCGGCGCGTTCAGGGCGCGCGTCCGCTCACCAGATCGGTGGCGATTTCCATCTGCCCCGAAAGCCGCATCTTGTAGACCTGATAGTTTTCCATCACGCGCTGAACATAGCTGCGCGTTTCATGGAATGGAATGCGCTCGATCCAGTCGACGACCGTATCGATATCCTTGCCGCGCGGGTCGCCATAGCGCTCCACCCATTCCTGCGCGCGCCGCGGGCCCGCATTGTATCCGGCGAAGGTCAGCACATAGGAGCCCGCAAAACGTCCGAGCTGCTCGTCCAGGTAGCGTGCGCCCAACGTGGCATTGTAACCGGCGTCGCTCGTCAGCCGCGCCGGCGCGTAGCTCAACCCCGCCTTGCGGGCCATATCCCGAGCGGTTCCCGGCAACAATTGCAGGAGCCCGAGCGCACCCGCACCGGAGCGAGCGCCGGCGTTGAACTCGCTTTCCTGCCGCGCGATGGCATAGGCCAGCGCCTTGCCGGGGCTGGCGATGTCGGCACTGGCGGGAATGGCCCCGACCGGATGGGTGAGCCCGCCGACATCGAGCCCGCGCGCTGCCGCCCATTTCCCTATCCTCAGGGCGAGGAAGTAGTTGCCCTGGCTCTCGGCCATGCCGGCCAGCAGCGCGAGCTCGCCGACGCTCGTCAGTTCCTGCGACAGCGCCCGGTAAAGGTCGGTGCTGCGGTAGCCATGACCGGCGGCGTCAAGCCGGCGGATGGCTTTGACGGCGTCGCGTGCCTCGAAGGTGCTGCGGTCGGCGTCGGTCGGGGAGGGCGGCTCGGCCAGCACCGTTTCGCGGCCGAGTTTGGCGGCTGCGAGCTGGCCGTAGAATGCGGTGCCGTGGGCTGCCGCACGTTCGTAATGTGCGCCCGCATCGCCGGGTCCGCCCGCCTCGGCGGCCCGGCCAAGCCAATAATACGCGCGCGACAGCGAGATCGGGCCTTCCGCGATCTCGGCAATGCGGGTGAAATGCCTGGCGCCGGCGTCCGCATCTTTCAGGCCCCGAAGGGCATACCAGCCTGCATGAAATTCGGCGTCCGCTGCCTGTGCGGGGCTCTCGGCGGCATGGGCTGCAGCGAGCTTGTAGGCCGTCTTTGGATCTCCGAGGTCCAGCATCTCGCGCGAAAGAACGCGTCTTTCGATCCACCAGGCATCCGGGTCCACCAGCAAGGATGCGTCGGTCGGCGCCGAAAGCATCACCGTGGCTGCCTCATTGTACTTTCCGGTCCTTCTCAGGTGCCGCGCACACGCGAAAATATATGCCGCGGATCGCTGGTCTTCCGGCACCAGATCGAGCAGTTCGCCGGCATTGCGCTCGTTGCGCGCGACTGCGGTGAAGGCGCGTACCAGTTCCCGCCCATCGGCAAGAGCTGCGACGCGTTCCGCCGAGGCGATCCGCTCGTCATAGAGCATGCGCTCCATGCGGAAGCGATGGTCGAAAACGGGAATCAGGCTGCCGAACTCGCGAAGGATCGCCTGCTCGTCCTGGGCACTCAGCTTTTGTGTCCGCCAGAAGGGTGACAGGACCATGCGTGCTGCATCGACCTGCCCCATCGCGAGCCGGGCCCGGGCAAGGATCATCACACCCTCGGCCGTTTGCGGTGGCCGGTCGGCCATCGCGGCCAGAACCGCACGCGGTCCGGCGTCTTCCCGGTTGAGCGCGCGTTCCATGTTGGCGCGCAGCGCGTCGAGGCCGGGCCAGCTGGCAAGTTCCTGGATGGCGGCTTCAATCTCGGCACTCGACAGATTGGCTCCGCCGGATGAGGCGATGGCCCATGTCAGCAGCCGATGCTCTAATGTATCTTTCTTGATGGCATCACGAATGCCGCGTGCCGTGCCGATCTCTCCGGAAGCGATGGCGTCGAGCCCGCTCCGCAGCAGAGTTGACGGGTCTGCTGCAAGCAGGTCGGCAGCCATGCCGGCCGCCGAGAACGCCGCGACCGAGCCGGTGGCTATCGCACCGTCAATGGCCGAAAGCCCCGAACTCGCTTGCGGCCGGCTGAACGGGAGCGGCGCAAGTTCTGGAAGCGCGCTCTGCGCCAAGGCAGAGCTGCTCAGGAAAATCAGGAGGCTGGCGGATGCAGCGAATAAGCTGCACTTCATCGATGATAACCTCTGTTTCAGGCGACGACAGGACCGGATAAAACGCATTCTGTCGCCAATCGCTGAAAATGGCGTTAACGAAAGGTTAGCGCAGGGCCGGCCAATCAACGAGCTACATTCGCCCTCATCTTGCCGGCTGCAAGTGTCAAGACTATGGTGCGCAGCCGCGCTTTCGGCTAGAAGCCGGCGCAAAACCTTCACCCAAAGCCGCCCGAAGGGGCATCCCAGGAGTCCACATCATGTTCAGAGGGTCACTGACCGCGCTTGTCACGCCGTTCACGCGGGATGGCGCGCTGGACAAAGATGCCTTCCGCAGCCTTGTCGAGTGGCAGATCGCGGAGGGGACGAACGGGCTCGTCCCGGTGGGTACCACGGGCGAGTCGCCCACGCTGTCGCATGCGGAGCATCGCGAGGTGGTCGAACTGTGTGTCGAGGTAGCGGCGGGACGCGTGCCGGTCATAGCTGGCGCCGGCTCCAACAACACCGCCGAGGCGGTGGAACTCGTGCGCCATGCCGAGAAGGTTGGCGCAGATGGCGTGCTCGTCGTCACCCCCTATTACAACAAGCCCACGCAGCGCGGGCTCTACGCGCACTTCTCGGCAGTCGCGCGCGCGACCAAGCTGCCGATCATCATCTACAACATCCCCCCGCGTTCGGTGATCGACATGACGCCGGAAACGATGGGCCGCCTCGCTGGCGAGTTCGCCAATATTGCCGGCGTCAAGGATGCCACCGGCAAGGTCGAGCGCGTCTCCGAGCAACGCATTACCTGCGGCAACGACTTCATCCAGCTTTCGGGCGAAGACGCCTCCGCTCTGGGATTCAACGCGCATGGTGGGGTAGGGGCGATTTCGGTTACTGCCAACGTTGCCCCACGGCTCTGCGCCGAATTTCAGGAAGCGTCGCTTGCTGGCGAGCGCGACCGCGCAATCGAACTTCAGGATCGCTTGATGCCGCTTCACAAGGCGATCTTCATCGAGCCGGGCGTCTCCGGCGCGAAGTATGCGCTTTCGCGTCTTGGGAAAGTCGAAAACAGCGTGCGTTCGCCGTTGATGACGGTCGAGGCCGGCACCGCGGAACGAATCGACGCCGCGCTTATCCATGCGGGGCTTCTGAACTGACGCGCCTCGCGCGCGTTCACTGATCATGGCCAAGAACAGCAAGACCATAAACGGCAAGACCGTCGCCGAAAACCGCAAGGCCCGCTTCGCCTATGAGGTGGTCGACACCTATGAGGCCGGCCTTGTGCTGACCGGCACCGAGGTGAAATCGCTGCGCGAGGGGCAGGCCAACATCCAGGAGTCATACGCCTCGGTCGAGGGCGGCGAGATCTGGCTGATCAATTCCTATCTGCCTGAATATCTCCAGGGCAATCGCTTCAATCACGAGCCCAGGCGAAGGCGCAAACTCCTGCTCAACAAGAAGGAGATGGCGCGGCTGTCCCAGGCGGTTGAGCGTGAAGGCATGACCATGGTGCCGTTGAAGATTTACTTCAACGACCGTGGTCGCGCGAAGATGCTGCTCGCTGTCGCACGCGGCAAGAAGCTTCACGACAAGCGCGAAACCGAGAAGAAGCGGGACTGGGCGCGCGAAAAGGGGCGGCTTCTCAAACAGCACGGCTAGCCCATGTGAGCCGGCCTAGTCCCTATCAAGAAAATCCCGAACGTCCTTGAAAACGCTGACGAACATCTCTTCAGTCAGCCGGCCGGTATTGGTGTTGTACCGCGAGCAGTGATAGCTCGAGAACAAGCGGATCGTGCCGACATCCTGCGCCGCGCCGTGGGCGAACGGATAGGCTGCAACGCGCTGGCCCAGCGCGCGCACGGTCGACTGGTGAGCGATCGTGCCGAGGGTGAGAATGGCGCGAAGATTGGGAAAGCGCTGGATCGTCGGCGTCAGGAAATTCCGGCAGGTGTTGATCTCCGCGCCGACCGGCTTGTTTTCCGGCGGCACGCAGCGCACCGCATTGGTCAGCGCGGTCTCGATGAGTTGCACCCCGTCATCCGGTCGGGCCTTGAACTCGCCGCGCGAGAAGCCGAAGCGCGAAAGCGTCGAATAGAGCAGGTCGCCGGCATAGTCCCCGGTAAAGGGACGCCCGGTCCGGTTGGCGCCCCGCAAACCCGGGGCCAGCCCGACAATAAGAAACCGCACAGTCTCGTCGCCGCCGGCCGCCTCGAAGGTGGGCACCGGTGCGTTGAACCAGTCTGGCTCGCGGGCGCGCCACAGCGCGATGAAGGAATGAAGGCGTGGGCAGAGCGGACAATCGCGGCCCGGTTCCGCGCACGCGGCAGATTTCGGCGCCATCACAGATCGTCTTCGCCGTCGTCCTGCTCGGGATCGGGTCGGCGCGCGGGGCGTTCGCCAGGCTCGCGGCCGATCTCGTTCTTCAGCGATGCAAGATCGATGAAATGATCGGCCTGGCGTCGAAGGTCATCCGAGATCATTGGCGGCTGCGATGCCATGGTGGACACGATGGAGACCTTGCGGCCCTTGCGCTGCAGCGCCTCGACAAGCGTGCGGAAATCCCCGTCGCCGGAAAAGATGACGTAATGGTCGACGACGTCCGCAAGCTCCAGCGCTTCGACGGTCAGTTCGATGTCCATGTTGCCTTTGATTTTACGGCGGCCCGTGGCATCGGTGAATTCCTTGGCCGGCTTCGTCACCACCATGTAGCCATTGTAGTCGAGCCAGTCGATCAGCGGGCGGATCGATGAATATTCCTGATCCTCCACCAGCGCCGTGTAGTAGTAGGCGCGCAGCAGGTAACCGCGTTTCTGGAAGTTTGCGAGCAACTTGCGGTAGTCGATGTCGAAGCCCAGCGACCTGGAAGTTGCGTAGAGATTGGCGCCGTCTATGAAGAGTGCGATCTTCTCGCGAGGGTCGAACATGCTGAAATATCCTTGGTCATCAATACAAGCCGTCTGAAACGTCGAGCCTGTGGCAACGTCGTTTGGTAATCTGAACGTTGTTTGAGACCCGCTACCAAATGAGATAACGCCGCACTCTGTTCATTCCAAGGGGATCAACCGCGCCCCGAGGCGATTTGGATCACGATTACGCGAAGTGGCGAGGCTGTGGGACTTTCGGCTTGACCTTCCAGCAGGTGGAAGCCGCATGCCGTCAATTGTCCCTTGAAAAAATGGAGTTTTCGATGTCCCGCATCCTCACTTCGCTCGGCGCGATCGTCTTTGCCTGCGGTCTGGCTGTTTTCGGCGCTCAAGCCCAGACCGCGCACGGTGGTCACGGTTCAGCCTCGATGGAAGGGGCCTCAGGGGCCTATATGGACGCAATGACCAAGATGAACGACGACATGACCACGATGGAGATGACCGGCAAGCCGGGCGTCGACTTCGCTCTGATGATGATTCCGCATCACCAGAGCGCCATCGACATGGCAGAGGCATATCTGGAAAGCGGCGAGGGCGATGCCGAACTCGTCAAGCTCAGCGAGGAGATCATCGCCGCGCAGGAGGGCGAGATCGCGTTTCTGAAATCCTGGTTGGAAAAGAACGGCCAATAGCAGCCGGTCTGAGCGGCCGTGCTCGGAAGGTTTGCCGGTTCGGTGCATGAAGCTTGTTTTTCGGCGCCGTTCGCGATATGGACCGGCAAACTCTCCGACAATTCCACCAATGAAAGGGGCGATACATGGCCCGCGTTACCGTTGAGGATTGCATCGACAAGGTCGAGAACCGCTTCGAGCTGGTTCTTCTGGCCGGACATCGTGCGCGCCAGATCTCCCAGGGCGCGGCGATCACGATCGATCGCGACAACGACAAGAACCCCGTGGTCGCGCTTCGCGAGATCGCCGACGAGACGCTCTCCCCGGGCGATCTCAAGGAAGACCTGATCCATTCGCTGCAGAAGCACGTCGAGGTTGACGAGCCCGAAGCCGTCGACGCGCCGGAGCTTGCGGATGCGACTGCCGTCGCTTCCGTCGAGACGGAGTCTGAAGACGACGCCGTCACCTTCGACCGCATGTCGGAAGAAGACCTGCTTGCCGGCATCGAGGGGCTCGTTGCGCCGGAGAAGAGCGACGATTTCTGATAGCTGGCACAGCAGCCGCCACTTTATCGGCGGCGCAATCGTGTCTATCTAGAACATGCGCCCGCAGGCCTGCGCGGCGCATGTCTTCGTATGAGCGACAGGATTTCCGCCCATGATGCGACAGTACGAGCTTGTCGAGCGCGTTCAGCGCTACAAGCCCGACGTCAACGAGGCGCTGCTCAACAAGGCCTATGTCTATGCCATGCAGAAGCATGGCCATCAGCGGCGGGCTTCGGGCGACCCCTATTTCTCGCATCCGCTTGAAGTCGCTGCGATTCTCACCGACATGCGCATGGACGAGGCCACGATCGCCGTCGCGCTGCTCCACGACACGATCGAGGATACCTCAGCTACCCGCGCCGAGATCGACACCCTGTTCGGGCCGGACATGGGCAAGCTGGTCGAAGGCCTGACCAAGCTCAAGAAACTCGACCTCGTCTCCAAGAAGGCCGAGCAGGCCGAAAACCTCCGCAAGCTGCTTCTGGCGATTTCCGACGACGTGCGTGTCCTGCTCGTCAAGCTGGCCGACCGCCTTCACAACATGCGGACGCTCGACCATATGCGGCCGGAAAAGCGGCTCCGCATCGCCGAGGAGACGATGGAAATCTATGCGCCGCTCGCCGGCCGCATGGGCATGCAGGACATGCGCGAAGAGCTGGAGGAACTGGCCTTCCGCTACATCAATCCGGAAGCGCATAAGGCCGTGACCGAGCGTCTTGCCGAGTTCTTCGACCGCAACAAGGGCGTCGTCGGCGAGATCGAGCACGCGCTGTCAGAACTGTTTGTTGAGCACGCGCTCTACGCCGAGGTGAAGAGCCGCCGCAAGAAGCCGTGGTCGGTGTTCCGCAAGATGGAAACCAAGGCGATTTCCTTCGAGCAGCTCTCCGATCTGATCGGCTTCCGCGTCATCCTCGCCAATATCGAGGATTGTTACCGGGCGCTGGGCGCCATCCACACACGGTGGTCGATGGTTCCGGGCCGCTTCAAGGACTACATTTCGACGCCGAAGCAGAACGATTACCGGTCGATCCACACCACCATCGTCGGCCCGTCGCGCCAGCGTGTCGAACTGCAGATCAGGACCCAGGCCATGGATGCCGTGGCCGAATACGGCGTTGCCGCGCATTCGATCTACAAGGACCATGGCAGCAAGACCGAAGCGGCAGGCCACACCATTTCGAAGGATACCAACGCCTATGCCTGGCTACGCCAGACCATCGAGGCGCTGTCGGAGGGAGACAATCCCGAGGAGTTCCTCGAAAACACCAAGCTGGAGCTTTTCCAGGATCAGGTCTTCGCGTTCACGCCTAAGGGCAGGTTGATCGCCCTGCCGCGTGGCGCAACGCCAATCGACTTCGCCTATGCAGTCCACACCGATGTCGGTGACACCTGCGTCGGCGCCAAGGTCAACGGTCGCATCATGCCGCTGATGACCGAGCTGAAAAACGGCGACGAGGTCGAGATCATCCGTTCCAAGGCGCAGGTGCCGCCGGCCGCATGGGAATCGATCGTCGTCACCGGCAAGGCGCGCTCGGCCATCCGCCGTGCGACCAAGAACGCGATCCGCAAGCAGTATTCGGGCCTCGGCGCGCGCATCCTCGAGCGCGCCTTCGAGCGTGCCGGCAAGACCTTTTCCAAGGACCAGCTCAAGCCTGTGTTGCACAGGCTTGCCCGCAAGGAGGTCGAGGACGTGCTGGCGGCCGTCGGGCGCGGCGAACTCTCTTCGCCGGATGTCATGAAGGCGGTCTTCCCCGAGCACAAGGAAGAGCGCGTCACCCAATCGGCGAAGGAGCGCGAGGAGGGCTGGTTCAACCTGCGCAACGCAGCCGGCATGCTGTTCCAGATCCCGGGTCGCGCATCTGCGCGCAAGAGCCGCAAGGCGGAAGTGTCTGGTGCCGGCGGGGCCGTGCCGATCCGTGGCGTGCGCGGCGACCTGCCGGTTTCATTCGCGCCGGAAGGGGCAGTGCCCGGAGATCGCATCGTCGGCATCATGCAGCCGGGATCGGGTATCACCATCTACCCGATCCAGTCGCCATCGCTGACCGCGTTTGACGACCAGCCCGAGCGCTGGATCGACGTGCGCTGGGACATCGACGAGGACATGAAGGAGCGTTTCCCGGCGCGCGTTTCGGTAACCGCCATAAACGAGCCCGGATCGCTTGCTTCGATTGCCCAGACGATCGCAAACAACGACGCCAACATTCATACGCTCTCGATGGTGCAGACGGCGCCCGACTTCACCGAAATGGTCTTCGACCTGGAAGTCTGGGACCTCAAGCACCTCAACCGGCTGCTCTCCCAGCTCAAGGACAATTCGAGCGTCAGCGAAGCACGTCGCGTCAACGGCTGACAGGACCTCTCATGATCATCGGCATCGGCAGCGACCTGATCGACATAAGGCGGATCGAAAAGACGCTGGAGCGTCATCCTGAGCGCTTCATCGCCCGCGTCTTTACCGACGTCGAGCGCGAGAAGTCGGAGCGCCGCAAGGAGCGTGCTGCCTCCTATGCCAAGCGGTTCGCCGCCAAGGAAGCCTGCTCCAAGGCGCTGGGCACCGGCTTTGCGCGCGGCGTCTTCTGGCGCGACATGGGTGTCGTGAACCTGCCGGGCGGCAAGCCGACCATGGCGCTGACCGGCGGCGCCGCTCGGCGTCTGGGCGAGATGCTCCCGGCCGGTCACGAGGCGTTCGTACACGTTACCATCACCGACGATTTCCCCTTGGCGCAGGCCTTCGTCATCATCGAGGCGCGGCCGTTGGGCTGAGTGCCAGCTATGCGTTGCCCGCCGCCGCGCGAGCGGCTAAGAGGGGCGCGACCGAACAGAGGACAAAATGAGCGTGGCCGATAAATCGCAGAAGAAATCGGGCGGGTTTGGCGAGACCGTCAGCGTCATCGTGCAGGCGCTGCTGCTTGCGCTCGTCATCCGCACATTCCTGTTCCAGCCTTTCTCGATCCCGTCCGGCTCGATGCGCCCCACGCTGTTGGAAGGCGACTACCTGTTCGTGACCAAGTGGGCCTACGGCTATTCCAAGCATTCGCTGCCATTTTCGCCCGACCTGTTCTCCGGCCGGATCTTCGGCTCGGACCCGGAGCGCGGCGACGTGGTTGTCTTCAAGTTCCCGCCCAACCCGTCGCTCGACTACATCAAGCGGGTGATCGGCCTACCCGGCGATACCGTGCAGATGCGTGACGGCCAGCTCTTCATCAATGGCGACGCTGTTCCACGCGAGAAGGTCGGCGAAATCAACAACCCGGACATCACCGAGGTCAATCGCCCGGTCGAAGTATGGCGCGAGACGTTGCCGAATGGCGTCTCCTACGACACCCTCGATCTGACGCCAGAGGGCATCGGCGACAATACCCGCGAATTCGTTGTTCCTGCCGGCCACTATTTCATGATGGGCGACAATCGCGACAATTCCACCGACAGCCGCTTCAATGTCGGCTTCGTTCCGGAAGATCATCTCGTCGGCCGTGCCAACATCATCTTCTTCTCCATCGCCGGCGGCTCTAGCCCGCTGGAACTGTGGAAGTGGCCGACCGATCTGAGACCGTCGCGCTTCTTCTCGATGGTCCGGTAAAGCGGTCATGGTTTGATGGCCGCAAGAAACCAGAAGCGTATTGAGGCAAGCGACGCCGAACTGGTAAGCGCTATCGAGGCTTTCAGCGGCTTTTCCTTCGCCGATGTCGCGCTTCTGCGTCGCGCACTGACCCACGCCAGCGCGAAGGGTACCGAAGGCAGCGACTACCAGCGGCTGGAATTCCTTGGCGACCGGGTGCTTGGCCTAGTGGTCGCACAGATGGTTTTCGAGGCAAATCCGGGTGCGCCGGAAGGCGAACTTTCGCTGCGTCTCAACGCGCTGGTCAACGCGGAAACGCTTGCGGAGATCGCTGACGAGGTAGGCCTTTCAGGGCTTATACAGATCGGCAGCGAACTCCGCGGCTTGGCTGGCCGAAAGCAGGTCAACCTGCGCGCTGACGTCATGGAGGCGCTGATCGCGGCGATCTATCTCGATGGGGGGTTGGAGGCAGCGCGCGCGTTCATTCGTCGGCATTGGGAGAAGCGTTCGAAAGCGCCGACGGCGGCGCGGCGCGATGCCAAGACGGAGTTGCAGGAATGGGCGCATCAGGTGGCCAAGGCGTCGCCGCTTTATGTGATCGACAGGCGCGAGGGACCGGATCATGATCCGGTCTTCGACGTGTCGGTAAAGATAGCCGGCGTTGCGCCTGCCACGGGGTCGGGCAGGTCGAAGCGCGAAGCCGAGCAGGCGGCGGCTGCCGCGATGCTGCTGCGCGAGGGCGTGTGGGCCCAGGAGACGGATTGATGAGCGACGAAAATCTGGCAGCACCGGCGGAGACCCGCTCCGGCTTCGTTGCGCTGATCGGCGCGCCGAACGCAGGCAAGTCAACGCTCGTCAACCAGCTCGTCGGCGCCAAGGTATCGATCGTCACGCACAAAGTGCAGACCACGCGCGCCGTCGTGCGGGGCATCGCGACACACGACAACGCGCAGATCGTGTTCGTCGATACGCCGGGCATCTTCAAGCCCCGCCGCCGGCTCGACCAGGCCATGGTCACCACCGCCTGGGGAGGCGCCAAGGATGCCGACGTCGTGGTGGTGCTAATCGATGCGGAGCGCGGCATCAGGGGTGACGCCGAGGCGATGCTTGAAAACCTCGCCAATGTGCGCCAGCCGAAAATCCTCATCCTCAACAAGGTCGACCGGGTCAAGCCCGAGAAGTTGCTCAAACTCACCGCAGAGGCAAATGAACGCGCCGATTTCGAGCGGACCTTCATGATTTCGGCGCTGACGGGTTCGGGTTGCCGCGACCTTCTCGATTATCTCGCCAAGCGCCTGCCCGAGGGGCCCTGGTATTACCCGGAAGACCAGATTTCGGACCTGCCGATGCGCCAGCTCGCAGCAGAGATCACCCGCGAGAAACTGTACCTGCGGCTGCATCAGGAGCTGCCATATTCCTCCCACGTCGAGACCGAGAAGTGGGAGGAGAAGAAGGACGGGTCGGTTCGCATCGAGCAGGTCATCTACGTCGAGCGCGACAGCCAGAAGAAGATCGTTCTCGGCCACAAGGGCGAGACGATCCGCGCCATCGGCCAGGCGTCCCGCAAGGAGATCGGCGAAATCCTCGAGCAGCCCGTGCATCTGTTCCTGTTCGTCAAGGTTCGCGAAAACTGGGGCAATGACCCGGAGCGCTATCGTGAAATGGGGCTGGAGTTCCCGCACTGATCAGGCAGCGGACGTCTCCCGTCCTTCGGTGACGAGGTCCTTCTCGAACCACAGTTCGGCATAGGGATTGTCGTTGTAGCGGCCGATTTCGCGGTAGCCGGCCTTGCGGTAGAGCGCCTGCGCTTCCTTCAGCGTCCCGTTGGTGTCGAGCCGCACGCGCGTCATCCCGGCCTCGCGCGCCAACCCCTCCAGTTCGTTCAGCAGCCGCCGGGACAGGCCGAGTCCGCGCGCATCTGGCGCGATCCACATGCGCTTTATCTCGCCCGTCGTGGCATCCAGCGCCTTCAGCCCACCGCATCCCACAGGCTGCCCGTCGCGGCGCGCGATGAGAAACCAGCTTCGGCTTTCCCGATCCTTTGTGTCACCCGCATAGCCGCCATTGCCCGGATCGAACCCGTTTTTGAACCGCCGGTCGAGTTCCTGGAAATAGGCGTCGACGCATCGCTTCGCATCCTCGCTGTCTTCTGGCTCCAGCGCGATGGTGATCGATGCCGCGTTCAGCAGCAGCTCGATCTCGGCCATGGCTACGGTCAGTCGTTCGCGCTGCCTTTCGCCGAGTGGTTGCAGCATCGATCGGGCGAAGTCGTCGGAAAGCGCGTCATAGGCATTCCATTCGGCCCTGCCGACTTTGGTAAGTTCCACGCGCCTGCGCCGCCGGTCGACGGGGTCGGCTTCGACGACGGCGAGCCCGTCGTCGGTCAGCGTCTTCAGCAGCCGGCTGATATAACCGGAATCGAGCCCAAGTCTTTCGCGCAAGTCCTGCAGGTCTGCACCGTCCGGTCCTACCTCGAACAACAGCCGGGCAAGCCCGAGCGGCCGCCCGAGCCCGAGATAGCTGTCGTTGAGCGCGCCGACGCGCAGCGTGAAGAGCCGGTTGAAACTGCGAACGCAGGAGATAGCTGAACGATCCATTATTTGACTTTAGTCAGATATATGGCAATGGCAAGAGGCTGGCTCGTCCGCCTTGAATTTCGCACCGTGTTGGTGGAAGGCTCCTGCGATGGAATGGCGCGACGAAGGAATCGTTCTGGGAACCAGGCGGCACGGTGAAACGAGTGTCATCCTGGAAGTGATGACCCGCGCCCACGGCCGGCATCTCGGCATGGTGCGCGGCGGCCGGTCGCGGCGCATGCAACCGCTGCTTCAGCCCGGAAACCGCATCGACGTCATCTGGCGTGCCCGGCTGGACGAGCACCTCGGCCTTTACCAGGTGGAGCCGCTCGAACTGCACGCTGCACGCCTGTTCGACAGCGCCTGTGCCGTCTATGGCCTCCAGACGATTGCCGGCCATCTGCGGCTTCTGCCGGAGCGCGATCCTCATGCCAATCTCTACGAGACGCTGAATCTGCTGATCGAGCATCTCGAGGATCCGGCATCCGCCGCCGAACTGGTGGTGCGTTTCGAACTCCTCATCCTGGACGAACTCGGCTTCGGCCTCGATCTTGCCCGCTGCGCCGCCACCGGCGGCAGCGACGACCTGGTCTATGTCTCGCCCAAGACCGGCCGTGCGGTCAGCCGCGCCGCCGGCGCGCCGTGGGCCGACCGCCTCTTGGCACTGCCTGCCTTCCTGCGCCGCGGATCGGGCCTGCGGGCCGATCTGGCAGCAATGGAGGATGCCTTTCGGCTCACCGGCTTCTTCTTTGCCCGCAATGTCTATGAGCCGCGTGGGCTGGAAGAGCCGGAGGCGCGCCTTGGCTTCCTGGCCGCACTTCGCAAACAACTTGCATCGGCCGGCAATGGAGAAAACGCTGCATGAACGCAATCGAACTGTTCCCCGGTCATGTGGCTCGCCTCGGCCTCGGCACGATCCCGCACGCCGACATGGCCACGCTTAGCGGTATCGAAGCGTTGAGCCGCGTGGTTGCCGGTGAGTATCCGGCGCCGCCCATCGCCGAGCGCATGAACTTCGCGCTGGTCGAAGTTGGCGAGGGCAGGGCGGTGTTCAAGGGCGTGCCCGGAATGCAGCACCTCAATCCGCTTGGCGGCGTTCATGGCGGCTGGGCAGCGACGGTAATGGATTCCGCTCTCGGCTGCTGCGTCCACACCCTGCTCAAGGCCGGCGAGGCCTATTCGACAGCGGAAATGAAGATCAACTACACAAGGCCGATCACGCCGGACACTGGCGAGGTCACCTGCGAGGGCAAGGTCGTGCACAAGGGCCGCACGCTGGCCGTCTCCGAAGCGCGACTCACCGACGCCAACGGCCGGCTGCTCGCTTTTGGTACAGAGACCTGCTCGATCTTTCCGCTCGCGAACCTGGCTCCGCGCTAGGCTCGACCGGGCTTATTCGGCCGGCTGCAGGGTGGGACGGTCGACTGGCCGTTCCTTGATGGGCCAATGGACGACCGCAGCGAACAGGCCGAGCAGCACACCAAGCCACCAGACCGGGTCGTAAGTGCCGAAAGCGTCGTAGAGATAGCCGCCCAGCCACACGCCCAGAAAGGAGCCGATCTGGTGTGAGAAGAACACCACCCCGCCCAGCATGCCCAGATGCGCGGTACCGAACATGATCGCCACGAGCGAGTTGGTCGGTGGCACGGTCGAAAGCCACAGCAACCCCATGAGGATCGAGAACGTGACCACGGTCGCCGGCGTCTGCGGCAGCAGCAGGAATGCTGTCACGAGCACTGAGCGGCCGATATAGATCCAGACCAGGAACATCGGCTTGGAATAGCGCTGGCCGATATAGCCGGCCGATAGTGAGCCGATGATGTTGAAAAAGCCGATCAGCGCCAGCGCGATCACAGCATAGCGCGCGTCGATGCCGATATCGGAGATATAGGCTGGAAAGTGCGCTGTAATGAACGCGACCTGGAAGCCGCAGACGAAGAACCCTGAGACCAGAAGCAGATAGCTGCGATGGCCGAGCGCTTCCCGCAGCGCCTCGCCCGCCGTCTGACGGTAGGTCGCCTGTTGCGCTGAGCCGCTTGACGAGTTGCCGCGCAGGGGAATTGCAAGCACCGGGATGATGAGCATCATTACGCTCATGACGACCAGCGTATCGTACCATCCATAGGCGGAGATCAGCCCCTGGCTGAGCGGCGCGAACAGGAACATGCCGGCGGACCCGGCGGCCGTTCCGAGCCCGAAGGCGAAACTGCGCTGCTCCGGAGCGACATTGCGGGCGAAGGCGGCAAGCACGATCCCGAAAGAGCCCGAGGCAACGCCCAGGCCCACAAGCACGCCGCCGCCCAGATGCAGCATCGCAACCGAATCCGAATTGGCCATCATCACCAGCCCGGCAGCGTACATCACGCCCGAAAGCGCCAGCACGCGCCAGGTGCCGAACTTGTCGGCCAGCGCGCCGAAGATCGGCGTTCCAAGCCCCCATGCAATGTTCTGGATCGCCATCGCCAGCCCGAATGTGGTGCGGTCCCAGCCCTTTTCCGCCAGCATCGGCAACTGGAAGAAGCCCATGGCCGAACGCGGCCCGAAGGTTATCGCGGCGATCAGGCACCCGCAGATGATGATAAGCCAGGGCAGGCTCGGCGCACCGGATTGAGCGGAAGCGGTCTTGGACATGCTGGGATTCCCGAACGAAAGAGAACGCAAGCTAGGCCACAACCGGCTTTTGTGGAAATGAATAGAAGCGATGAACACTTCAATTCTGTTGAAGCTTGAACAGTTCGCGCGTCGCTGCTCAGTTGAACGGGCTGGAATGGCCGGGCGGCAGCGGGAGCTGGCCCGGTTTGTCGCCGAAACCGCGCAGGATATGCTGCTGCGGCACGGGCAGCGGCTCTGGTGGAAGGATCACCGTTGACGAGCCACCGCCGCCGATGGCCGGCGGAACCAGCGGTGGGGCGATACGCACCAGCGGCCGGTTCGTTTCGGCCATGGGGGAAGGGAGCGCCGGCCGTGGCACGGTGATCGACATTCCCGCGCGCAGGTTCGCCGCGCTCAGGCCAGGATTGGCGCTTCGCAGCGCAGCGACGCTGATACCGCAGGCATTGGCGATGGAACTCAGCGTGTCGCCATAGGATATGAGCACCCGCCCGGGGCAAAGGCTGGCCGCGCCAGCGGGTGCACCGCCAAGCAGCAGGGCGGCGACCATCGCCATATGTATCCGCGACTTCATCTCGCGACCATAGCGGAATTTCGGCAGCGGAAATATGGCGCAGGCTCCGCCCTTGGGTTTCGGCGGCTCAGTCGGCCGGCAGCGCATCGCCTTGCGGCTGCCCGACATAATGGACACTGCGCTGCGGGAACGGGATCGAGATGCCCTTTTCGTCGAAGAGGTGCTTGATCCGCTTGGTGAATTCGAGCTTGGCCGGCCACCAGTTAGGCGTGCTGGTCCAGTAGCGGATCGTCACATCGACCGCGCTGTCGCCAAGTTGTGAAACGAATACGTCGGGTGCGGGATCGGAAAGCACGCGCTCGTCGCCACCGATCACCCCGGTCATGATGTCAAATGCCAGGTCGATGTCGTCGTCATAGCCGATGCCGATGGTCAGGTCGTTCCTGCGCAGCGGGTTGCGGGAGTAGTTGGTGACGGGCGTGTTCCAGAGTTCGCTGTTGGGAGACAGGACGAAGAGCCCGTCGAGCGTTTTCAACTCCGTGGCGAAAAGCCCGATTTCCTGGATCGTGCCGGAAACACTGCCTGCATCGATGTACTCGCCCACGCGGAACGGGCGCAGCGCGAGCAGCATGATGCCCGCGGCGATGTTCTGGAGGGTTCCCTGCAGCGCCAGGCCGATGGCCAGGCCGATCGCGCCAAGGGCTGCGATGATGCTGGCCGTCTGAACGCCGAACTGGGCCAGCACGGTGATGCCGACCAGGATAAGGATCGCGTAGCGTACGATCTGCGAGAAGAACTTCCTCAATGTCTCGTCGAACCCGCGGAAGCGGCCCAGAGCCCCATAGACCGATCGCTGCGCGACATTGGCAACGATATAGCCGCCGATGATGAGGAGGATCGCACCGAGGATTGAGAAGGAATAGGTCACTCCCAGCTCGCTGAGCCGGAGCAGTGCAACCTGGCCGGCATCCATCATATCCGCGGTTCTGGTCTGAAGTTCTTCCATGAGTTCAGCCTCGTCCTTTCATCTGGTTTCGCTTGGGCTAATTAGCACAGACTTGGTGCGGTTGCGCCCGAAGCCCAGAAAATTTCAGCGAAACGCCGGGTTGATCGACCCCGACGGGGAGGCTGGCCTTATCGACCGCGCAGCTTCTCGATCTCGCTGAAGCGCCTGACAAACGCTTTCTGCGCGACCTTTGCCGGCACCGGCTCGAGCGCCAGTCCGTCGCTGCTGAGCCCGCGCGGCCGCCCAAAAAACTTTGCAGCTTCCTGTTCCGAGAAGCCTGCAAGCTGCGTCGCCTCGAACCAAGCCGCCACGTGATCGGCGCGCTTGATCGCCTTCTTCAATCGCTCGGTCAGCAGCGGTGGAAGCGAGAAACGCAGATGAATCGCGCGCTGCAGCCGGGCCTCCACCTCCTTGTATCCGCCGCCAACGACCGACTTGAAGGGCGAGATCATGTCGCCGATCACGTATTCGGGGCTGTCATGCAGCAGCGCGGCAAGCCTTTCTTCGGCAGAGCAGGCAGGCGCGGCGCGGGCGAAGATTTCTTCTACCAGCAGCGAATGCTGAGCCACCGAGAAAGCATGGTCGCCACGGGTCTGGCCGTTCCAGCGCGCCACGCGCGCCAGCCCATGTGCAATGTCGACGATTTCCACGTCCAGCGGCGAGGGGTCGAGCAGGTCAAGCCGACGCCCGGAAAGCATGCGCTGCCAGGCGCGCGGCGGGGCCGACGGCTTGTCGGCCATTACGACTGCTCCGCGTCTGTCTTGTCCTGTGGCAGCGTGTAGCTTGCCCATGCCGGAATCGAGAGTGTTACGGCGACGTCGCCGGCCATGACCGGCTGGCCGGCGTCGAGCGCATCCTTTACCCGGTCGATGCGCACGATGGCGAGACCAGCGGTTCCCTTGGAACTGCCAAGTGTGCCGATCGGGCGATCGTTGACGCGAAGCTCCGTTCCACTGTCGGGAAGCTCGTCCGCCGCCTCGACCAGCATCACCCGGCGTCGCGCGGTGCCGCGATGCTGCATGCGCGAGACGACTTCCTGGCCGATATAGCATCCCTTGCCGAAACCGACGCCGCCGGACAGATCCAGCAGCACATCATGCGGAAAGGCGTCACCGGCGGCAAAATCCTCTCCGCTTTCGGCAACGCCGTTGGCGATGCGCATGCCCGTCCATTCCTGCTCGCTCGCATCGGCGCTGGCCGGAGTCCCGTAGCGCCGCAGCACCTTTGCGGATGTGGGGAAACGTTGGTCGACCAGCCAATCGGCGACGGCTGCCGATGAATCGGTTTGTGAGCCGCCCGATTCATCGCCCCAGTAAACTGCGATATCCGCTTGATCCTGTTTGCTGATTTCCGCCTTTGCCCGCAGCTTGTAGAGCGTCAGTCGTTTCACGAAGTCGTCGGCAAGGTCGGAGCGACAATCCAGGCGAAAACCGGTTTCGCCGTCGCGCGAGATCAGGAAGTCGAACAGAATCTTGCCCTGAGGCGACAGAAGCGCGCCGGGTTTGAGCTCGCCCTCACCGAGCCGGTCGAGGTCGGTCGTCAGGATGTTCTGGAGGAAATGTTCCGCGTCCGGCCCGTTGACGAGAATCACGGAACGGCTGGAGAGGAGTGCTGTCGGCATAAGACGGCCTGATTTGCGGTGATGACGCCGTCTTACCTAAGCGCCTCGGGAGGCGCGGGCAAGTGTGCTGCGGGTCAGTCTCCTGCCACGAAGAAGATCCAGCGGCCTTCCGGCGAGATGCCGATGCGGTAGAATATATAGGCCCCGAAATTCTTCATGTCCTCGTAGTCGCCCGCCGTCACCAGCTTGAAGAGCTCCACCCGCTGCGGGTCGGTGAGGTTTTCCAGCGGCACTGCGAAGAAATACGGCCAGACATACATCTCGCCCGGCTCTCCTTCGTCCAGCCGCACGTAGCCCGCCGCCAGCACCTCGTAGAGGATGGCAAGGATTTCGTGCCCCTTGTCGTCGCCGGAAAGCCCGCGCAGGTGCTCGATGGGATCGCCGGAAACCTGCCCGAAAGAGAGCTGCGTTCCGTTCTCGCCACCGCTCAGCAGTGGGCGCAGCCGTTCGATGTCGCCGGAAGCGCACGCCTCCATGATCAGCGCACGCATGCGCTGCACCGGTTCGGGCAGCAGTTCCACATCGTAGAGAATTTCAGGAACCGGTTCGTCCTGCCCGGCTCCGCTTTCGACGTCGGTGGGCTGTGGGTCACGGGGAATGACGATTGGGTCGGGCAGGGGCACCGACATATCGGCCGGCGGCGGGGCAGGCTGGCTTTCCTCGCTCGGCACCGGTTCGCTCTCCTCTACGGGAGCGGGCGGCGGAAGCTCCTCGCGCTGGATTTCGCCGGAACCATTTTCCTCTTCCTCCGAAACCGGCACGTCCTCACGCTGAATCTCGCTCAGCGCGAACGCTTGAGGCGCGGCAAGGGCCATCGCCAGCATCACAAAGCCGGCCGCCGCGCCGAAACGCGCTGCCTGATAGCCAAAAAGTGGGTCACGGCTGGTCGCCATGGGTCGCCGTCGCTCCCTGCAAGAGTGCCTACTTGACCCGACTATAGTGCAAATCACCGCACCGCGGGATGCGGCGCTGCAACACTTCAGATGAATGCGGGCGTCAGTGGATGCGCAGTTCGGGCTCAAACTCGCCCGCTACGAGGCGTTCGCGCATCCGCTCCAGCAACGCGAGCGCGCCCGTTTCTCCGGCCGTGCGCATCAGTTCGCCCAGTGCCGTGGCAATTGCGGCATCGGCCATGATTTCCGGCTCGATCCCGGCTGCACGGCCTTCCGCCCATGCGTCTTCGTAGCTCTCGACCGCAGTGAGGCGCTTTTCCTCGCGAATCAGCACGTCGATGTCGCTGAGCCCTCGATCCATTCAATCCACCCGTAGCTGTCGCCGAATCTGACCGACGCAGTCCCTTTAATGTCCCATTAAGGCTTCTAGCACAGGAAATGCGGCGCGCGCCGCCCCAATTACTTAAAAGTTAACTTATTCCTAAATCCCGTCCAGATACGGTTAATTTCCGAACCGTGTTGCAGTATCGCGCGTCAGCGCCTCGCCCTCCTTCATGTAGCGGTCGATTGCCTCGATCGCAGAGTCCGTGCAGGTCGCGTAGGTGCCTTCGAAAGTGCGATAGCCGTGGTTGAAGCTGGCGACGAAGCGCGCCCGGCGGGTGTCGTCCGGGTCTTCAGCTTCGAGCAGCGCCTGCATCCGGTCGCGCCACTCATAGCCGCTCTCCCCACACAGGTTGCGCAGGTAATGCAGCGAACCCAGAATCTCGGCGAGGCGGATCAACTGACCCTCGAAAGGCGATTCGGCCGCGCGCGCAGCGGGCACGCCGGTGAAAAGCAGGGCGCCGAGAAACAGCGGTATCAGGCGTGTGGCGAGTACGTTCATGGCTGAATGTCTCGCTGAATATGCTAGCTGCCGCAAGACGCTTGTTCTTCCGCAATCTGCCGCGCGATCTCCAGCACGGAGCCGGCGAGCGGCAGACGCGCCATCTCGTCGACTGTGAGCCAGGCAACCGCATCGGCGTCGTCTCCGGGCGCGATGTCGCCGCCGGCAAAGCCCGCGATATGGACGCTGAGCACGAACTCGACACGATCGGTGTCGTCTTCGGCGACAATGTCGAGGTCGACCAGATGGTCGACGCCGGCAAGCGTCGCGCCGGTTTCTTCCATCACCTCGCGTCGAACCGCATCCGCAAGGCTCTCTCCTTGCTCGACCCTGCCTCCGGGAAAGGCGTAGAGCCCCTTGGCAGGTGCTCTGCCGCGCCGCACGAGCAAAAACCGGCCGTCATGAAAGATCGCGGCTGAAACGGCGCTCAGCGGTCTATGTTTCATGTCCGGTCCGGTATCCGTCTGTTGGTCGGGGAAAACCGCATCCATTTCCAGAACCGCTTCCGGTTCGGGTTGCACGCGGTTTCCCGCGCGTTCAGATTGCGCGGCGAGCAGGTAAGCAGGGGGCTTTCAATCTTGTCAAACCATCTTTCCTTGGCGTGGCGCGTTTCAACCGTAGCGGTTGCATTCGCTGGCCTCGCATCGTGCGCGACGCTGAACGAGGACCAGTGCCGGACCGCCAACTGGCAGCAACTCGGACAGGAGAACGGCGCGGCCGGTCATCCCGCCAGTTACATCGAAGAGCATCGGCGTGCCTGCGCGGAGCACAAGCTGCCCGTCGACCAGCAACAGTGGAGCATCGGCTGGGAGCAGGGCATCCGGGTGTTCTGCACGCCGGAAAACGGCCTGACCATGGGACGGGAAGGGCGCTCTTACGCAAACTCCTGCCCGTTGGAACTGAAGACCGATTTCGAGGCCGCATATTCCGTATCCAAGGCGCTGTACGATGCCAGAGCGTCCCGCGACAGAATCCAGCGCGAGCTCGATTCCCTTCTGGATGCGAGGCAGAAAGCCGAAAAGCCGGAGGATCGCCAGCGGATTTCGGGAGACATAGAGATCAAGCGTTCGTCCCTGCGATCTGCGGAGCGTCGCGTGTGGGAGGCCGAGGGCGACTATGATCTCTATGTGAATTCGCGCGGCTTCACGCGTCGATAGCAAATGAGGATGGCCGGCCGATGTGCGGTCGCTTTGCACTGGTTCAGGAGTTCACGGAGATCGAGGAGGCGCTCGGCGCGCCTGTCGAGGCATTTCCGCCGCGCTACAACATAGCGCCGACCCAGCCTGTCCTCGTCGTCATGGGCGGCCCGCCGCGCGCGCCGGGCTCTAACCAGCCGGATCGCACCAGCATGCTCGTACGCTGGGGGTTCATTCCCGGCTGGGTCAAGGATGTCGGCAAATTCCCGCTGCTCATCAACGCGCGCTCGGAAACGGCGGCCACCAAGCCGGCCTTCCGCGCCGCTATGCGGCATCGCCGGGTGCTGATCCCGGCGTCCGGTTTCTACGAATGGATGCGTGCGGGTCGCAAGGTGCCGCAGCCCTATTGGGTGAGGCCGGCAAATGGCGGTGTCGTCGCGTTCGGCGGGTTGATGGAAACCTATGCCGAGCCCGGCGGATCGGAAATCGACACGGTCGCGATCCTGACCTGCGCGGCCAACGAACAGATATCGCACATCCACGATCGCATGCCGGTCGTGGTCAAACCGCATGATTTCACGCGCTGGCTCGATTGCATCAACAACGAACCGCGCGACGTCGCTGATATCACGCAGCCGGTCGAGCCTGGCTTCTTCGACGCCATTCCGGTTTCCGACAAGGTCAACAAGGTCGCCAACACGGGTCCCGACATTCAGGAGCGTGCCGAGGTGGCCGAAGAACCGTCGCAGAAGCCGAAACCGAAATCCGCCGACGATGATCAGCTAAAGCTGTTTTGAAAGCTGTCGTTCGTGCGTCCTTCGAGGCTCGTTGCGCTCGCACCTCAGGATGAGGGGCGTTGTGCATTGCGCCAGCATCTTCATGGCACCGAAGCGCGTTTGGTTGTCGTGGCTCCGCCCAAAAAAGTGTGGGCGCGGTCAACCCACCTTCCTCATCCTGAGGTGCGAGCGCAGCGAGCCTCGAAGGACGCACCTTTGTAGCACCGGCGCGTTCATGCTGGCTCATTGCGAAATCGATCGCACTGTTTCACACGACTGAAATGTCGCCTTCGCTTGCTCCCGCGTTCTTTTCCGGTTTTCTGCTCGGTCTGTCGCTGATCATTGCGATCGGCGCGCAGAACGCGTTCATCCTGCGCCAGGGCCTGCTGCGCCAGCATGTCTTTGTGCTGTGCCTGATATGCGCGCTCTCCGACGCCGTGCTCATCGCCGCGGGCGTTGCCGGCCTCGGAACGCTCGTTGCGGCATCGCCGCGTCTCATACTGGTGGTGACGATCGGCGGCGCAGCGTTCCTCTTCGCCTATGCGGCGATCGCCTTCCGGCGAGCGTGGAACCCCCAGGCGATGCAGGCGGCAAGGAGCGGCGAGGGCAGCCTGCGCGCAGCGATAGCCGCGTGCCTCGCCTTCACCTTCCTCAACCCGCATGTCTATCTGGATACGGTACTGCTTCTGGGCTCGCTTTCGGCCCAGTTCGAGGGGCGCGCACGGTTCGCCTATGGCGCAGGCGCCTGCATTGCGTCATTCGTCTGGTTCTTCGGCCTGGGCTACGGGGCCAGGCTGCTGCAGCCAGTATTCGCAAAACCGGCTGCGTGGCGCGTGCTCGACATCCTGATCGGGCTCGTCATGGCCGCGATCGGCATCAGCCTGTTACGCGGCCTTTGAGCCCTGCTCTGTATCGCGCTTCTGCTGGGCACACACCAGTGCAGCCAGCAGTGCCGCAGAGCCGATCTCGCCATAGTGAGCGGTCAGCGTCGCATATTGTGCGCGTCGTGCGCGCTCCTGTTCGGCTTCCAGGGCTGGGTGTGTGGCGGTCGGTTGCATCGTCTTCCCCTTTTGCGCCCCGCTGGCGCTGTTGGACATGCCCCTGAGATGGGTACCGAATTGGTCGAAACGGTGTCCCGGCGAGGGCATTTCGATGAGTTTGGGCGCTGTCTTTGAAGACATGTTTAATAAAATCCTATTGTCCGCCGCGTGTTGCATCCGCGCCACGCCCGGACGGGGCGCGTCCGCGTCCACGCTCTCTTGACGGCGGCGGGGCGGGGCGCGATAAAGCGAGCGATGAAAACGCCTTTCGCCATTATCGGCATCTGCATTATCGGCTAGCGCCTTCGCTGGTCCGGCCGTTTTCGTCCTTCCGACAGATACGAGAAAACGCCCCGGCCAGCCGGCCAGGGAGAATTTATGTCTGAATCCGTCGGGCAGCTTCGGCTTTACAACACGCTGACGCGCGAGAAGGAGCATTTCGCTCCGATCGATCCGCAGAACGTGCGCATGTATGTGTGCGGGCCGACGGTGTACGACTACGCCCATATCGGCAATGCGCGCCCGGTGATCGTCTTCGACGTGCTCTACCGACTGCTGCGCCATGTCTACGGTGCCGACCACGTCACCTATGTCCGTAACATCACCGACGTCGACGACAAGATTAACGCCCGCGCCGCGCGCGATCATCCCGATCTCGCTCTCAACGACGCGATCCGCAAGGTCACCGAGGCGACCAACGCGCAGTTCCAGGCCGACGTGAAAGCGCTCGGCTGTCTCGAGCCCGACAGCCAGCCGCGCGCCACCGAGCATATCGACGGCATGCGGGCGATGATCGACAGGCTCGTGACGCAGGGCGTGGCCTATGTCGCGGAAGGCCACGTGCTGTTCTCGCCGTCGGCCATGAATGCCGGCGAGGGCCTGCGCTACGGCGCGCTGTCGCGGCGGCCCTTCGACGAGATGCTGGCCGGCGCGCGCGTGGACGTTGCCTCCTACAAACGCGACGAGATGGATTTCGTCCTCTGGAAGCCGTCGAAGCCGGGCGAGCCTGGCTGGCCGTCTCCGGCCGGCATCGATGGTCTCGGCCGCCCCGGTTGGCATATTGAGTGCTCGGCCATGTCGATGGCGAAGCTGTTGGAGCCGTTCGGTGGCGGGCTTTCCTGCGACGACCCGATGAAGAACGTCTTCGACATCCATGGCGGCGGCATCGATCTCGTGTTTCCCCACCACGAAAACGAGATCGCACAGTCCTGCTGTGCCTTCGGCACCGAGCGGATGGCCAACATCTGGATGCACAACGGTTTCCTGCAGGTCGAAGGCCGCAAGATGTCGAAGTCGGAAGGCAATTTCGTCACCATTCACGACCTTCTGCACACCGATGTCTTCGGCGGCCGCAAATGGCCCGGCGAGGTGCTGCGGCTGGCCATGCTGATGACGCACTACCGCGAACCGATCGACTTCTCGCTCCGCAAGCTGGAGGAAGCGGAAGCGCTGATCGCAAAATGGCGACGCCGGGTGGCGGGAGAGCGGCCGGGCACTCTTGCCGGCGATGCGCTGGACGCGCTTTCTGACGACCTCGACATGGCGCGACTCCTGCGGATCATGAACGCGTCCGACCTTCCGGCGTCTGAGCTTGCTGCCATTGCGGCGTTGATCGGTCTCGATCTCTCGGAAGTGGAGACGGAGGTGGACGTTGCAGAGTTCGTCTCGCGCCGCCTTGCCTTCATCCGCGAAAAGAACTGGTCCGAGGCTGACCGGATCCGCGATGAACTGTTGGAACAGGGCATCCAGTTGAAAGACGGCAAGGACCCCGCCACCGGCGAACGCGTCACGACGTGGGAGGTGAAGCGATGAGATTGGCCGCGCTGGGGGCGGAAGGGCTGGCGGGACAGCGCCCCCCTCTGTCCTGCCGGACATCTCCCCCACAGGGGGGGAGATCAGCCGACCGGCCTGCTTTCGCCAATCGGTGGCGTGGCAGAACAAGCGACGATGGCGAAGCTGCCGATCTCCCCCCTCGTGGGGGAGATGTCCGGCAGGACAGAGGGGGGCAACGTAGGGCACTGAGCCTGCGGCGGTCCGTGCTCTATGATCTGCAGCGCGCAGGAGGCTGACCATGCCTCATACGCCTTTGCCCCCGAAGAATCGTTCTCGCGCCAAGGCAATGCGGCGGGTGATGACCGATGCCGAACTGAAGCTGTGGAATGCCGTTCGTGCCCACAGGCTGATGGGGCTGGGCTTTCGCAGGCAGTTTCCTGTTGCCGGGTTCATTGTCGATTTCGCATGTCCTGAAAGACGGCTGATCGTCGAAGTCGACGGCAGCCAGCATGCTGATGGAGCAGCGTCGCGGTATGATGCCGCCCGGACCGAAACGCTGCGCGTGAACGGCTGGATAGTTCTGCGCTTCTGGAACGACGACGTGCTGTGCGACATCGACAATGTCTGCGCACATATAATTGCTGCGAGCGGGCTGGCCACCGAAGATGCGGCGCGACGGGCCGGCAACACTGAACGGAATCCATATGCCAACAGCATCGAGCAGGAACTGAAGCCATGAGCCTCGACAACAAGCCGATCTATTCGGGCGGGTGCCAGTGCGGCGCGGTGCGCTTCCACGTTGAGGGTGCGCTGGGCGACGCCTCGGTCTGCCATTGCCGCATGTGCCAGAAGGCTTTCGGCAGTTTCTACGCGCCGCTGGTCTCCGTGCGCGGGGTGGAGCTGGAATGGACGCGCGGCGAGCCGAAGCGGTTCCGTTCGTCCAACCACGTCTTGCGCGGCTTCTGTGCCGAATGCGGCACGCCGCTGACCTTCGAGGCGCCGGACGGCGTGGCGCTCGCCATCGGCGCGTTCGACCAGCCAGAAGAGATCGCTCCGGTGATCCAGTGGGGCGTTGAGGCGAAATTGCCTTATGTGGATGCTGTTCCATCATTGCCGGGTGAGGCGACAGAGGCCGATATGGAGTCCGCCCCCTATCTGGCGGAGCTCGACAGTTACCAGCACCCCGATCACGACACCGAAACTTGGCCGCCGGAGGAAAGACGATGAGCGACACAGCAAGAACAGGCGGCTGCCAGTGCGGCGCGGTGCGCTTCCGCATCCACGGCGAGCTCGGCCGGCCTTCCATCTGCCACTGCCGCATGTGCCAGAAGCAGTTCGGCTCGTTCTTTTCCGCGCTGGTGACTGTGCCGCAGGACGGCGTCGAATGGACGCGCGAGGAGCCCGGCTACTTCCAGTCTTCGGTCAACATTGACCGTGGCTTCTGCCCGCGCTGCGGCACGCCTTTGACATATCGCCATCCGGGCGGTCTCGAGATCGCCATCGGCGCATTCGATGATCGTTCCGACCTTGCGCCGCAGATACAGGTCAACCATGCCGCGCGCCTGCCTTGGGTGGAAAAGATCTTCGACGCGCCGGTTCATGAAGACCCCGGCTATTATTCACGACAGGAGGCCGTCATTTCTTTCCAGCATCCGGACCACGAAACCGAAGCCTGGCCCGCACGGGGGTTGCAGCTGTGAGCGACCTCCGCACGCTTTACCCCGAGATCGAACCGTTCGAGACCGGCTTCATGGACGTCGGCGACGGCCACACCATCTACTGGGAACGTGTCGGCACGCGCGGGGCGAAGCCGGCCGTATTCCTGCATGGCGGGCCGGGCGGCGGCTTCTCGCCGGCTCACCGCCGCCAGTTCGATCCGGCGCTCTACGATGTGCTTTTGTTCGACCAGCGCGGCTGCGGGAAGTCGACACCCCATGCAGGGCTCGAGGCCAACACCACATGGCATCTCGTTGCCGACATCGAGCGGCTGCGCGAGATGGTGGGCGCTGAGAAATGGCTGGTGTTCGGCGGCTCGTGGGGCTCGACGCTGGCGCTCGCTTATTCGCAGACGCATCCCGAGCGTGTCAGCGAGCTCGTCGTGCGCGGCGTCTATACGCTGACGAAGGCGGAACTCGACTGGTACTATCAGTTCGGCGTGTCGGAAATGTTTCCCGACAAGTGGGAGCGGTTCGTCGCCCCCATCCCCGAAGCCGAGCGTGGCGACCTGATGGCAGCCTATCGCAGACGGCTAACCGGTGACGACAAGGCTGCGCGCATCGAGGCGGCCAAGGCCTGGAGCCTGTGGGAGGGCGAAACGATCACGCTGCTGCCCCAGCCGGAGACGAGCGACAAGTTCGGCGAGGACGACTTCGCGCTCGCTTTCGCCCGCATCGAGAACCACTATTTCGTCCATGGCGGCTGGCTGGAGGAAGGCCAGTTGCTGCGTGACGCGCACAAGCTGCGCGGCATTCCGGGCCTCATCGTGCATGGTCGCTACGACATGCCGTGTCCGGCCCGTTATGCGTGGCAGCTTCACAAGGGATGGCCCGACGCCGAGTTCTTCCTGATCGAGGGTGCCGGCCACGCCTATTCCGAGCCCGGCATACTCGACCGGCTCATCTACGCGACCGACAAGTTCGCGGGGAAATGATGAAACGCGAACGCATCTACCTCTTCGATACCACTCTCAGAGACGGTCAGCAGACGCCCGGTATCGACTTCTCGGTCGAGGACAAGATCGTCATCGCAGGCATGCTGGATGCGTTCGGTTTCGACTATGTCGAAGGAGGTTATCCGGGGGCCAACCCGACCGACACCGCCTTCTTCAGCGAAAAGCGCACCAGGCGGTCGTCCTTCGTCGCGTTCGGAATGACCAAGCGTGCCGGCGTCTCGGCCTCGAACGATCCGGGCATCGCAGCACTCGTCCAGTCGAAGGCCGACGCGATCTGCTATGTCGCCAAGAGCTGGGACTATCACGTCCGCGTGGCGCTCGGCTGCTCCAACGAGGACAATCTCGAATCCATCGGGGCTTCCGTCGAAGCGGCCCGCGCAGCCGGCAAGGAGGCGCTGGTCGATTGCGAGCACTTCTTCGACGGCTTCAAGGCCAATCCCGACTACGCGTTGGCCTGCGTGCTTACCGCATATGATGCCGGCGCGCGCTGGGTCGTGCTGTGTGACACCAATGGCGGCACGCAGCCTGCGGAGGTGCGCGAGATCATCGGCCGGGTGATCGACGCAGGCATTCCCGGCGCCAATCTTGGCATCCACGCGCATGACGACACCGGTCAGGCCGTCGCCAATTCGCTTGCCGCGGTGGAAGCGGGCGTGCGCCAGGTGCAGGGCACGCTCAACGGCATCGGCGAGCGCTGCGGCAACGCCAATCTCGTGACCATATTGCCGACGCTGATGCTGAAGCCGCGCTTTGCGGAGCGGTTCGAGACCGGCATCTCTGCGGAGACGCTGGCCGGCATTTCGCGCCTGTCGCATGGATTCGACGAACTCCTGAATCGTGCGCCCGATCCGCAGGCGCCCTATGTCGGCGCTTCGGCATTCGCCACCAAAGCCGGCATTCACGCCTCCGCGCTGCTCAAGGAGCCGCAGACATACGAGCATGTCGCGCCGGAGACGGTCGGCAACACCCGCCGCGTGATGGTTTCCGACCAGGGCGGCAAGTCCAACTTCATCGCCGAGCTCAAGCGGCGCGGCATACCGGTCGCCAAGGACGATCCGCGTCTCGATACGCTGATCGCGCTCGTCAAGGAGCGCGAAGCGCAGGGTTACGCCTATGAGGGCGCGGATGCGAGCTTCGAACTGCTGGCGCGGCGCATGCTGGGCGGCGTGCCGGTCTTCTTCCACGTCGATTCCTTCCGCTGCATGGTCGAGCGGCGCTACGACGCCAATGGCAGCCTCAAGACCGTCTCCGAAGCGATCGTGAGGGTGACTGTCGACGGCGAGGAGAAGATGTCGGTGGCGGAGGGCGACGGCCCCGTGAACGCGCTCGACATCGCCCTGCGCAAGGACCTCGGCAAATACCAGGACGAGATTTCCGACCTGACCCTGACCGACTTCAAGGTGCGTATCCTCAACGGCGGCACGGAAGCGATCACCCGCGTGCTGATAGAATCGCACGATTCCACCGGCGCGCGCTGGTGGACGGTCGGCGTCTCCGAAAACATCATCGACGCTTCCTTCCAGGCCCTGATGGACTCAATCGTCTACAAGCTGGTGAAGAACCGCGAGAACGTGGCCCGCGCGGCGGAGTAGCTCCCAATCATCAACCGTTATCGATCGTTGGATCAGCATAATGCGTTGGTCTGGCGGTCGCGGACGCGTTAGGACGCCGGTCTGAAACGTTGAAGGCTCGATTTATGCAGGAAAGGGTACAGCCGGCCGCCGCGCAGACGGACGCGCCGGCGCAGTCCGAGGCAACGCGCGGTTTCGTGTTCGCGCTGTCGGCCTATCTGCTGTGGGGCTTCCTGCCGCTCTACATGAAGATGGTGGCGCACATTCCGCCGGTCGAGGTTGTCGCGCACCGCATCCTCTGGTCGGTTCCCGTCGCCGGCATCGTGCTGCTTGCGCTGGGCCGCACCGCCGACATCAAGACGGCCCTACGCCAGCCACGTACGCTGCTGATGGCTGCGCTTACGGCCGCGATCATCACCGTCAACTGGGGCATCTATGTCTGGGCGATCGCGGTCGACCGCACGGTCGAGACCGCGCTCGGCTACTACATCAATCCGCTGGTGACAGTGCTGCTGGGTGCCGCGCTGCTGGGCGAGCGGCTCAACCGCTATCAGCTCGTGGCAGTGGCGCTGGCAATCGCAGCCGTCGGCGTCCTGACGGTGGATGCCGGCGGGCTGCCGTGGGTGTCGCTGGCCCTCGCGCTGTCGTTTGCAGCCTACGGCTATCTGCGCAAGACGCTGCCGATCGGCCCGAGCCAGGGCTTCTTCCTCGAGGTGCTGATCCTGTCCGTGCCGTGCCTGGCCTATGTGATCTGGATCGAGGCCACGGGGCAGGGGCACTTCACCGACAGCACGCAGAATATCGGCCTGCTGATGTTCGCCGGGCCGGTGACGGCAATCCCGCTGATCCTCTATGCGTTCGGCGCCAAGCTGCTGCGCATCTCGACCATCGGCATCATGCAGTATATTGCGCCGACGATGATCGCGATCATTGCCGTCTTCGTGTTCGGGGAGCCGTTCGGCACGGCGCGTATCGTGGCATTCGCGCTGATCTGGACCGCGCTTGCGCTCTACACCTGGTCGATGTTCTTCGGCGCCAGGCAGGCGAAGGCAGCCAAACCCTAAAGCCGGTCGATCAGCTTCGGGTCGCCCTCGGCGGGAATGCCTGTTGCGGCGGCTTCCGACAGCACGGCCGGCACGATCGCTTTCGCATCATCGACGACGATCGGCTGCACGAGGTGGCCGGTATGCACGAAGCCCTCTTTGCGCATGTGGTCGAGGAGGGTGAGCATCGGATCCCAGAACCCGCCGATATTGGCGAAGACGATCGGCTTGCGGTGCCGGCCGAGCTGCGCCCAGGTCATGATCTCGACGATCTCTTCAAGCGTTCCGATGCCGCCCGGCAGCGCCACGAAGGCGTCTGATTTCTCGAACATCTTGTGCTTGCGGGTGTGCATGTCCTCGGTGACGATCAGGTCGTCGAGCTTGCCGAGCGCGGCTTCAGTCGCTTCCTTGTTCATCAGGAAGCGCGGGATGATGCCGGTCACCTTGCCGCCGCCCTCGATCGTGCCTTTGGCGACTGCGCCCATGATGCCTTTGGTGCCGCCGCCATAAACCAGGCTCAGGCCGGCATCCGCGATGGAGCGGCCGAGCGCGTATCCGGTCTCCATGTAGATTTCGGAACGGCCCGTAGACGAGCCGCAATAAACGCAGATGGATCGAATCAGGTTCATGGCCGGAATTGGTGTATGCATCTCTGGGAGCGGTCAAGCCGCATGGGGCTTTTTGTTGTAGCTGTTCATAAAACACGCTAGACGCTGTTGGAAAGCCGTCAAAGGAACGGAATCATGGTTGTTTGGCTCAAGGCGCTTCTGTTCGTGGTCGGCGGGGTGACAGCCGCTGCGGGAACCGCCTACGTGACGGGTATGCTCGACCCATGGCTCGATCGCGAGCCGGTTTCGATCGCAGCGCTTCCGGAGACGACAACCCCGCAGGAGCAAGATCAGAAACAGCAGCCGGCCGTCGATGGCGAAGATGCCGTGCCGCTTCCCGATGAAGCGACATCGACGGACAAGGGCGACCGTCTCGTAGCCCCGACTTTCAGCCTGTTGCGCGTCGAGCCCGATGGTTCGGTTGTCGTGGCCGGTAATGCGGCCGGAGAATCCACCGTCGAAATTCTGAACGGCGACACCGTGATCGGCACTGCTGAGGCGGGCGCCAGCGGCGACTTCGTCATCGTGCTCGACGAGCCGCTGTCACCCGGCGACTATCAGCTTTCCCTTCGCTCGATGGCCGGAGACGTCGTTTCCCAGTCGCAGGAAACGGCCGTCGTTTCTGTGCCTGAAACGCCCGACGGGCAGGTGCTGGCGCTTGTCGACAAGCCCGGCGCACCCGCCGAACTGGTGACGGTGCCGGAGGCAGGCGATGAAGCCGCCTCTCAGCAGCCCGCCGGCGACGTGGTTGCGCAGGCACCCGAAGATGCGGCGGATGACGTGGCGGCCGGCGCTGACGCTTCGCAGCCGGACGACAATGCGCAGTCCGAAGCGCCGCAGGTTGCCGCAAGCGACGAAGATGCTCCGGCACCCGATGAAGCAGCCGCGCCCGCAGCGGACATGTCTGCCGGGCAACAGGACGGACAGGTCGCGGCAGACGCGAGCACGCCTGCTGCCGATGCGGAAGCGCAGGGCGACGTGACCGAACCGACCGCAGCGGAAGCACCCGCCGATGCGGAGGAGCAAGTGGCTTCGGCCCCTGAAGCCCAGCAAAAGCCGGAACCGTCGACCGAACCCGCTCTGGCAACAGCTCCTCAGGTCGTGGTGGAAGCCGTCGAGATCGAGGGCGGCACGGTCTTCGTCGCGGGGTCGGCAAATCCGGGCAGCATCATCCGGGTTTACGCCAATGACATTCTTCTTGGCGATGCCCGCACGTCGGAGGCGGGGCGTTTCCTGGTCGAGGCAAATCGTGAATTGCCGGTCGGCAACTACCTGATCCGCGCCGATGTGCTCGACGCGAGCGGGGCGGTGCTCGCGCGGGCCGCTGTTCCGTTCGAACGCGAGCCGGGTGAGGCGATTGCTGCCGTGGCGCCGTCAGCAACCGCTCCGGCAACGCAGCAGGACAGCACACAGGACGAAGTGGCGGTTGCGGAAGCACCCGCGGGCACGCAAGAGCCTGAGACACAGCCAGCCGGGCAGGAGCCCGCCTCACAGCAGGCGCCATCCTCGGCGTCGAGCGAGCAGGCGGCAGCCAACAATGCCCTGACGACGGCCGACAACGCCCAGCCTGCGAACGAAACGGTTGCGGCAGCTGATAGCGGCGAAGCTTCCACTGCCGGCGGCGCCGATACGAATGCGGGAGCCACGGCGCCGGCGCTTCAGAAGGCGGATGGCTCCGTCATCATCCGGCGGGGCGATTCCCTGTGGCGCATTTCCCGGCGCGTCTATGGTCGCGGCGTTCGCTACTCGACCATCTATCTCGCCAATCAGGAGCAAATCCGCGATCCTGACATGATCTGGCCGGGACAGGTCTTCGCCGTTCCGCAGGAAACGCCCGAAGGCGACACGGCCGACATGGAGGCCATCGGCGACCAGGCTGTCGCACCCGGTACGGAAACACCGACCGCCGATCAGTAAGCCTTTATCGCCGTAATTTTCGTCGACCGCTTGATCGCGGCGGGTATTCATCGTAAATCGCCGATCTACGATGAATATCGATCTTGCCTCACCTGATTCAGCCCCTCCCTGCGGCGACCGCGTTGCCGTGGCAGCCAAGCTCGCTGCGCTGTCGCATCCGGCGCGGATCGAAATCCTGTTGCATCTTGCGGGGTCGGAGGCCTGCTGCTGCAAGGACGTCGTTCAAAGGCTGGATCTCGCGCAGTCGACCGTGTCGCAGCATCTGAAGGTGCTGGTCGATGCAGGGCTGGTGCGTTTGACGCCGGAGCGTCCGCGCTCCCGTTACGAAGTTGATCGCGAAGCGCTGGCTGCACTTTCAGGTGCCGTCAGCGGACTTCTTCTTTCCTGCTGCGCCGGGCCGCATTCCGGTCCGGCGCGCTAACAGAATTTTTCAGGACCTTTTACCTTGGCAGACAAGACCGTTTCAGCCGAATCCGGCTCGACCCTGCGAACACTGGCCAATCTGTGGCCCTATATGTGGCCTGCCGACCGCGCCGACCTGAAGGTTCGTGTCGCCTGGGCGACCCTGTTCCTGGTGCTTGCCAAGCTGATCCTCGTGCTCGTGCCCTATTTCTTCAAATGGGCAACCGATGCGCTCGTGGGCGAGCTCCAGCCGGCCGACTACATTCCGGCCGTTCTCGTAGCGCCCGTCATGCTGGTGCTCGCTTACAACGTCGTGCGAATTGTCCAGCTCGGTTTCAATCAGCTGCGCGATGCGCTGTTCGCGCGTGTGGGTCAGCACGCCGTACGCCAGCTCGGCTACCGGACCTTCGTGCACATGCACAAGCTGTCGCTGCGCTTCCATCTGGAGCGGCGCACGGGCGGGCTGTCGCGCATCATCGAGCGCGGCGTGAAGGGCATCGAGACCATCGTGCGCTTCACCATCCTCAACACCGCGCCCACGGTGCTCGAATTCGCCCTGACCGCGATCATATTCTGGGTAACCTATGGCTGGATCTATGTCGCGATCATCGCCGCGACCGTCTGGCTCTACACCTGGTTCACCGTGCGCGCGAGCGACTGGCGCATCGCAATTCGTCGCGAAATGAATGACAGCGATACGGAAGCCAACACCAAGGCAATCGATTCGCTGCTCAACTACGAGACGGTGAAGTATTTCAACAATGAGAAGATGGAAGCTGAGCGCTTCGACCGCTCGATGGCGCGATACGAGGACGCCGCGACCCGCACCTGGACGTCGCTCGGCTGGCTGAACTTCGGCCAGGGCGTCATCTTCGGCGTCGGCATGGCGGCTGTGATGGCGATGTCGGCGTGGGAAGTGTCGCGGGGCACGCACACCATCGGCGACTTCGTCTTCGTTAACGCGATGCTGATGCAGCTTTCGATCCCGCTCAACTTCATCGGCTTCATCTATCGCGAGATCAGGCAGGCAATGACCGACATCGAGCAGATGTTCGACCTTCTTGACGTAAAGGAAGAGGTGACCGATCGAGAGGGCGCGTCGGCGCTGGTCGTCAGTGATGGCAAGGTTACTTTCGACGACGTGCATTTTTCCTACGACGCCAACCGGCCGATCCTCAAGGGTATCTCCTTCGAGGTGCCGGCCGGCAAGACCGTCGCCATCGTCGGGCCGTCGGGTGCCGGCAAGTCGACCATCTCGCGGCTTCTCTTCCGCTTCTACGATGTCCAGCAAGGTTCGATCCGCATCGATGGGCAGGACATCCGCGATGTGACGCAGGAGAGCCTTCGTGCCGCGATCGGCATGGTCCCGCAGGATACGGTGCTGTTCAACGACACGATCGCCTACAATGTCCGCTACGGACGGCCCTCGGCCAGCGAGGATGAGGTGGCGCAGGCAGCCGACCTCGCGCAGATCGGTACATTCATCGCTGCGCTGCCGGATGGCTACAGGACCATGGTCGGCGAGCGCGGGCTAAAGCTCTCCGGTGGCGAAAAGCAGCGCGTCGCGATTGCCCGCACCATCCTGAAGGCACCGCCTGTGCTGATGCTGGACGAGGCGACCTCGGCGCTGGACACGCAGACCGAGCAGGAAATCCAGGCCGCGCTCGATCTCGTCAGCCGTGGTCGCACCACGCTTGTCATCGCACATCGGCTTTCGACGGTCATTTCGGCCGACGAGATCATCGTGCTGCAGGATGGCCGCATCGCCGAACGCGGCCGCCACGCCGAGTTGCTGGCCGCGAAAGGCCTCTATGCGTCGATGTGGGACCGCCAGCGCGAGGCGACCGAGGCCGAGGAGAAGCTGCGCCGTGCCCGCGAGACCGACGAGATGGGTGTCGTCGTCCGCCGCCGCACATCCGAGGTCTAGCTGGCCCGGGGGTTCATCCGTGCTTTGGTATGCGGCTCTGTAGCCACTTTGTACCGCTTGCCTTGTGAGGATAGAGACGCTGCGCATTGCGGCGGAGGGCGGATTTCTGTAATCAGACGCCTCACCACCGGGAGCCTTGGCCGCGATGAGCCTCGTCGACAGCATCAAAAACGCGTTCGTGCCGATCAACCGTGAAGGCTATCCCTTCATCGCCGGTTTTGGCGCGGTTGCGGTTGTTCTGGGCTTCTTTTCCACCAGCCTCTTCTGGATTGGCGCGATCCTGACCGCCTGGTGTGCCTACTTCTTCCGCGATCCGGAGCGCGTGACGCCGGTCGATGACCGTCTTGTGGTCAGTCCGGCGGATGGTATCGTGTCCGCCGTAGGGCCAGCGATCCCGCCGCGCGAGCTGGGCCTTGATGGCGGCGAGATGACCCGCATCTCCGTATTCATGAACGTCTTCTCCTGCCACGTGAACAGAGCGCCGGCCCGTGGCCGCATCACGGCCGTCGAGCATCGTCCGGGCAAGTTCCTGAACGCGGAACTCGACAAGGCGAGCGCGGAGAACGAGCGCAACGGCATCGTGATCGACAGCCCCAACGGCCGCATCGCCGCGGTCCAGATTGCCGGACTTGTCGCGCGCCGCATTGTCTGCTGGGTCGACAGCGGCAACGACATCGCCATCGGCGAGCGCATCGGTCTCATTCGTTTCGGCTCGCGGGTCGACGTCTACCTGCCTGCCGGCGCGGTCGCGAAGGTTGCGGTCGGCCAGACGGCGGTTGCGGGCGAGACCATCATTGCCGAGTTCGGCGCCCACGCGGCTTCACCGCTCGTGCGCGTGTCCTGAGCGGCCGATGGCTCCGTTCCCTCCCTTCGAGCCTCATGGCGCCCGCCGCGGCCAGCGCCTGCGCGAGATTCCGCTGCGGCTGGTGCTGCCGAACCTGATCACGGTGATGGCTGTCTGCGCCGGCCTGTCGGGCGTGCGGCTTGCCTTCGAGCAGCGGTATGAGCTCGCGGTTGCCATGGTGCTGATCGCCGCGCTGCTAGACGCGGTGGACGGGCGCATTGCGCGCATGCTCAAGGCGACCTCGAAATTCGGCGCGCAGATGGATTCGCTCGCCGACATCGTCAATTTCGGCGTCGCACCCGCGTTGGTGCTCTACGTCTATCTGCTCGACCGTGCCGGTGCGTTCGGCTGGATCGCCGCGCTGCTGTTTGCCATTGCGTGCTGCCTCAGGCTGGCGCGGTTCAACGTCATGCTGGAAGATCCCAACCGTCCTGCTTGGCAGGGCGACTATTTCGTCGGCGTGCCTGCGCCGGCCGGTGCGCTGCTTGTGCTGTTGCCTGTCTATATGGGCTTTCTCGGCATGCCGCTGGTCGTGTCCACGGCCTTCGGCGCAAGCGCCTTCGCCGTTGTAGTTGCGTTGCTGATGGTTAGCAGACTGCCGGTCTACTCGGGCAAGACAAGCGGAACCCGCATCCGACGCGACGCCGTCATGCCGATGATGCTGGGCATGGTTTTGTATGTGGCGCTGCTATTCAGCTACACTTGGCACACGATGGCGGCCACGGCGCTCGCTTATCTGGCCTTCCTGCCGTTCAGTTGGCGCGCCTATTCCCGCCGCGTGGCCAAAGAGGAAGTGGCTGCTTCCGACGAGGGCGAGCAATAGCGGCCCTTCAGGCTGCTTCCTTGTCGATTTCCGTCGTCCGGCTGACTTCCGTCATGCGTCCGTACAGCGCTCCCGACGAGGTGCCCGGCTGAACCTCGTTACGCGCGACGAGCTCGGCAATGGTTGCAGGCGCCAGCGCCCGCACCGTCAGCGACGGTAGTAGCCGGCGTCGGGTGGCGTCGCGCGGCAGCAGCGAGAAGGGCAGGTCGCGTGCGCCGGCAACGTAGATCGGCACCACCTTGGCTTCCGCGCGCAATGCGATGCGCGCAACGGCGCGATAGAGGCGGAAGCCGCGGGTTTCCGGCGCGACATCGGCCGGCATATAGACGCACAGCTTGCCGCCGCCGCGCAGCACCCGAACGAGCCGCCTGCTGATGAACAGGTGCTCCGGATTGAAGGCGATCGTGCGCGCCAGCGAGCGCCATGGATCGAGCCACGCGGCGTTTGCCGAGTATTCGTCGAGGATGTGCAGCGTGTCGTCCGGCAGCAGCCCTAGCATCAATGCCGGGTCGAGGCGAGACTGGTGCGAAACGACGTAGATCACCGACGACGGAGCCTTGATGTCGCGCAACGCATGAGCGTCGACGCGCCAAAGCAGCGCCAGCGGCGCATGCAGCACCGCCTGCCGAAACGTAATCTTCTGCTCGTAAACCAGCCAGGCCGCGGCTGCGAGCCACAACGCTGCAATGCCGGCGATGATGATTCCGGCCAGTATCATGTGCCCCTCACAGCAAATGCCAAGCTTGCGGCTCCTGCCGGTCGCTGAGGCGCAAACGTAACCGATTGCGTGGGCGCGTCAATCGCGGCGAACCTGATGGTGGCAGAAGCTCGGCACGCGTTCTGAGGCCTGTTCGCGCGGCGAGGGGCTTGGTATGATGGCAGCCAGCCAGGGAGGAACCCATGGACGCTGCCGCACTCAAGGCCATGCAGGCGCCGATCAAGGAAACCTATCGCGACGATGCCGGCAAGGCGCTGGTCACTTTGCGGGCCCGAGGTGCCATCGACGATCAGTCCATTGCATGCAAGGTCGAGACGGGCCGTGCGATCGCTATCGCAGGTCTCCACCCAGCGACGGGTGGATCGGGATTGGAACTCTGTTCGGGCGATATGCTTCTGGAGGCACTCGTTGCCTGTGCGGGCGTCACGTTGAAGGCGGTGGCGACGGCGCTCGAGTTCAACCTCCGCGATGCGACCGTAGTGGCCGAGGGCGACCTGGATTTCCGAGGCACGCTTGGGGTGGACCGCGATGCGCCGGTGGGTTTCCGGGCGATCAGGCTGGCTTTCGAACTGGACACGGATGAGCCGCAGGAGCGCATCGATGCGTTGCTAAAGCTCACCGAGCGCTATTGCGTCGTGTTTCAGACGATCAGCGTGAAGCCGGAGTTGACCGTCAACGCCACCCTCAGTGGCGCGGCAGCGTAGAACGCCGACGACCGATCGGTTCTGGCTTTGTCGAATTGTCGTTGCCGTGAAACGGCGGAGCCCCTTACGGACGCCAGCCCTCGGCCCAGGGCGGCGGGTTGCCACCGTAGGTCGTGTCATAGAGATGATTGCCGCCCGTGCCGGTAGTGGTCAGCGAGAAATTGCCGAACTTGCAGGTCGTGCCCTTGCGGCTCTCGAATGTGTCGCGCGGGGAATAGGCCGGCACCTCCACCTCTTCGCAATTGCCGCCGCTGACGCCGAAACCGGGCGCGGCATCGAGGTTCACGCCGGGCAGATTGTTTGCGGTGGCGGTGTCGCCGCTGAAATCCTGCGAACTGAAGACGTCGGCTTGAGCGGCAGAAGCTGCGAACAAGGCGCTTGCGGCAAAAAGCGGAAGGAGAAGGTTTCTCATAAGGCGAGCCTTGCGAATGCGATACGGTCCATCGCGACCGGTTTCCACACATTTAGCATGCAACGCCGATCTGGTCGATAGTTTGACCGTCGTTGCGTTCCCTACTCGGGCAGACGATAGCGCAGGAAGCGCTCGGTCGGCGCATCGAAGATGAGACCCGTTTCGGTCAGCTCCGGGCTCGCCAGCGGCGCGATTTTGCGCGCGATCTCGGAAGGGTGTGGCAAGATCTGAGGGTCCTCGCCCGGCACTGCCTGAGCGCGCATTGCCGTACGCGTCGCGCCGGGATTCACGGCGTTGATGCGCAGCGGCAGGTTCTTGGTTTCGTCTGCCCACGACCGCACCATCGCCTCGACCGCTGCCTTGGACGCTGCATAGGGACCCCAGAAGGCCTTTGCCGAATGGGCCGCGCCGGAGGACATGACGATGGCGCGCCCGGCGTCGGAAAGCCGCAGCAGCGGGTCCACGGAGCGGATCAGCCGCCAGGTAGAGGTGACGTTCACCGCCATCACCTTCTCGAACACCTTTGCCTCGACATGGCCGAGTGGCGAGATGACGCCCAGAACACCGGCATTGGCAACGAGGATGTCCAGCTTGCCCCAGCGCTCATGGATCGCGCCGCCGAGCCTGTCGACGCCCGCTCCGTCGGCAAGGTCGAGCGGCACCAGCGTCGCTTCGCCCTTGCCGGAGATCGCCTTCTCCGCCTTGATCTCGTCGTCAAGCTCTTCCAGCCCGCCGATGGTGCGGGCCACGGCAACGACGTGGGCACCGGCTGCTGCGAGCTCTTTCGCGATAAAATAGCCGATGCCGCGCGACGCGCCGGTGACGACGGCCACCCGGCCGGAAAGGTTCAGGGAAGAGGTCATGCTGGTCCTTGTGGCCTACTATTGTCCGCCCGTCGCCAGCAGCGACAGCGTGCGTACGTTGTCCGTGCCCTCGAGGTCGAGCAGGCGGGTCGGATATTCGCCGGTGAAGCAGGCATCGCAGAATTGCGGCTGTTCGGCATCGCGGTTTGCTTCGCCGACGGCCCGGTAGAGCCCGTCGATGGATAGGAAGCCCAGCGAATCGACGCGGATGAAATCTGCCATCTCCCGGATGGACATGCGCGAGGCGAGCAGCTTGGACTTTTCGGGCGTGTCGACACCGTAGAAGCACGAGGCGCGCGTGGGCGGCGAGGCGATGCGCATGTGCACTTCCTTCGCGCCGGCATCGCGAACCATCTGCACGATCTTCTGGCTCGTCGTGCCGCGTACGATCGAATCGTCGACCAGCACCACCCGCTTGCCCTCGATCATCTTGCGGTTGGCGTTGTGCTTCAGCTTGACGCCCATATGGCGAATCGAATCGCCGGGCTGGATGAAGGTGCGCCCCACATAGTGGTTGCGGATGATGCCGAGCTCGAACGGCAGTGCCGCCTGCTGCGCGAAGCCGATTGCCGCCGGCGTGCCCGAATCCGGCACCGGCACGACGATGTCGGCATCGACAGGGTTCTCGATCGCCAGTTCGCGACCGATATGCTTGCGCACATCGTAGACGTTCCGGCCCTCGACGGAGGAGTCTGGACGGGCGAAATAGACATATTCGAAGATGCAGAAACGCGATTTCTGCGCTTCGAACGGGAAGAAGCTCTCGATGCCCTTGGTGGTGATCACCACCATCTCGCCGGGCTTCAGGTCGCGGACGAAACGGGCGCCGATGATGTCCAGGGCGCAGGTTTCCGATGCCAGGATCCACGCGCCGTCGAGATCGCCGAGCACGAGCGGGCGTATGCCCATAGGGTCACGGCAGCCGATCATCTTCTTGGCCGTCAGCCCGACGAGCGAGAACGCACCCTCAAGCTGTCGCACGGCTTCGATGAAGCGGGAATTGATATCCTTCTCGCGGCTGGTGGCGACGAGATGGAGGATCGTTTCCGTGTCCGAGGTGGATGTGAAGATCGAGCCCTGCTTCTGCAGCGCGCGCTGAACGGTCATCGCATTGGTCAGGTTGCCGTTGTGGGCAACCGCGATGCCGCCTTCGGCAAGCTCCGCGAACAGCGGCTGCACGTTGCGCAGGCCAGCGCCGCCCGTAGTGGCGTAGCGCGTGTGGCCTATGGCCCGGGTGCCGGAAAGCCGGTCGATGACGGACTGCTTGGTGAACGTGTCGCCGATCAGGCCCACATGGCGCTCGACGTGGAACTGCGACCCGTCATAGGAGACGATGCCGGCCGCTTCCTGCCCGCGATGCTGCAAGGCGTGCAGCCCGAGCGTGACGATCGCGGCGGCATCCTGCCTGCCAAAAATGCCGAAGACGCCGCATTCGTCATGAAAGCGGTCGTCGGCACCTGATGAAAACGGAGTATCGTCTGCGTCTGCCATAAGGCACCGCCTCTCGATTGTTTTCTGTTTGCGTAACCCGCGCCACCAGTATGGCGCAGCCTCAGTTTTCCGGCTGTTCGGTGCCGGGCGTATCCTCGCCGGGCGATATGCGGTTCAGTATCGAGTTTTCCGGATCGTCCGGCAGGATACCTTCCAGCCAGTTTCCGATACTTTCCAGCAGCGGCAGCGACTTGGCTTCCGAAATCCATGCGGGCGGGTTGGTTCCCACCAGCCACGAGAAGAATAGAAGGCCGACGGCTACGACGAGTATGCCTCGAGCGGCTCCATAGAGGAACCCCAGCGTCCGGTCCAGCGCGCCGATGCGGCTGTCGATGATGAAGTCGGCGATCTTCATGGTGATGACCGTCACGACGATCAGCGCGATGAAGAACACGATGGCCGCGGCCACCGCTATGCGGAGCTGCGGGTGATCCACATAGGATTCGATATAGGGGACGAGCGCCGGGTAGAAGAAATACGCCGCAACCGCAGCAGCGCCCCACGATGCGATCGACAGGATCTCGCGCGAAAAGCCACGCACCATGGCCAGCATTGCGGAAACGAGGGTGAAGCCGACGAGGATTCCGTCCAGCAGGGTAATGGGCATTCAGGCTCCACTCCAGTCGCGCAAGCGAAGACCGCTCGCCACTTGCATCCCTTCAGTCATCCGCGTCGCGCCGCTTCGAACCGGCGATGCGCACGACCAGATCGGAAAGCGTAGCCGGCTGAAACGCCCGCTGGCCGCTCCCGCCATTCTGCTCGTCACCCGCACTAGGCATGACCGCCTGGGCGAAACCCAGCTTTTCCGCCTCTTTCAGGCGTTGCTGGGCGTGTGCGACGGGCCGTATAGCCCCCGAAAGACTGATTTCGCCGAAATAGACGCAATCGGCCGGAAGGGCAAGACCGGTAAGCGAGGAAACCAGCGCGGCTGCAACCGCGAGGTCGGCCGCAGGCTCCGTGATGCGATAGCCGCCGGCAACGTTCAGATAGACGTCGTGCTGGGCGAAGCGGACGCCGCAATGGGCTTCCAGTACCGCGAGCACCATCGACAGCCGCGCCGAATCCCATCCGACCACCGCCCGGCGCGGCGTGCCGAGCGGGGAGGGGGCGACCAGCGCCTGGATTTCGACGAGCACCGGCCGCGTGCCTTCCATGCCGGCAAACACCGCCGCCCCCGGCGCCTTGGCGCTGCGCTCGCCGAGGAAGAGTTCGGACGGGTTGGCCACCTCGCGCAGCCCCTTGTCCGACATCTCGAACACACCGATCTCGTCCGTCGGCCCGAAGCGGTTCTTGACGGTACGCAGGATGCGGTAATGGTGCCCGCCTTCGCCCTCGAAATAGAGCACCCCGTCGACCATGTGCTCGACCACGCGCGGCCCTGCGATCTGGCCTTCCTTGGTCACGTGGCCGACAAGCACGACCGCCGCGCCAGTCGACTTCGCATAGCGGATCATCGCCTGCGCGGCCGCGCGTACCTGCGTCACCGTGCCCGGTGCGCTGTCTGCCATGTCTGTCCACAGCGTCTGGATCGAATCGAGGATGACGAGGTCGGGTCGCTTGCCTTCCGCGATGGTGGCGAGGATATCCTCGACATTGGTCTCGGCAGCCAGTTCGACAGGCGTGTCGGCGGCACCCAGGCGCTGTGCGCGCAGGCGTATCTGCGCCACCGCCTCCTCGCCCGACACATAGACGATCCGATGACCGCGCGAGGCGAGTGCCGCCGCCGCCTGGGTCAGCAGTGTCGATTTGCCGATGCCCGGATCGCCGCCGACCAGCAGCGCCGACCCGCGCACGAAACCGCCGCCGGTCGCCCGGTCGAGCTCGGCGATGCCGGAGACGATGCGTGGTGCCTCCTCGATCTCGCCGGAGAGCGTGGTGAGCGTGACAGGCCGTCCCTTGCGGCTGCTGCGCATGCCGGCCGGGCCGCTGCCTATGCCGCCGGACGTGCCTTCCTCGACCAGCGTGTTCCACTCGCCGCAGGCATCGCACTTGCCGGCCCAGCGCGCATGCGCCGTACCGCAGTTCTGGCAGATGAACTGAACGCGGGGCTTAGCCATGTGGGCTCACATAATGCCGGTGGTATCGCTTCCCCAGCGAGGTCAGCAGTTCGTAGGAAATCGTGCCTGCGGCCGCTGCCGCGTCGTCCATGGCGATGTTGGGACCGAACAGTTCCACCCAGTCGCCGACGCTCACCGCATCGGCGCCAAGGTCGGTGACGTCGAACATGGTCAGGTCCATCGTGACGCGCCCCAGCACCGGCACTTTCCGGTCATGCAGAAAACCATGGCCTCCACCTGCGACCTGTCGCAAAGGCACGCCGCTGCCGGAACCCGCGCGATGGTAGCCGTCCGCGTATCCTGCCGAGACGACGGCGATGATCGTGTCGCGCGCAAGCGTGTGCGTCGCGCCGTAGCTGACCGCTTCCCCCACGCTCGCCTGCCGGACCTGCACGACGCGCGCTTCCGCCGTGACCACGGTGCTCATGGGGTTCTCTGCGCCGTTGACCGGCCGGCCGCCATAGAGCGCGATGCCCGGACGGACGAGGTCGAAGGCGAAATCGGCGCCCAGAAACGTTCCCGACGAGTTGGCCAGGCTTGAATCGATCCCCGAGAAAGCCTGCCTAACCGCCTGAAACGATTCGAGTTGCCGCCTGCTGAGCGGATGAGCGGGATCGTCGGCGCAGGCGAGATGGCTCATCAGCAGGCGCGGCGTGATCGCAACCGTCAGCGCGTTTTCCTCGGCAAACGCGACCGCCTCTTCGGGCGTTAGCCCGAGCCGGTTCATGCCGGTGTCGACATGGATCGCGCAGGGGCGTGGCGCATCGCCGTCCCAGCCGAAGGCTTCCCAGCATGAAAGATCGGTTGGCGATCCGAGAACCGGCAGCAGGCGATATTCGCCGTAGGCGGGGACGGCTTCCGGGCCGAAGAGCCCGTTCAGCACGAAGATCTCCGCCTCCGGCAATATCGCACGCAAGGCGATGCCTTCTTCCGGCAGGGCAACGAAGAATGTGCGGCAGCCTGCGTCCCACAGCACCGGCGCGACATGGCCGGCACCCAGGCCGTAGGCATCCGCCTTGACCACGCCGGCCACCGCCGCGGGTGCTGCCTGACGGGCAAGCAGGCGATAGTTCTCGGCCAGCGCCGCGAGATCGATCCTCAGCCGGCCGCCGGCGAGCCGCGGGTCGGCGCCCTCGTGGAGCGCGTCGGGTTCGAAGGGAAGCCAGCCGGACAATGTCTATTCGAACCGCTCTGGCAGGCGGTCTTCCTCGGCAAGGTCCGAGAAGCGCGTGAACTGGCCTTCGAAGGCGAGTTCCACCGTGCCGGTAGGGCCGTGGCGCTGCTTGGCGATGATCAGTTCGGCCTTGCCTTTCACGCGCTCGAATTTCAGCCGCCAGTCTTCATATTCCGGCGTGCCTTCCTCCGGCTGCTTGTTCTGCATGTAGTATTCGTCGCGATAGACGAACAGCACCACGTCCGCGTCCTGCTCGATCGAGCCCGATTCGCGCAGGTCGGCGAGTTGCGGCCGCTTGTCGTCGCGGCTCTCGACCTGGCGCGAGAGCTGGGAAAGCGCGATGATTGGCACGTTCAGCTCCTTGGCAAGCGCCTTCAGGCCGGTCGTGATCTCGGTGATTTCCTGCACGCGGTTCTGGCTGGATTTGGCCGATGAGCCCTGCATGAGCTGCACGTAGTCGATCACGATCACGTCGAGCCCGCGCTGCCGCTTGAGGCGCCGCGCGCGCGCGGCAAGCTGCGCGATGGAGATGCCGCCGGTCTGGTCGATGAATAGCGGCGTCTTCTGCATCATCTGCGAGCACGCAACCAGCTTCTCGAAATCGGCTTCGGTGATCTCGCCGCGCCTGATCTTCGAGGACGAGATTTCCGTCTGCTCGGAGATGATACGTGTTGCGAGCTGTTCCGAAGACATTTCGAGCGAGAAGAAGCCGACCACCCCGCCATTCGCAGCCTTGAAGGAACCGTCGGCCTGCTGCGCCGGCGTATAGGCGCTGGCGATGTTGAAGGCGATGTTGGTGGCAAGCGAGGTCTTGCCCATGGCGGGACGCCCGGCAAGGATGATGAGATCGGAAGACTGGAGCCCGCCGAGCTTGCGGTCGACGTCGCGCAAGCCGGTCGAGATGCCCGAGAGATGGCCGTCCCGCATATAGGCGGCGTTGGCCATGTCGACGGCGGTCTTGACCGCGTCGTTGAAGCTCTCGAAGCCGCCGTCATAGCGGCCGGTCTCGGCCAGCTCGAACAGCCGGCGCTCGGCATCCTCGATCTGCTCGCCGGGCGACATGTCCACTGGCGCGTCATAGGCGATGTTGACCATGTCCTCGCCGACGGTGATGAGCGCGCGGCGGGTGGCGAGGTCGTAGATGGCGCGACCGTAGTCGGCCGCGTTGATGACCGTCACGGCTTCGGCGGCAAGCCGCGCAAGATAATGCGCCACCGTCATGTCGCCGACCTTCTCGTCGGCGGGAAGGAACGTCTTGATCGTCACCGGATTGGCCATCTTGCCCATCCGGATCAGTTCGGCCAGCACCTCGTAGATCTTGCGGTGCAGCGGCTCGTAGAAATGGCTCGCCTTGAGGAAGTCGGATACGCGATAGAATGCGTCATTGTTGACCAGAATGGCTCCGAGCAACGCCTGTTCGGCCTCGATGTTGTTGGGCGCTTCGCGATAGAGCGGTGTCTCCGCCGCTGCGAGCTTGCGGACTGCTTCAGCCATGCCGGCTCCGTATGATTTGTCTTGCCGGACTCGGAAAACAACAACGCCCCGCAGCCGATACCGGGTACCGTCCTATCCCCGCAGTGGGCTGGTTCAAAGCTTCTTCTGTTTCAACCTTCATGATTCACAGCGATCCACAGCCTGTGCGGACAAAAACGTGTTTGGCAGTTGACGCGAATCGGGTCGATAGCATAGCGCCCGTCGATCCGGAACAAAAGGAGAATATCTGCGTCAGCCTCCAAGCGTATCACCCCAGTCCGCGCGCCGGGCCTCCTTGAAGATCGTACCGTCGCGCTTGGTCAATAGGCGCTCGACGGCGTTTCCATCCGGCTGGCAGAGCTTGAGCTGCACTTTGCCCGACCCGTGCCTGGGCGGCGCAAGCACGCGCGCTTCGCGAGCAGCGGGCGCGTTCCGGGTCGCGGCCAGATAGATGAACTTCTCGTCCTCCCAGGGAACATCGGCGCCCTTGGCGACCCGGTGGATGCGCGAGCGCGCGACGCGCCGGGCAAAGTGGCACCAGTCCGGAGCGGCAAGCGGGCAGGGCGCTTGATGCGGGCAAGGGGCTGCGACATGGGCGCCGATGCCGATAAGGCGTGCGCGAGCATCCAGAATGCGCCGCCAGCCGGCCGGCGTACCGGGCTCCACGATGACCAGCATCTCTCCCGTCAGCGCCCAGAGGCTGTCGACAAGCCCCCCAAGTGAAGCTGGGGCCACCTCATCCAGGACATACGCGCATGTCACCAGCTCATGCGGGGTCTGCCCGCGCAGATCGAGCGTTGCGTCGCCTGCCACCCAGGTCGTGGTTACTTGCCGGAGATTATCCGAAAGCGCGCGGCCCGCGCGGCGCGCCGGTTCGCTGGCGTCCAGCAACGTTGCGGTTTCAAGCTCGGGCCAGACGGAGGCAGCAGCCCAAAGCACGGTTCCCGGTCCGCACCCGACATCGAGCATGGTTTTGGGCGCGAAATCCGGCATCGCCGCCGCCGCCGCATCGAGGCTTGCATGAACGGCGGCAAACGTGGCCGGCATGCGCGTTGCGAGATAGGCCTTCACCGCCAGATCGGCATTCATATGCAGGCGGCCGTCGCGCACCTCCGCACGGTAGCGCTCCGAAAGCACGGTTGCCGCCCGCGCGATCTCGGAGGCTGGAATGCCGTGAAGCATTTCATCGATCGCCTGGCGAAGGGGAGCGGGCAGTTCCATCGCGTCAGGCTCCGCGCGGCGCCAGCAGGATGACGGATGCGCCGACGAGGCAGATACCCGCACCCACCAGATCGAAACGGTCGGGCTTCACGCCCTCGGCCAGCCACAGCCAGAACAGAGACGCGCAGATATAGATGCCGCCATAGGCGGCATAGGCGCGTCCTGCCGCGCTCGTATCGGCGAGGGTCAGCAGCCAGGCGAACATCACGAGACTGAGCGTACCCGGAATCAGCCACAGCGCCGACTTGTCCAGGCGCCACCATGCCCAGAACGCGAAACAGCCTGCGATCTCGAAAAGTGCGGCGGCAATGAATACGGGCAAGGTCATCCGGGTCTCGATCTTCGGAGCCCGATCTTCTTTCCCGTCCATCGCCGAAACGCAAGCCCGGGCGATGGCTCGGGGCTTGGTCTTAATCGCGGTCGGCCACTCTGCGGCCGGTCTTGCGCGGACGCCGTGCTGGGCGCGCCTGCGCGTGGCCCATCTCGTGCATAGCCAGCGCCTTCTCGCACTTGCCGATATAGTCGCGGGTAATGGGCACGGCATCGTTCTTCAACGAAATCTGCAGCTGGAACACCATCAGGTCCTGCCAGCGGAACGCGGCTTCCGACCCGGCGAGATAGAAATCCCACATCCGCGCGAACCGCTCGTCGTAGATATCGACCACGCGTTCGCGTTGCGCCAGGAAGCGCTCGCGCCAGTGTTTCAGCGTTTCCGCGTAGTGCAGCCGCAATATCTCGACGTCTGCGACCATCAGGCCCGCCTTCTCGATATGCGGGAACACTTCCGAGAGAGCCGGAATGTAGCCGCCCGGAAAGATATGCTTGCGAATGAAGGCATTGGTCGCGGTCGGTGGCCCCGCCCTGCCGATCGAATGCAGCACCATCACGCCATCCGGCTTCAAGAGCGCAGCGCAGCGGTCGAAGAAGGCGCGATAGTGGTTCACGCCGACATGCTCGAACATGCCGACGGAAATGATGCGGTCGAAACGCTCCCGCAGGTCTCGGTAGTCTTTCAGTTCGAAGTGAACCCGGCTTTCCAGCCCCGCATCGTGTGCGCGGTCGGTGGCGAGCGTATGCTGTTCGGAGGAAAGCGTAATTCCCAGGACATTCACGTCGAAGGTGCCGGCGAGATAGAGCCCGAGCCCGCCCCAGCCCGACCCGATATCGAGCACCTGCTGGTCCGGCTGGAGCCGCATCTTTGCGGCCAGATGTCGCTTCTTTGCCAGTTGCGCCTCCTCAAGCGTCATGTCCGGCCGCTCGAAATACGCGCAGGAATACTGCATGTCTTCGTCGAGGAAGAGCCGGTAGAATTCACGCGAGAGGTCGTAGTGGTGCTGGACGTTTCGTCTTGAGCGCGTCGCCGTGTTGAGCTGCTGCAGCCGTCGGAACACGACGCGAATGCCTTCGATCGCCTTCGTCCAGGCTGCATCGATCCCGTCCGACCCCATATTCTGGTAAACGATCCGCAGGAACTCGAGCACATCGCCTTCGACGAAGTCGATCTCGCCATTCATGTAGGCTTCGGGAAACGCCAGCGTGGGATCGAGAAGGATTGCGCGCTGCGCCTGATGGCTCTTGACGACGACGTGGACCGAAGCACCGCTTCCGTCGCCGAAGGTCTCGACCGTCCCATCCGGCGCGGTCACCTTGAGGTTGCCGGTCCGAACCAGCCGTTCAACAACACCTTGCAGCAATGTGTTCATGTCACTCGCTCACGTACGTTGCCACCCGTCGCAAGAAAGCCAGATTACGAAACCCCGCAGAGTGAAAAAAGTTCCTCTTTTGCGTCGGCGAATGGTCCAGTGAAAAAAAAGCCCGGCCGTTTCCGGCCGGGCATCACGATCAGTTCGATTGAAGCCGGATCAGGCTTCTTCTTCGTTCCCTTCGAAACCGTCTTCGTTCGGATCGAAGAAGGCGTCGGGACGGGCGTTCTCGTTGATGTCGTCGCCGTAGATGGCTTCGGCCGAATCCAGCTTCTCGCCGGCGGCCTGACGCTCGGCTTCGTCCGCGGAGCGGGCGATGTTGAGCGTGATCGTCACTTCCACTTCCGGATGCAGCGCCAGCGCGACATTGGAAAGGCCGATAGTCTTGATCGGCTGGTTCAGCTCGACCTGGTTGCGGCCGACCGAGAAACCTTCGGCGGTCAGGATGTCGGAGATGTCGCGCGTCGACACCGAACCGTAGAGCTGGCCGGTCTCGCCGGCGGAACGAACGACCACGAAGGTCTTGCCGTCGAGCTTGTCGGCAACCTCCTGGGCCTCGGACTTGCGCTCGAGGTTGCGGGCTTCGAGCTGGGCGCGCTGGCCTTCGAACTTCTTGTTGTTGGCTTCGTTGGCGCGAAGGGCCTTGCCCTTGGGCAGAAGGTAGTTACGGGCAAAGCCGTCCTTGACCTTGACGGTGTCGCCCATCTGGCCGAGGCGGGCAATGCGCTCGAGAAGAATGACTTCCATGATTGTCTCCTGTTCGCGCCCTGGCGGCGCTGATCTGTGGAAACAGGCAGGGAAGCTGTTGGGGGCACGGTTGCCGCCGGGTCGCTGTCCTGCCTGTTCTGGCAGTTAGGGCCGTCAGGCCCAACTCGGATTTATGGTTCCGGTCCCTGCGCCGTTCGCAGAGGCGGACGAGGGGCGGCGGACCGCCCCTCGTATAATCACTTCACGACGTAGGGCAGCAGGCCCAGGAAACGCGCGCGCTTGATCGCCTTGGCGAGTTCGCGCTGCTTCTTCTGGCTGACGGCCGTGATGCGCGACGGCACGATCTTGCCGCGCTCGGAAATGTAGCGCTGCAGCAGCCGCACGTCCTTGTAGTCGATCCGCGGCGCGTTGGCGCCGGAGAACGGGCAGGTCTTGCGGCGGCGATGGAAGGGGCGCCGGGTCGGAATCTGGTTGATGTCGACCATTATTCTGCAGCTCCTTCAGACTGTGCCTGCTCGCGCGGACGGCGCGGACCACGGTCGCGGTCGCCACCACGGTCGCCGCCGCGATCGCGATCGCCGAAGCGCGGGCGGTCGCCGAAGCGGCCTTCGCGCTCGCGGTCGTCGCGCTTCTGCATCATTGCCGACGGGCCTTCCTCGTGGGCTTCGACGCGAATGGTCATGAAGCGCAGCACGTCTTCGGACAGACCCATCTGGCGCTCCATCTCCTGGATGGCAGCGGCCGGGGCCGTGATGTCCATGAGCGTGTAGTGCGCCTTGCGGTTCTTCTTGATGCGGTAGGTGAGGGACTTGAGTCCCCAGTTCTCGACCCGGCCGAGGGAGCCGCCATTCGCTTCGATCACGCCCTTGTACTGTTCCACAAGAGCCTCGACCTGCTGCGAGGACAAATCCTGGCGGGCAAGAAACACATGTTCGTAAAGAGCCATATTGTCTTGCCTTTCTTCGTTTCTCTGTCCGGTTCCCGGCGGCTAAAGCCTCTGCAACTTCTCTTGTCCCGCATTTGGCGGGCGAAGAAAGGAGCACGACGAGACGGTCGAGAGCGGAGACACGGGAGGCGGAAGAGCTTTTGCCTTCACGCGCGCCATCAGAAGAATGACACGGCCCTCCGTTCAGCCCCCAGCTGGGACCGGCAGATTGGCGGGGTCTATATGGGTATTCCGCTGCTTTTGCAAGCCGGCACTGCCGTCAGGCTTTTGGTCCCACAAAGAATGCCGGCAGAATGTGGCGTCACCACGCGGTTCGGCCCTGCTGTTGCGCGATCAGCGGGGCTTCAAGCTGCGGGAAGAAACGGCCGGCGCCGTGGCGCGCACCGAACATCACGTCGTACTGGATAAGGCGGTAGTCGCGTAGCAGCGGGTCGACCACGCTTTGGCTCCAGCCCTCGGTGGGGCTGCCGTTCTTGTCGACGAGCAGATGCCGGTCGATGACGTGCCAGCGATCGTAGGCGGTGCTCAGGAACCCGGTATAGAAGGGGTGCTCCATCCCTGCGGCCTGGAGCAGATGCAGCGGCAGGAAAGCCGGACTCAGTGTTCCGGCCTGCTTCACCGATCCGGTGCGGTTGGACCAGATGACCAGCGGCGTCTCGCGCTCGCGCGTCAGCTTCGCCGCGTCGCCAAAGCGGTTGCTGACCGTGCGCTCCATGAAGCCGGTGGCGACATAGGTCTGACCGAGCGGCGGCAGATGGTCGCCGAAAAAGACGACAATGGTTTCCCGGTCGCGGTTTTCGGCCCATTCGAGAAGCCGGGCCAGCGAACGGTCCGAATCCATCATGCCCTCGGAGAAGCTGCCGATCGCGCGACGCGCGGCTTCGCCCACGCCGGTTTCGACGGTGATCCGGTTGTCCGGATAGCGGTTTGCCTCGTACGGCCCGTGGTTCTGCAGCGTCACTGCGAAGGCGAAGATCGGTTCCACGGAGGCGTCGACTTCTTCGATGATCAAGTCGGTCAATGCGGCGTCAGAGGCCAGCCGGCCGCGCTTTGCCAGCGGTTCGACGTTCTCTTCCGAAAGAAAGCGGTCGAAGCCAAAGGCGTCATAGACGTTACCGCGGTTCCAGAACCAGCTTTGGAAAGGATGCAGAGCGAGCGTGGCATAGCCTTTCTGCGAGAGAAAACTTGCCAGCGACGGCATCTCGCCACGCACATATTGCTGATAGGGGATGCTGCCATAGGGCAGGAAGGCGTTGGAAAAGCCCGTCAGCGCCTCAAACTCCGCATTGGCGGTCATGCCGCCGAACTCCGGCGAGAAGATGTGGCCCGACTGCATGGAGCGGGTGAAGGCAATCGGGTCGGGCGTGATGGTCACACCTGGAAGCCGCGTCGGGTCCCAGAACGACTCGCTCATCACCATGACGATGTCAGGCCTGCGCGTGGACGCGTAAGCGACGGGCGCCGGCGCCCGGATCGCATTCACCGATGCGGGGCTGTAGCCGGCCGGCGGGCTCACATTGGCCATCGGCACGTTCAGGGCAAACGCCATGACGAGGCCGTTGTGACGGTAATTCGCGGCCTGGTCCCACATCATGGGCTCGATATTGAGGGCCGAGCGCAGCGGCGAATGGCGCGCATAGTCCATCTGCATGGCAAACAGGACCAGAAGCGGCACGGCCAATGCAAGCCGCACGATTCTTCCCACGGGGCCTGTTACAGGGAAAAGCCGCGACCGGAACCACATCGCAGCCAGCGCAGCCCCGGCCGCTATCGTACTGGCGACGATTAGCAGCCCGGCGATGGGGCGCTCTGCGACCATCAGGGGCAGCAGTTCCACGATCTGGCGCGCGTAGAGGAAATCGGTCGGATAGGGCGGATCGCCAAGATAGAACCGCTTCTGGGAGCCCACCCAGGCCAGCAACAGAAGCAGGGGAGCCAGCAACAGCACCGACTGGCCACTCCGACGGGTGAAAGCGTCGAGCCCCAGAAGAACGAGGGCGATGGCCGCGATCGTTGCCAGTGCGGGCCTTGTGGGATCCGTGATGAAACCGACGGCGTCGCCTGCGGATCCGCGCAGGATCGTTTCCATAAGGAAGGTCAGCGTCACGGCCGCCAGCATGATCGCCGCCACATAGGCGAAACCATGCGCCAGCCTGTTCAGGCTGTTGATAGGCGAAGTATCGGTTAGGCCCGGAGCGACCGGGTCGACGATGCGGCTCAATCCACGGTTCCTTGTCGCGGGCGCGTGTCATCTAGTTGTCATAAAACTGTCATCCAGGCCAGAGGTTGCCTTGGCCGGCAAAGAAGTTTCGGATTGCAGGCAAAAGTACGACACTTGACCTGTAGCCGCGCTTGCGCCACACGCTGGCGCAAAGAACGCAGGGAGAAACGCCATGTCGATCGCCTTTACCTTTCCCGGTCAGGGCAGCCAGGCCGTGGGAATGGGCAAGGATCTCGCAGACGCCTTTCCCGAGGCGCGGGCGGTCTTCGATGAGGTCGATGACGCACTCGCGCAGAAGCTCTCGACGCTGATGTGGGAAGGGCCGGAAGACGAACTCACGCTGACAGCCAACGCCCAGCCGGCCCTCATGGCGGTGTCGCTTGCGGCAATCAGGGTACTCGAGGCGCGGGGCCTGTCTCTCAAGGACAAAGTGGCCTATGTGGCTGGCCACTCACTGGGCGAATATTCGGCGCTGGCGGCGGCCGGAACGTTCTCCATCGCCGATACGGCACGGCTGCTGCGCATTCGCGGCAACGCCATGCAGGCTGCGGTTCCCGTCGGCGAAGGTGCGATGGCTGCGATCATCGGTCTCGAGCAGGCCGACGTCGAGGCCGCCTGCGAGGAAGCCGGCAAGGGTTCGGTCTGCCAGATCGCCAACGACAATGGCGGCGGCCAGCTCGTCATTTCCGGCGCCAAGCCGGCGGTTGAGCACGCGGCGCGCATTTGCACCGAGAAAGGCGCCAAGCGTGCGCTCATGCTCCCGGTCTCCGCGCCTTTCCACTCGGCTCTTATGCAGCCGGCAGCGGACGCCATGCGCGAAGCGCTGGCAGGTGTGGTCAAGAATGCCCCCGTCGTGCCGGTCATTGCCAACGTTGTCGTGCGCCCGCTGAGCGATCCGGACGAGATCGCTGCCCGGCTGGTGGAACAGGTGACCGCTCGCGTGCGTTGGCGCGAGACCGTGGAATGGTTCGGGCAGAACGGCGTGACCACGCTTTACGAGGTTGGAGCCGGAAAGGTGCTTTCCGGCTTGGCGCGCCGCATCGACCGCAACATCACTACGGCTAATGTCGGCACGTCTGCCGACATCGACGCGGCATTGGCCGAACTTGGCCAGGCTTGAGAGAAGGATTTCCCATGTTTGATCTTGGCGGCCGCAAGGCGCTTGTAACCGGCGCAACCGGAGGCATCGGCGAAAGCGTTGCCCGCACGCTTCACGCGGCTGGCGCGACCGTGGGGCTGCACGGAACCCGGATCGAGAAGCTGGAGGCCCTTGGCGCCGAGCTGGGCGATCGCGTGAAGCTGTTTCCCGCCAACCTCTCCGACCGCGACGAGGTCAAGGCGCTGGGCCAGAAGGCTGAGGCCGAGCTGGAAGGTGTCGACATTCTAGTCAACAACGCTGGTATCACCCGAGATGGCCTGTTCGTGCGCATGCCGGACGAGGACTGGGACTCAGTGCTTGAGGTGAACCTGACCGCGGTATTCCGTCTGACCCGCGAGTTGACGCATCCGATGATGCGCCGCCGCTTCGGCCGCATCGTCAACATCACCTCCATCGTCGGCGTCACGGGAAATCCGGGGCAGGCCAACTATTGTGCCTCCAAGGCCGGCCTCATCGGCTTCTCGAAGTCGCTTGCCCAGGAGATCGCCACCCGCAACATCACCGTCAATTGCGTTGCGCCCGGCTTCATCGAATCGGCAATGACCGAGAAGCTGAACGACAAGCAGAAAGACGCGATCATGGGGGCCATCCCGATGAAGAAGATGGGGACGGGCGAGGACATCGCCGCATCCGTCCTCTACCTCGCATCCAACGAGGCCGGCTATGTCACGGGGCAGACACTTCACGTCAATGGCGGCATGGCGATGATCTGATAACGGCCATGCGGCGGCGAATTTGGTCTTTGACCGTGAAGTGTTTTCGTGTAATGCCGCCGCTCCATGGCGAATGAACGCCGCCTTCGGGAGCTTCAGGACTGATCAATACGGGCAGGAAATAACCGGTTGAAACCGGGATTATCCCCACCCTATGCTCCCATCTTTCAGCTTGATTACCGGCAATCGTGCCGCTAACGAAGTCCCACCAACTTTTTGAAGTCGAGGGTTTGCAAATGAGCGATACCGCAGAACGCGTCAAGAAAATCGTTGTCGAGCATCTGGGCGTCGATGCCGACAAGGTCACCGAGGGCGCGAGCTTCATCGACGACCTCGGCGCAGACAGCCTCGACACCGTCGAGCTGGTCATGGCTTTCGAGGAAGAGTTCGGCGTCGAGATTCCGGACGATGCCGCCGAGACGATCCTGACCGTCGGCGACGCGGTCAAGTACATCGACAAGGCGTCGGCCTGACGCCTTCGCCGCGCGACTTGACCAAAGCCAGATCAGAGTGAAGCGATGAGACGCGTCGTCGTCACCGGTATGGGACTGCTTTCGCCGTTTGGCGTCGGCGTGGAACATGCCTGGAAAGAGATTCTGGCCGGGAAGAGCGCCGCGCGGCGTGTGGACACTTTCGAGGTGGACGATCTTGCCTGCAAGATCGCCCACGCCATCCCCCGCGATGGCGGGGACAATGCGTTCGATCCCGATCGGTTCATGGAGCCGAAGGAGCAGCGCAAGGTCGGCGACTACATCATCTATGGCGTTGCCGCGGCCGATATGGCTCTCAAGGATGCCGGTTGGCATCCGACAAGCGCCGAGGACCAGAACGCCACCGGCGTGATGATCGGCTCTGGAATCGGCGGTATCGAAGGCATTGCCGAGAACGCGCTGATCCTGCAGGAAAAGGGGCCGCGTCGCATCAGCCCCTTCTTCATCCCCGGCAACATCATCAATCTCGTATCCGGGCAGGTTTCGATCCGCCACGGCCTCAAGGGGCCGAACCACGCGGTCGTCACGGCCTGCTCAACGGGTGCGCATGCGATCGGCGATGCCGCGCGCCTCATCATGTTCGGCGATGCCGACGTGATGGTGGCCGGCGGCGCAGAATCTCCGGTTACACGGCTTTCGTTGGCTGGCTTCGCAGCCTGCAAGGCGCTCTCCACCGCCCGTAACGACGATCCGCAGAAGGCATCCCGCCCCTATGACAGGGATCGCGATGGCTTCGTGATGGGCGAGGGCGCCGGCGTGGTCGTGCTGGAAGAACTTGAGCATGCCAAGGCGCGCGGCGCGAAGATCTATGCCGAAGTCGTCGGCTACGGTCTGACGGGCGACGCCTACCACATTACGGCCCCGGCTGAAGATGGCGATGGCGCGTTCCGCTGCATGACCGCGGCGTTGAAGCGCGCCGGGCTGTCCCCGGCGGATGTCGACTACATCAACGCCCACGGCACATCCACGATGGCCGACACGATCGAGCTTGGCGCCGTCGAACGGCTGGTTGGCGATTCTGCCTCCAAGGTGTCGATGTCGTCCACGAAATCTGCGATCGGTCATCTGCTCGGCGCCGCCGGTGCGGCCGAGGCGATCTTCTCGGTACTTGCCATTCGTGACAATGTCGCTCCGCCGACCATCAATCTCGACAATCCCGAGAGAGAAACGGCGATCGATCTGGTTCCCAACGCGCCCCGGCAGCGTCAGATCGACGTTGCGCTCTCCAATTCCTTCGGCTTCGGCGGCACCAATGCGTCGCTGGTGTTCCGCAGGTATGAAGGCTGAGCGGCCACTTCTTCGGCCGCATCGCCAATTTCGCCATATTCCGGCTTAGCTTCGGTTCGCTGAATCGGACAGTGTCGGCTTGAAGGAGTGCCGGGAGGCCATGACGAGCAATCCTGCGGACGATGGCGCTATAGCCAGCCAGCATCAATCCGGGCCCAAGCCCATCGTGCCGAAAAGCGCCAGCGAGGCGCTTCGACCCCAGGCGGGGACACCTCCGCCGCGTCGTTCGCGCCGTTCCCGCAGCCAGGTCGTCGTTTTTCTGAACTTCCTGATGTCGTCGATCGTGCTACTGGTCATCGCGGCCTTTGTCGCGGTCTGGTTCGGCAAGACCACTTTCGAAGGCCCTGGGCCGCTGGCCACGCCTGACACGTTCCTGATCAAGCCCAATACCGGCGTCACCGAAATCGCGGACCAGCTTCAGCGCCGCGACATGATCAGCGACGCGCGCATCTTCCGCCTCGGGCTTCGCGCCTATCGCAATGACGGCCGCCTGCAGGCTGGCGAATACGCTATTCCCGCCCGCGCTTCGATGCACGACATCATGGAACTGCTGGTCAGTGGAAAGTCGATCCTTCATTCGGTCACCATCCCCGAGGGGCTGACCGTGGCTCAGGCCTTCGCGCGCATTGCCGCGGCAGAGGAACTCGAAGGCGAGATGCCTGCCGAGATGCCGGCTGAGGGATCGCTGGCAGCCGATACGGTCCGGTTCACCCGTGGCCTGAAGCGCCAGGATGTCATCGACCGCCTCTCCGCGGACCAGAAGAAGCTGGTGGAAAGCATCTGGGAACGCCGGTCGCAGGACCTTCCCATCTCCGACATCAACGAGTTTGTCACGCTCGCGTCGATTGTCGAGAAGGAGACCGCCAAGGCGGACGAACGGTCGCGCGTCGCCTCCGTCTTCATCAACCGGCTGGAGCGCGGCATGCGCCTGCAGTCCGACCCGACGATCATCTACGGTATCTTCGGCGGCGAGGGGAAGCCGGCGGACCGTCCCATCTACCGATCGGACATCGACAAGCCGACACCTTACAACACCTATACGATCGATGGGCTTCCGCCCGGGCCGATCGCCATCCCGGGCCGTGCATCGCTTGAAGCGGTCGCCAACCCGTCTAGGACAGAGGATCTCTACTTCGTGGCGGACGGCAGCGGCGGGCATGCCTTCGCGACCACGCTGGAGGAGCATAACGAGAATGTCGCGCGCTGGCGGCGGATCGAAAGGCAGCGCGCGGAGGCAGCAGGCGAAGCGGAGGAGAGTGACGCCGCAAACGAGTGACGACGCGAAATGGGGGGCAGGGGACGCCATGGGTTTGCAGAGCATGACCGGCTTCGGCCGGGCGGTCGCCGACAACGCCGGCGCGGCGATTGTCTGGGAGTTGAAATCCGTCAACGGCAAGGGCCTTGAGGCGCGGTTGCGGCTGCCGCCGGGTTGTGAGCGGCTGGAGCAGCCTGTCCGTCAGGCCATCCAGAAGCGCTTCTCGCGCGGCAATGTGCAGGCGAGCCTCACGCTCACGCGCACCGGCGCGCAAGCCCAGCCGGTTGTCAACGATGAGTTCCTGAGGGATCTCGCCGGCCTTGCTAGGCGGTTGGAGGAACAGTTTGGCGTCGCGCCGGCAACGGCCGATGGCCTGCTGGCCCTGCGGGGCGTGCTCGATGCGCCGGAAGCGGCCGAGAGCGAGGAGGCGCGTGCGGAACTGGATGCCGCCATTCTCGCCACGCTCGATGCGGCACTGGCAAGCCTGGAGACCGCACGCCGAGACGAGGGCACAGCGCTTGGCGAACTGCTTCTCGGGCATCTGGGGGCCATCCAGACTTTGACGGACCGCGCCGAGGCCGACCCTTCGCGCGAGCCGACGGCCATCCGTGCCCGCCTTGCGGAGCAGGTGAAGGCGCTTCTTGAGACCGGTGCGCCGCTCGACGAGGCGCGTCTTCACATGGAAGCCGCCTTTCTCGCTACCAAGGCGGATATCCGCGAAGAGATCGACAGGCTGAAGACGCATGTCGCCTCCGGCCGGGCGCTGATCGCCCAGGGTGGACCGATTGGCCGCAAGCTCGATTTCCTTTCACAAGAATTCAACCGGGAATCGAATACGCTCTGCTCCAAGTCCAATGCGGCCGCAGTGACGGCCATCGGGCTGGAGCTGAAAGCCGTCGTCGATCAGTTCCGCGAGCAGGTTCAGAATCTGGAGTAGCCCATGGCGGATACGCCCCTTATCGCTTCGATCCGCCGTCGCGGGCTCATGCTGGTGCTGTCGTCGCCTTCCGGTGCCGGCAAGTCGACGATCGCGCGCAATCTGCTCGAAAGCGATCCCGCCTTCGAATTGTCGATCAGCGTGACGACGCGCGCGCGGCGCGGCAGCGAAATCGACGGCCGGCACTACCATTTTCGCTCCAGGCGCGATTTCGAGTTCATGCGCGACAACGACGAACTGCTCGAATGGGCCGAAGTCCATGGCAACTTCTACGCCACGCCGCGCGCGCCAGCCGAGAAGGCGCTCGCCGAAGGGCGGGACATGCTGTTCGACATCGACTGGCAGGGCGCGGAACAGTTGCGCGGGCAGATGCGCGCCGACATCGTCTCGATCTTTATCCTGCCGCCCTCGATGCGAGAGCTCAAGGAGCGGCTGCGCCGCCGCGCGGAGGACCGTGACGAGGTGATCGCGGCACGGCTTGCCAACGCGCGCGCCGAAATCGAGCACTGGCGCGACTACGATTACATCGTCATCAACGAGGATCTGGACACGGCGTTCGCCGAGGTGGAGGCGATTGTCGCGGCGGAACGCCTGCGTCGGGACCGCCGCCCGGGCCTGTTCGATTTCATCTCTGGCCTGCTGGACGAGAAGCTGGAGTAAATTCTTAAGACACGGTGTGCATCCTGCCGGCGGCTTTGTTCGCCGGGCATGATGCACGGCCTGTTTGACGATGTGCCGCGCATGACGTGCTGGGCGCATTGCCGGAGTGAACATGTCCGTCTTACCGCCCGCAAACCTCGCGGCCCTGCAGCTTCTCCAGCAATCGAACCTCTCGTCTTTCTCCGTCGTGGGACGGGAGCGTGATCCCGCGAACGTCGGCATCCCCGCGATTGCTGCATCACCCGCACAGCCGCAGCAGCCGGACCCCATGTTCAGCGCGAATTCCATCGACGTGAACCAGTTGAAGGTTCACTTCATGGAGCAGGTCGGCAAGGGTCTTGGGCTGGACGTCGATGATTTCGAGTCAGCCTCCGCCTTTGGACAGGCCATCAAGGAAAAGGTGCTCACGATAACGCGGTCGCCGGGCGGCGAAATGGTCCTGCGGAAGATCGCGGAGGATACGGGCCTCGACAAGCTTGGCATCTCCCTGATGGACTTCGCCAACGCCCTTATCGACCCGAATGGCAGCGCTGCCGAAAGACTCGATAATGCGCTGAAAGAATACGCAACTGCGGAAGCTGGAGACACCTTGGCGGACGGCACCGTCAGGTTCGACGAGATCGGAATCTACAGCTTCATCTGATAGCCGCTTCGGCGCGGTCGATCGTCAGATCGCGTTGGCGAGCGTCACGAACTCTGCAACCGACAGTGTCTCTGCACGGCGCGTGCCGTCGATCCCGGTGGCCACCAGCAGGCTCTCTCCGCCGATCCCCTTCAGGCTTTGCCGCAGCATCTTGCGCCGCTGGCCGAAAGCAGCCTCCGTCACGCGCGCGAGCTTCCTGCCATCGGCGGGCAACGGCTGTGTACGCGGCACGATGTGAACCACCGCGGACGTAACCTTGGGCGGCGGCGTGAACGCCTGCGGCGGCAGGTCGAAGACGATCCTTGCCTCCGTGCGCCATCCCGCGAGCACGCCCAGCCTACCATAGGCGTTGTCGCCAGCCGCCGCCACGATGCGTTGCGCCACTTCCTTCTGGAACATCAGCGTCATCGACGAATAGAAGGGAGGCCAGTCGGCGACGGTCAGCCAGCGGATCAGCAACTCGGTGCCGATGTTATAGGGAAGGTTGGCGACGATCCTGACGTCCTGCGCGCCTTCGGCGAGCGCCGGGAAGTCGGTTTTCATCGCGTCGCCCGCAATCACGTCGAGCCGACCGGGATAGTGCGCCGCGACCTCGGCAAGTGCGGAAAGGCAGCGCTCGTCGCGCTCGATAGCGATGACCCGCGCCGCGCCGTGAGCCAGCAGCGCGCGCGTCAGGCCGCCCGGGCCGGGGCCGACCTCGATTACGGTGGTCGATGACAGGTCACCAGCCGCCCGCGCGATCTTGCCGGTCAGGTTGAGGTCCAGCAGGAAATTCTGTCCGAGCGATTTCTTTGCGCGCAGTTCGTATCGGTCGATCACCTCGCGAAGCGGCGGCAGCCCGTCTAAGGTCATCGACACGCGGCCTTTGCATCGGCCATCTGTCGGGCCAGCCGCAGCGCCGCGATCAGGCTGTCGGGCCGCGCGGTGCCCTTGCCCGCTATGTCGAATGCGGTGCCATGGTCCGGCGACGTACGGATGAAGGGCAGGCCGAGCGTGACGTTCACGGTCTCGTCGAAAGCGAGCGCCTTTGCGGGGATGAGAGCCTGGTCGTGATACATGCAGATCGCCACGTCATAGGCTGCGCGGGCGCGGGCATGGAACATCGTATCCGCGGGCAGGGGCCCCCGGGCATCGATGCCTAGCCTGCGAAGCTGCTCCACGGCGGGGCGTACGACGTCCTCGTCTTCCCTGCCCATGGCGCCGTCTTCGCCTGCATGGGGGTTCAGCCCCGCGATCGCGAGCCGCGGATTGTCTATCCCGAACTTGTCACGCAGATCGGACGCCGTGATCGAAGCCGTCTCGACGATGAGCGCCGTCGTCAATGTCGGCGCAACCTTGGCCAGCGGAATATGGATGGTGACCGGCACGGCCCGCAGTTCGGGACCTGCAAGCATCATGATGGGTGTCGCCGGCGATCCTGCGATCGTCTCCGCAAGATGACCGAGGAATTCGGTATGTCCGGGATAACCGAACCCCGCATCGTAGAGCGGCTTCTTGGCGATCGGGCAGGTGACCAGCGCATCCGCTCGGCCCGAGACGACGAGCCTGACCGCAGTCTCGATGGCTTCTACGGTGCCGGCTGCGTTGACCGCGTTGGGATTGCCCGGTGAATCCAGAAACGATGCATCGAGCGGAACGATTGGCAACGCATCCGCAAATGCGGCGCCGGCTTCCTCGGGCGTTACCGTCGCGATCTTGACCGGCAGGCCCATGCGACTGGCCCGCGCCTCGACGAGTGCGGGGTCGCTGAGCAACAGAAACGGAGGCGTTTCATCCTGCTTACGCAGGCGCCACGCTTCGATGGCGATCTCCGGGCCGATACCCGAAGGATCGCCCGATGTCAGAGCAAGTATGCCCACGCCCGCCGGTCCTGCCTGCTGGTTTCGATCGAACGTCAGCGCCTGATGATCTGGGCCTTGGCGCGAAGTTCCTCGGTCAGCTTCTTGGACGTGTCGTTATTGTCTTCGCTGCTGCCGCTGCCTTCAGCCTGAAACACCATCTGCGCGACCCGATCGTCGGAGACCTCACGCGCGCTGCAGATGCCGATAAATTCGGCGCCGCGCTCGGTTTCGCGCACGACCGTCGCGGAACCGGCCTTTGCCGCCTTCACCTCTTTGGCCCAGTCCGAAGGCAGTTCCGGCTCCAGCACGCGACCGAGATCGCGCACGGTAACATCCAGCAGACCCTTGGCGAATTCGCGGGTCGTCTCGCAGCTCTGGAAACGCTGGCGCATCGCTTCAGCCTCGCGCTTTCGCGCGCCAAGCTTGGCGCGGCGTTCGGATGCCGGCACCACGAAGATAACCTGCTGCAGCATGTATTCGGTCGCGGAGGGCTTGTCGCCGCCCTGCTGAAGCATGCGCTGCACGGCGTCCTGCTCGCTCATCTGGCCGGAGCGTGACTGCTGGCTCAGCACCTGCGACCAGCCCATCTGGGAGCGGATGAACTCCCGGAAGTGCGCCTTGGTGACGCCGGACTGGTTCAGCACCTGATCCATCTGCGAGGGCGACATCTTGTTCGACTTGGCGAAGCGCTCATAGGCGCCTGCCACCTGGTCGTCGCTGATGCGGATATTCATCCGTTGGATTTCGGAAGCACGCACAGCCTGGTTGATCATCTCGTCGGCGGCAAGCTGCTGCAGGTTGCCGCGCCGGTTCTGAATGCGCAGGAACGCTGCGCGCCGCTGGATATCGTAGCTCGTCACCGGAACATTGTTCACGATGTACTTGATTTCGGAAGCTTGCGACGCCGTAGCAGCCAGAGGCGCTGAAAGGCCCGCAAGCATCAAGGCCAGTGCGCAGGTGCGCAGGGTGGATGCAAGCTTTGCCATACTGTGTCTCCCTAGATTGCCAGACACCGCGATTTAGATCATTCCCTGATGGGATTATAGGGCAAAAGCGTGACGCGGGGCGGATCGAAGTCTTCGCGGCGCTTAAAAAGAGTCCAGAGCAGCCGTCGACGCACCGATATCGCCGATCGTGCGAAGCGCGATCTTGAAGCCGAACGTCTTTTCCTTCTCGACCTCACGGGTTCTGGAATTTCTGGACGCCGTTTCACCGCCAAAGAACGTGAACGAGAAGCATTCGTCGTCGTAGCTGAAGCCGATCGTCTTGCGGGTCATCAAATCGTCTTCGATATCGTAGGTCCCGCTGCCGAACACGCGCCAGTATTCATGCAGTTTGACAGAGCCGCCGCCGCGAACCTCATGCCGGTCTTCCGCATAACCGTAGTCGGGTTGGGCCTCGATAAAGGAATAGACGCCGGAGATGCCGAAATTGGGCGTTCCATACCCGGCGCTGACATCGGTGCGACGCAGCTCGAACGTGTCTTCGTCGAACCTTGCGCCTGCACCCAGCCTCAGGCCGACGGGGCTCGTCAGGTTGACTGCCGTCACATAGTCCGAGCGATCGGTTTCAAGCCCAGAGGCCGCGCCGACATTGACCAGATCCGGAGACGCATAGGGGTTCGTGCCGGCGAGGTGGAAGGACTGGCCGGCGATGGCAGTTGTGGTCCAGCCATTGGCGAATGCGCCTGAATAGCGAATGCCCAAATTGGCGCGAATGCCGCCTTCGATCCGGTCGTAGCCGGCGAATTTGTCGCGCTCGAAGAGGTTCGATGCATCGAAGACGAGGTTCTGCGCGTCCTCGTTGGGAATGCCCAGCACATCGCCGTAAGGCGCGTCAGGCCGCACGAAAACCTGTGCCATGGGCTCCAGCACGTGCGTCGAGCTGGTAGTGGAGAACAGGACCGGCCAGCGCGCTTCAAGGCCTGCCGTCGCCATTGCGCGGTAATACGAGGACCGAATGTCCGCCGTCACACCGTTGTTGGCGGCAGCGCGCCGTATCGCGTCCTCGGTCAGTCCATCGTAGCTCACGCCGATGGCGTCGCCCCTGGCATGCAGGATCGACGTCAGCATCAGGCCGCCCGGCGCCACATAAGACCGTTTCCACTCGGCCTGCGCGGTGACGCGACCGGATGTGCCGTCGATGCCTGTCAGCCGTGTCCGGTTGTTGCCCGCCACTGAGAAATCGCGCACGTCGAGTTCGCTGCGGTGCACGCCCTGCACGTTGACGTCGATGTTCAGCTCGCCTCCGGCGATCGATTGATCTGGCGTGTAGGAATAGTCGAAAGAGGGCAGAACCCACGGCTGGCGCGGATCGCGCGATGTTGGCAGCACACGCGCTTCCTGCACGTTGAAGCGATAGCCGCGCAGGTCGAAATAGTTCCGATCGTTCAAACCGGTCAGGTAGACTTCATTGGTACGGTTGAGTTCACTGAAACCGGCGATCCCATATCGATGGGAGAAGTTCTTGTCGGTCTGGGCCATGACGTCCCAGCCGAAAGTCCAGCGCGGATTGATCTGAAACTCGCCCTTGGACCCGACCATGCCCCTGAAGGTTTCGTTATCAGTAAACGACAGCGGGTCGGGATTTCCCGCTATATCGTTATAGAACTCTTCGGGGTTGCGCTGGCGAATGCCGGCAACCGTGATCGAATAGGAGCCGTTGTCGAAGCGCTGGCGCCACTCGGCTTCGGCAAGGAAGCCCTGTTTCGAATAGACGGTCGGCTTGAATGTGATGTCGTAGGTTGGCGAGATTCCCCAATAGAAGGGAACAACCACGCCATGCCCCAGGTCCTCATCGGACTTGTAGCTCGGAATCAGGAAACCCGTGCGCTGCTTTACCGTCGGGTCGGCGATCTCGAAGGCGGGCAGGAACGCCAGCGGCATGCCGAACATCTCGAAGCGCGCGCGCTCGAAACGAACGGTCTTCGTCTGTCCGTTCCAGATGATCTTCTGCGCCTTCACGCGCCAGACCGGCGCCTTGTCCGGCTTTTCCTCGCAGGGCTTACAGGCCGTGTAGACGCCGTAATTGAAGGTGGTGATGCTGCCGTCGCGGCGGTCGGCGCTTTCCGCGGCGAAATAGGTCTCGTCGGCCGTTTCCACTCGAAGGGTGCGCACGAAGGCGTCGCGGAAATCGTCGGTGACATCTATTTCGTCAGAAAAAATCCGCGTGCCCTGGCTGTCGACGATCTCGACATTGCCGGTAGCGATCAGGCGCGAGGTAGCGCGATCGTAGGTAACGCGCTGTGCGACGAGCCGGCTGCCGTCATAGTCGATCTGTACGCCGCCGACGGCGGTGATGGTGTTGCGGTCGTTGTCGTAGACGATGGTATCCGCCTCGAGCAGCATGTCGGCGTCTGGCGACGAGGTCATGCCTTCAAGGTCGATCTGCTGTGCAGTCGCTACGCCGGGTGCCACGCTGACCGCCATGATGCAGGCGAGCGCCGTCGCACCGATGAGGCGCAAAGTCCGGGCGGACTTGCGATATGTCGCGAGTTCGCCCCTCAACTAACCGTCCTCCTTGTACAAGAGAAAAGTCACCCCAAAAAAACTGGCGATCAGAACCGGAAACCATGCCGCCGCCACAGGCGGCACGAATCCGGCGCTTCCAAACGCCTTGACCAGAACCGAAACGACATAAAGCAGAAAGCCGGCGAGGACGCCACCCAGAATAATCGTTGCCGACTGACCCATACGGGCAAAGCGCATCGATACCGTCGCGGCAATCAGGGTCATCGCAACGAGCAGGGCCGGCAGCGCCACAAGCGAGTGAAAATGCATCGCGAAGGCGTTCGCGCCGAGGCCGAACGAACGGGCTGCGGCAATTTTGCGCGGCAGTTCGTAGATCGGAATAGTCTCTGGTGCGGCCAGGCGTTCAAGCACGAACTCGGGGGTGAGATTGGTATTGATTCTCACTGTCCCGGCCGCTTCCGGCGTTTCGCCGGTACGGGTCCGCGTCGCTCCGCGCAACTCCCAGCGCCCGTCTCTCAGGTAGGCACGCCGCGCATCGATGCGTTCGTAAAGATCGCCACGCCGGTCGATGCGAAGGAAGGTGGCATCCACAAGTTCGAGCCCGCGGTTGAGGATCCGGCGTGCGCCGATGATCGTTTCGCCTTCGTTCGTTCGCTGCTTGATCCAGGGTGACGCCGGCTGTCCCAAGGCCGTGTCGCTGTCTGTACGAACCTCTACTTCGAGCACCTGGCTGCGCTCGAAACCATTGGCGGCGATCGGGTTGAGAAGCAGAATAGTCACCAAGCCGTAGGCGAGGGCACCCAGGCAGATCGGCAGCAGAAATTGCCAAGCCGATATGCCCGCCGCACGTGCAACGACGAGCTCGTATTTGCGGTTCAGCGAGACCAGCGTCGTCATGGCGGAAATCAGGGCGACGAACGGCACCGCCTGCATCATGATCATCGGCGTTTGCAGTGTGGCGATGCCCAGCGTCAATCCGACCGAATAGTTGGGCAGCCCGCCCAGTCGCCCGGACAACTCGGTGAAGTTGATGATGAAGATGATCGCCGCGATTCCGGCGAGGAACCAGAAGGTGATCGATACGTAGCGCGTGAATAGATAGCGCCCCAGCGTGAGGCCGATCATAGCGGGCCTCCCGGAAGCGCGCGCTTGTAGCCGGACAGTCTCACCTTGATTGCGACAAGCTGCTGCTGGAGGCGGGTCCAGATCGTCTGGCCGCGCTCGACCACCGACAGCGGCAGTTCCATCACACGGTTGGTCGCGATGAAGAATGCCGCCACGCCGCATGCCGCGATGGGCACGCCGTACATCATTGGCGTAAAAGCGGGCACATTCCACACCTTGTCCGCGGCAAAGAAGCCTGCCCAGCGCACGACCAGCGCGATGGTCATAGTCGTCAGGAGCGGATGAATACGCGCCTCGCGGAAGGAGCGCGAGTCACCTGCCACGGCCAGCGCAATCAGCGCGAATACCATGGGATACAGCCATTCGGTGAAGCGCTTGTGCAGTTCTGCCCGGAAGCCCTGGGGCGACTTCTTGAACACCGGATCGTTGGGGTCGGGATTCATCAGATAAGCCAGCGTGCGGTCCTTCGGCAACAGAGTCGGGCCGGAATTGCTGGCGGTGAATTGCGAAAGATCGAGCGCGTAGGATTTATACTGCACGACGGAAACGCCGTCGGCTGTTTTCCGGTGCACAACGCCGTCCTGCATGACCAGAAGATTTGTACCGTTCAGGTCAACGGTTGCGCCGCTCTTGGCGTAGTAGATCAGCTCGATACCGTCTTCGCGGGTATCCGAAACGAAGATGCCGCCGAGTCGGCCATCGGGCAGTCGCTCGCCGATCTGCATGTTCAGACCCTGCTCCACCTGTTGGAAGGTCCCTTCCTGTACGATGCTGGTGATGAGGTCGGCGCGGGCATCGGAGATCAGCACTCGCAGGCGCTCGCGCGAATAAGGCTCGACGAAATTGTTGACCGCGAACGATACGATGCAGGCGCCGACAGCCAGCAGCAGGATCGGCCGCATCACGGTCATGCGAGGGCTTCCCGCGGCGCTGATGACGATGAGTTCGGAATCGGTGTTCATCGTGGTCAGGGTCTGCGCGACCGCGATGCCCACCGCAAAGGGAATCACCACGGGAATGACCGCCGGCAACACCAGCCACGCGATCTCGAAAAAGGTGGCAGCCGACTGGCCGTTGCCGGTCACCACATTGATGCGGGTCAGGATCTGGGTGGTCCACACGATCGCCAGCACCCAGAATAGGGTCGCTACGAAAATGCCCAGCGTGCGTCGCAATATATACTGTTCAACGACCTTCATGCGGCGCGACGTTCCGGTTTCAATTTGACGAGCGTGCGGCGCAAACAAGACCTTTTCCGGCTACGCGCTACCTGCAAGGCGGCGCGCATCGAAAGCGTGTCCCGTTCGTCGCCCCGTCGGTCCGAGGACTGTCCCCGATGGCAAGTCTGCGGAATTTAGGCGAACAAACTACCAATAAACAAGGTTAACGGTTCCCGATCACGCATAGTGTGATGTGAAGCTTGAGCCGGACTTGTCAAACCGTCCGAAAACGCCACTATCAAAGCAGGCCGCTCGGCTTACGGAATTTGCAGAATCAGAAGGCAGTCAGAAAGCTTATGTCCCAACGTCCCTCCATCGCATTCGCCAAGATAGCCACGCCGAAAAAGGGAAGCGTCGTCGTACTGGCGACAGACGGGGGCGGGCTTTCCGAGGCTGCGTCCGCATGCGACCCGCAGGGCGCTCTCAAAAAGGCGTTTGGCGTAGCGGACTTTTCCGGCAAGCTCGCCGCGAGCCTTGAAGTGCTCGCCCCTCAGGGAACCGATTATGACAGGCTCGTCGCCATCGGCGCCGGCAAGGCGGATGCGCTCGACGAGCGCGCTTGGAACCGCATCGGCGGTGCCGCCTTTGCCGCGGCGAAGAAGACCGGCGAAATCTCGATCCTGGCCGACATCGATGGCGCCGATGCCTCTGCTGAAGATGTCGCCTCGCTCGCATTCGGCGCCATGCTCGGCGCCTACGCCTTCGACAAATACAAGACGAAGAAGGACAACGGCAAAGCAGATGCCGCCAAGTCGGCGAAGGTCACGATCCTCTGCGCCAACCCTTCCGCGGCCAAGAAAGCATTCGCCACGGCTGAGGCGGTGGCCGACGGTGTGCTGCTCGCCCGCGACCTCGTCAACGAACCCGCCAACGTGCTCGGCACGCTGGAGTTCGCCGACAAGGCGAAGGAGCTCGAGAAGCTCGACGTCAAGGTCGAGATCCTGACCGAGAAGGAAATGAAGAAGCTCGGCATGGCCGCGCTTCTCGGTGTTGCCCAGGGTTCCGCGCGGCCGGCACGCCTCGCGGTGATGCGCTGGGACGGCGGCAAGGCAAAGGACCAGCCGGTCGCCTTCATCGGCAAGGGCGTTGTCTTCGATTCGGGCGGCATCTCGATCAAACCTGCCGGCGGCATGGAGGACATGAAGGGCGACATGGGCGGTGCCGCCGCCGTGACCGGCCTGATGCATGCGCTCGCCGCCCGTAAGGCAAAAGTCAACGCCGTCGGCATCATCGGGCTGGTCGAGAACATGCCGGACGCCAATGCCCAGCGCCCCGGCGACATCGTCACTTCGATGTCGGGCCAGACGATCGAGGTCATCAACACCGATGCGGAAGGCCGGCTCGTTCTTGCCGACGCGCTCTGGTACTGCAATGAGCGTTTCAAGCCCCGCTTCATGATCAACCTCGCGACGCTGACCGGCGCTGTGATCGTCGCGCTCGGCAACGAGCATGCCGGCCTTTTCTCCAACAATGACGAGCTTGCAGACCGGCTCCTGGGCTCGGGCAAGGATACTGGCGAGAAGGTCTGGCGCCTGCCGCTCGCACCCGAATACGACAAGCTCATCGATTCCAAGAATGCCGACATGAAGAACACCGGCGGGCGCAATGCCGGTTCCATCACCGCGGCGCAGTTCCTCCAGCGCTTCGTCGGTGACACGCCCTGGGCGCATCTGGACATTGCCGGCACCGCGATGGGTTCGCCCTCCAGCGAGATCAATCACTCGTGGGCGTCCGGCTTCGGCGTGCGGCTGCTCGACCGTCTGGTTCGCGACCACTACGAGGGCTGACCGCACCGATGACCGAGGTGCTGTTCTACCACCTGACCGAGTCGGCACTGGAAGACGCCTTGCCGCCGCTCCTGGAAAAAAGCCTGGAGCGCGGCTGGCGTGCGGTGGTGCAAACCGGCAGTGACGAACGGCGCGACGCGCTCGACACGCACCTGTGGACCTACCGCGACGATTCCTTCCTCGCGCACGGCACGGAACACGACCAGCATGCACAGCATCAACCGGTGCTTCTGACAACCGGGACGGGCAACGCGAACGCAGCGCGTATCCGGTTCATGGTCGATGGGGCGGAACCGCCTGAACTGTCCGGCTACGACCGGGCCGTCTTCATGTTCGACGGGCACGATATGAGCCAGGTGGAGCAGGCGCGTGGCCATTGGAAGACGATGAAGGCCGCCGGCCACGCGGCGACCTACTGGCAGCAGACGCCGGAACGCCGCTGGGAGCGCAAGGCTTGACCTGCATGCCTTCCCTGCCGGCGGTTAGTGATCACGAAACCTGGAAGTTACCGCGATGAGATGGGTACTCCGTCTCTTGTTCATGCTGATGCTTGTGGCCGGAGTGGTGCTCGGCATCGTCTATCCGCGCCTCGTCGTCGGCTCCGGCGGCGACGAAATCGGCAGGTGGCGCATTTACGAGCGGGAAACTGGAGAACGCACGGTCGAGACCGTCCTTGACATTAACAGGCAAGTCGCGGTCGGCGCCGAGTTGCGAACGGAAGACGCTCTGCCCGATGACCTTCGGCTTGCGGCGCTGATGGTAGTTGTTCGCGATGCAGATGAAAATGTCGTGTTACGCGAAGGGCTCGCACTGTCCGCTGCTGCGGTTCTGGAAAGCCCACAGACGCGCGTTCAGCTCTATCGCGCGGCAGCCGGCATCCTGAACGGCGCCGAGGGCGCCTACCGCTTCGACATCGAGGTCGCCGACGATGTCGGGCCATCCTTGCTGAGCGTCGATCTCGTGCTTGGAACGGTGGCGTCCTCACCCGATCCGCGCATGCAGCCCGTGGGCTTCGTCCTGATGGCGGTGGGCGTGGTCGGCTTTTTGCTGACCTTTCGCCGCCGCCGCGAAAATCCCAATTCCAAGCCGCCAAAGTGGGGCAGGGTCTAAGCCCGAGGACCTCGGGAGCTCAGATTTCGTCGAAATCGCCCGCGCGCCCTTTGCCGGATGCGAAGCGGCCTGCGCCGGCCATGCCTTCCTGGCGGAAGGTCTCGACGCTGCGCCATTCGGCCGCCAGCGCTTGCTCCGGCGCCAGGGACCACTGGCGTATGGCCGACATACGGTCGGCCCGCATGCAGGCCTGCGGGAAGCGGGTAAGATCCCGCGCGATACCGAGCGCGGTCTGCAAGGCCTCGCCGTCGTCGCAAAGATAGTTGGCGAGCCCGATCGCCCGGCATTCCTCGGCATCGACCTGCCGTCCGGTCAGGATCAGGTCCATCGCGCGGCCATGGCCGACGATGCGCGGCAGGCGTACCGTGCCGCCGTCGATCAACGGCACGCCCCAGCGGCGGCAGTAGACGCCCATATAGGCAGACGTCTCCATCACCCGCAGGTCGCACCAGAGCGCCAGCTCCATCCCGCCCGCCACAGCAGGCCCCGAGATGGCGGCGATCACCGGCTTCGTGAGCGTCAGGCGGGTCGGCCCCATTGGCCCCTTGCGCGGCCTGTCGTCGCTGCCGTCGAAGGAGCCGTCCAGATCGTGATCGGCGAACCAGGTGTCCTGCACGTTGGTCGCGGCCCATTTCAGGTCGAACCCGGACGAGAACGCACCCGGCACTCCGGTCAGGATCGCGACTTTCTGCGTATCGTCGCGCTCGAAATCGACGAAGGCGCGGAACATCGCATCCGCCATCTCCGGGTTGACCGCGTTGCGGGCTTCAGCCCGGTCTATCGTGACGATGGTGATGTCGCCGTCGCGCTCGGTACGAATCGTCATTCCGCGATCCCTTCCTCATACTCCGCCGACAGGGTCAGCCATCTGTCCTCGTGGCGGGCGAGCGTATTGGAAAGGTCGGAACGTTCCTTGGCAAGCTGCGTGGCGGTCGACGGATCCTTTTCGTAGAGCGCGGGATCGGCAAGCTGGTCCTCGATCGCGTCGATCCGCTTGCGCGTACGTTCGATCAGGCCCTCGGTGGCGCGGATTTCCTTGGCGACGGGCTCCATCGCCTGACGGCGGGCGGCGGCCTCGCGCCGTTTGTCGGCCTTCGACGCCTTGTCGGCCTCGCGCCTCTCGCGTCGGTCGGATGCCCCGCCGGTCACGAGCTGGCGATAGTCGGTGAGGTCGCCGTCATAGTTGTGAACGGTGCCGTCCTTGACGAGCCAGAGCCGGTCGACTGTCGCCTCGATCAGATGCCGATCGTGGCTGATGAGGATCACGGCACCCGGAAATTCGTTGAGCGCCACCATCAGCGCCTCGCGGCTGTCGATGTCGAGATGGTTGGTCGGCTCGTCGAGGATCAGCAGGTTCGGTCCCTCGAACGCGGCGAGGCCCATCAACAGGCGCGCCTTCTCGCCGCCCGAAAGATCCTTCGCCTTCGTCGACATCTTCTCGGTCGTCAGGCCCATCTGCGCGACGCGGGCGCGAACCTTGGCTTCCGGGGCATCGGGCATGAGGCGACGCACGTGCTCGACGGCGCTCTCCTCAGGCCGCAGGTCGTCGAGCTGGTGCTGGGCGAACATGGCCACTTTCAGCCCCGGCGCGATGGTCATGCCGCCGCTGTCCAGCGAAAGCCGCCCGGCGAGCAGCTTGGCGAAGGTCGACTTGCCGTTGCCGTTGGAACCCAGCAGCGCAATGCGGTCGTCCTCGTCGATCCGCAGCGTCAGCCCCTTGAGCACGGGTTTGCCTGGCTGGTAGCCGACCGCGCCTGCCTGCGTCGTCACGATCGGCGAGGCGACCGTCTTGACGGGTTCGGGAAACGAGAACGGCCGAACGCTGTCCTCGATGACCGCCGAGATCGGCTTCATCTTCTCCAGTGCTTTCAGGCGCGACTGCGCCTGTCGTGCCTTGGACGCCTTGTAGCGGAAGCGCTCGACGAAGCTTTCCATATGCTGGCGCTGCGCTTCCTGCTTGATGCGGCTCTTTTCCTGCAGTTCGAGCTGCTCGCTGCGCAGGCGCTCGAACTGGTCGTAGCCGCCGCGCCAGAAGGTCAGCTTCTTCTGGTCGAGATGCACGATCGAATTGACCGCGCGGTTGAGCAGGTCGCGATCGTGGCTGATGAGCAGCACGGTGTGCGGATATTTTGCGACGTAGCTTTCCAGCCACATCGTGCCTTCGAGGTCGAGATAGTTGGTCGGCTCGTCCAGCAGCAGCAGGTCAGGCTCGGCGAAGAGAACGGACGCCAGCGCGACGCGCATGCGCCATCCGCCGGAAAACGAGGATGCCGGCCGCTTCTGCGCCTCGGTGTCGAAACCGAGCCCCGCAAGGATCGTTGCCGCGCGCGCTTCGGCCGAATGGGCATCGATGTCGGCGAGCCGCATCTGGATTTCGGCGATGCGGTTGGCGTCGGTGGCCGTGTCCGCTTCAGCCAGAAGCGCGAGCCGCTCCGTGTCCGCCTTGAGCACGATCTCGATCAGCGGCTCCTCGGTGCCGGGCGCTTCCTGCGCTACCTGTCCGATCCGCGTGTTCTTCGGAAAGCTGATCGAGCCGGTTTCGGTTGGCATCTCGCCGGTGATCGCCTTGAACAGCGTGGTCTTGCCGGTGCCGTTGCGGCCGACGAATCCCGCCTTCGATCCCGCTGGAAGCGTGAGCGAGGCGTGGTCGAGCAGCAGGCGGCCGGCAATGCGGAGCGATATGTCGTTGATGATAAGCATGGCGCCGCTCTATTGGCCGAGCGGCGCCGGGAAGGCAAGGGCGGGCGCGGCGGCTTTTGGTTGCCGCCGCGCTCACATGCCGGTTAGTGGGACGCCTGGAGCGTCATGCGGCACAGCGACACGAGGTCCCGATCGTAGAAGGACGGATTGGAGACGATCTCGGGGCAGCGCCTCTGTGCCACCTCGGGCTTGCCGTTGCCGAGACCGGCAATGCCGGGTGCAGGCACGCCGCCTCCACCACCGCCGCCGCCATTGTTGCCACCACCGCCGGCGCTGCCACCGCCGTTGTTACCGCCGCCGCCTCCACCACCGCCATTGTCATCGCCGCCGTCGCCACCGATACCGATGCCGATACCGACGTCGACGCCGCCGCCGCCAATGGAGGCAGATGCTCCCGCATTCACGCCATTGCTGCCGCCGACAGATGCACCTACGCCCGCGTTGATGCCCTCGCTGCCGCCAACGCTGGCGCCGAGCCCGGCATTGACCCCGTTGCTGCCGCCCACCGAGGCGCCTGCACCTGCTTCAATGCCGCTGGTGCCGCCGATGCTTGCACCTGCGCCGGCGTTGACGCCGCCGCTGCCGCCAATCGAAGCGCCCAACCCGGCGTCGATGCCTTCGTCGCCGGAAATTCCCACGCCAACGCCGGCATCGATACCGCCGACATCGACCCCGATGCCGATACTCTGCGCCTGCGCCGGGCCGCTCAGAACAAAGGCAACCGCCCCGCCGGCCAGCGTCTTGCTTATGATGGACATGATATTAGCCATGATAACGCTCTCCTTCAGGTTTGATGCCGGCAGGGGTTGCCGGCTACATGAAGGGGTACGAATGCCCGCCCGCGAAAGTTGCGGATGACCGCCCGCCAGGGTTGTGCATCGGTTTAGAGTGGCGGCGGCCTTTGATTCAAACTCGAGCTGGTTTTCCGCTATCGGGCCAGCATGACCAGATCCTGACGCAGCCTTTCAGGGTCGGAACCGGTCAGGAGAGCTTCTATCTGCTCTTCCGTGCGGGCCCACACCGGTACGGCTCGTGCCAGCAGGGCGTGTCCCTCTGGCAAAAGCACGAGCCGTTTGCCGCGGCGATCCGCTTCATCCGTCCTGGCTTCGAGCAGGCCGCGCCGTTGGAGCGGTTTGAGCATCGCGGTGAGCGTCGTGCGGTCCATGGCGAGAAAGGCTGCGATCTCGCCCATCAGCGGCGGGGCAGGGCGGTTGAGCGACATCAACAGTGAGAACTGGCCGCTGGTAATGCCGATCGGCCGGAGCGCTTCGTCAAACATGCGCGCCGTGGTGCGCGCAGCCCGCTGCAGGTGCAGGCAAAGGCATTTGTCCCGCACATGCAGGGTTGTTGCGAACGGAAGCGTATCGTGGTCCGGCGAATCGGCAGGCTTTGACATGCCATAATTATGTTGATATCAACTTTATTGTCCAGAGAGGTGCGGCGGACGGCGGAATAGGCGAGGGAGGAACAACCATGCCGGAACAGGTGCTGGTCCTGATCGGTACCAAGAAGGGCGTCTTCATCGCGCAGAGCGATGCGGCCCGCCGTTCCTGGGAACTGCGCGGACCGTTCTGCGAAACCTGGCCCATGCAGCATGTGATCGGCGACCCCGCTACGGGCACGATCTATGGCGCGGCCGGCAATGAATGGTTCGGCCCGGCGGTATGGAAATCCACCGATCTCGGCGAAAGCTGGTCGCATTCGAGTGAGGGGCTCGCCTACGAGGCGGGGCAGGAGCCCATCAAGGCGGTCTGGAGCCTCGCGGCCCGCAACGGCCGCCTCTATGCCGGGGCGCAGCCGGCCGGCCTGTTCTTCAGCGACGATGCAGGCCAGAGCTGGACCCACATGGAAGGCCTGCAGAAGCATCCGACGCGGCCCGATTGGGAACCCGGCGGAGCGGGGCTCATCCTGCATTCGCTGGTGCCCGACCATGCCGACCCGGATCGCATCTGGATCGGTATTTCGTCAGCCGGCGTGTTCTTCACGGGCGATGGTGGCAAGACATGGGAGCCGCGCAACAAGGGCACACGCGCGGACTTCATGCCCGAGGGGCAGAACTACCCCGAATTCGGCCAGTGCGTGCATTGCCTCGTTCAGGCGCCCGGCGAGCCGGACCTGCTCTACCAGCAGAACCATTGTGGCATGTATCGCAGCGCCGACGCCGGCAAGACGTGGGAGAGCATAGAGGCGGGCCTGCCTTCAAGCTTCGGTTTCCCCGCGGCGGTTCACCCGCGCGATCCGTCGACGCTCTATCTGCTGCCGCTCAACGGCGACATCCACGGCCGGTTCGTGCCCGACGCCAAGGCGGCCGTCTGGCGCACGCGCGACGGCGGCAAGAGCTGGCAGGACATGCGCGAAGGCCTCCCGCAGAAGAACGCGTTCTTCGGCGTCCTGCGCCAGGCCATGGCGGCCGACCGCATGGACCCCGCAGGTGTCTATTTCGGCACGTCCGGCGGCGCGCTCTTTGCCTCCAACGACGAGGGCGATAGCTGGTCCTGCATCGCGGAGCACCTGCCGTCGATCTCGTCGGTGGAGACCATGGTCGTCGCGCGCTGACCGCCATGCCTTCCGACGCTCCGCAGAATACGGCCCCGGTTGTAGTCAAGCTCTCGCCGCTGCTGGTCGACCTGTTTCCGGGCTCGACGCGCCGCGTCGAGATGCACGCCGACAGCGTTTCGGCAATGGTACGCGAACTCGACCGCCGCTGGCCCGGCATGGGCGACCGCATCTGCGATTCGCGCCCCGCCATCCGCAAGCACATGAACATATTCGTGGGCGGTGAGCGTGCCTCGCTCGGCACCGCCCTCGCGCCAGGCTCGGAAGTCTTCGTGCTGACCGCGATCAGCGGCGGCTAACCCGTCCGGTACCGTGGCCCCGCGCCTCAGGCGAAGGCGCGGCCTTCCTCCATGCGCTGGAAATAGACGAGGTCGAGCCGCAGGCTCGGCTGACCCAACGCCGTCAGCATCGCGTGCGCCTGCCCCCGGTGGTGGGTCTGATGGTTGAAGAAATGCGCCAGTGCCGGGGCGAGCCGCTGTGAAATGGTGCGCATGTCGGTGGCCGTCACATAGGTGAAGCGGCCGGCCAGGTCTTCCTTGCTCAGCGAACCTATCCAGTCGACGATACGCGCATCTTCCGCCTCGCGAGCGCCGCGCAGGCCGACGAAATCCGGATACAGGATCGTGTCGAGAGACGCCGGTGCCGCACCTTCTCCGGTGAAGCGCTTGAGCCATATCCGGTCGGTCACCAGCAGATGGTTGAGCGTGCCCATCAGCGAGCCGAAAAACGCGCCCATGTCGCGGTTCTGGTCCTCCTCCGAAAGGGCGGCGGTCGCCTCGTAGACGAGCGCATTGGCCCAACGGTTATAGGCTGCAAACATCTGAAAATGCTGACGCATGGGCTTTCCTTTCAACCTCGGACGGTCGATGTTGCGGCACACCTACACAAGCAAGAGGCCCGCGCCAATGACCATTCTGCTTTATGACCTCGTCGGCACCGACCGCAGCCGGCCGTTCAGCCCGCATTGCTGGAAGGTGGCTTTTGCTCTTGCGCATAAGGGGCTCGCCTACGAAAGCGTGCCCACGCCCTTCACCGCCGTTAAGGGCGTGGAACAGGGCGTCTGCGGCACCGTGCCGGTTATCCGCGATGGCGAGCGGGTTGTCGGCGACAGCTTCGCGATCGCGCTTTATCTCGAGGAAACCTATCCCGACCGGCCGTCGCTGTTCGGCGGCGAAGGCGGCAAGGCTGCCGCCCGTTTCATCGAGCGCTGGTCGCAACTCACCGTTCACCCGTTCCTGGGCGCGGCCGTGCTCATGGACATCCACGACAGGCTCGATCCGGCGGATCAGGCGCATTTCAGGACGACCCGCGAGGCGCGGTTCGGCAAGCCCATTGAGGAAGTGCCGGCCGGCCGCGATGCCGGGCTCGACGCGTTCCGCGCAAAGCTGGAACCGCTGCGGTCCATGCTTTCCGTCCAGCCATTCATCGGCGGAGAGACCGCGCTCTTTTCCGATTACATCGTCGCCAGCGCGTTCCAGTGGGCGCGGGTGATTTCACCCTATCCGGTGCTTGCGGCCGACGATCCGGTGGCAACGTGGTTCGAGCGTTGCCTCGACATGCACGATGGCCTTGGCCGAAGCGTTTCTGCCGCGGCCTGAGGCCCCCGCTCGCCCCTTCACATCGGCACGGCGGGCCTGTATAGACCCGCCACCTCTCCGATTTTTCTCATGACTGAAGGACCGACCATGGCGATCGAACGCACCTTTTCGATGATCAAACCCGACGCAACGCGCCGCAACCTCACCGGCGCGATCACCAAGATGCTTGAGGATGCGGGCCTGCGCGTCGTGGCATCCCGGCGCGTGTGGATGAGCCGCCGCGAGGCGGAAGGCTTCTACGCCGTCCACAAGGAACGCCCCTTCTTCGACGAACTGTGCGAATTCATGTCCTCCGGCCCGACCATCGTTCAGGTGCTGGAAGGCGAGAATGCGATCGCAAAGAACCGCGAAGTGATGGGCGCCACCAACCCGGCCAACGCCGATGAGGGCACCATCCGCAAGGTGCATGCCCTGTCGATCGGCGAGAATTCCGTCCACGGCTCCGACGCGCCGGAAACGGCCGCGCAGGAAATCCGCTACTGGTTCTCCGACACCGAGATCGTCGGCTGAATCGGATTATCGGCCTTTGCTGATAATGCTATGAACTGATTGAGCAAAAGGCCGCGGCGACGCTGCGGCCTTTTCGCTTTTCGCGGGGTCTCAGGCCGACTGGCGCAGCCTCGGAGCGGCCGTCAGCGCCGCTGGTTGGCGACGATTATGAACGAAAGCAGCGAAAGCGTCCTCGGGCAGGGCTGGGCTGTAGTGGTAGCCTTGGAAGAAATCGCATCCGAAAGCTCGCAGAAACGCTTCCTGCCGCGCATTTTCGACATGCTCGGCCACGGCTGTCAGCCTCAGTGTCCGCGCAGTTCCGAGAATGGACTTGACCAGCGCTCGGTCGCTCTCGCCGCTCTCGATATCTGCGACGAAGCTGCCGTCGATCTTCAGTTCGTCGAACGGCAGCCGCTTGAGGTGGGCGAGCGAGGAGTAGCCGGACCCGAAATCGTCGAGCGAAAGCCGTACGCCGAGCGCCTTCAGCGCGTGCATGCGATTGCCGATATATTTGCGATCTCTCGTCATGATGCTTTCCGTCAACTCCAGCGTCAGAAGGCCGGGCTCGACGCCGTAGGCTTCAAGCAGTGCGGAAAGGTTGGAGACGAAGTCGTCGCTCGAAAGCGCCTGTGCGTTGACGTTGATGGCAAGGCGTAGCCCAGCGGTCGTCGCGTCTCGCTGCCAGCGTGCGAGTTGTGCGACACCCGTAGCCAGAACGAAATTGCCGAACTCGCGGATCAGGCCGAACTGCTCGGTCAACGGCACGAACCGCTCCGGCAGCAGCGTGCCGAATTCGGGGTGTTGCCAGCGGCAGAGCGCCTCGGCGCCGATTACGTGGCCGCTATCGTCCATCTGCGGCTGATAATGAAGTTCCAGCGCATTCGTGCCCAGCGCTGCCTTGAATTCATTGAGCAGCCGGTAACGATCCGATTCCGGGCTCATCGACAGATGATCGTAGACTGCCATGCCGTTTCGTCCGGCAGCCTTGGCCTGGTACATCGCGATGTCGGCCTGTTTCAGCACGTCTTCCGGCTGGCAATCCCGGCCGTTGAAGACGACGACGCCGAGGCTTGCAGACGATGCGTGGTTGAATTGACCAATCTCGAAGGCGCCACGCATTGCCGCCAGAACCTTATTGGCGGTCATGATGGCCGCGCGATACGTATGCGCATAGTCATGGCCTGCACTGTCGAGGATAACGACGAATTCGTCACCGCCGATGCGCGCCACCGTGTCTCCCTCGCGTACGCAAGCTTGCAGCCGCCGGGCGACCTGCACCAGATATTCGTCGCCGACGTCGTGGCCGCGCGTATCGTTCAGTGTTTTGAAGTTGTCGAGGTCGATGAAGATCAGGGCGCCGCAGCCGGCCCTGTCGTGGCAGCGACCAACTGCCTTGGCCATGCGATCCATGAACATGCGACGATTGGGCAGGCCGGTAAGCGGGTCGAAGAAGGCAAGCTTCTGGATCTCCATCTCGTTGCGCTTGCGCACGGAGATGTCGTTGACGTAGCCGTGCCACATAACGCCGCCGCGGACGCGTTCGGGTTTGGCGCTCGCGCGCAGCCATTTGTTCGTTCCGTCTGCCGCGATTGCCCGGAATTCCATGTCAAACGGTTCGAGCGCATCGCGGGAGGCCCGCAGGGCGCGTACGAAGTCTCTCCGGTCGGCTTTCTCGATCATCCGCAGGAAGCGGCTTGGACTGCTGAAAGACTCGTGAGGCTCGAGACCAAAAATGGTGCGGAAACCGGCGCTTGCGTATGAGAGCTCGTAGGTGCCCTTTGCATTTCTCTCCAGCTGTACGAGTCCGCCCGGCACCTGAGACGACAGCTTGCGAAGCAACTCTTCGGCTTTCAGCCGGTTGACCGTCTCGGTTATCTCGCGAACAGAGCCTTCGTAGAAGAGCGTCCTGCCGTTGCTGTCGCGCACGAGGCGGGCCGACTCCGTGATCCAGATGCGCTCGCGGGTCTTGTGTCGATAGATCTCGGAGACGAAGTCCTTGACGAAGCCGTCGCGCGCCAGGATGGCGCGGAACTGGTCGCGGCGACGTGGTTCTACATACCACTCCTTGCCGATATTCTTGGCAGCCGCCAGAAGCTCGGCCTCTGTTTCGTAGCCATTGAGCTTTACCAGCGCCTTGTTGGCGCTGAGCTGCCGCCCTGCCGGTGAAGAACGATATATGCCTTCCGAAAGGTTCTCGATCAGATCGCGCTGGTTTGCCTGCTCGGCGCGGCTTCGCCGGTAGAGGCGGCGGTTGCGAAAGATCCAGATGACCAGCAGGCTGGCGAGCACGACATTTGTCGTGGCAAGCCATTCCCGGCTGGTCACCAGATCAATCATCGTGGCAAAGAAGAATTCCATGCACCGCCGCCCGATTACCCAGCGGCAACGCTAAGTCGACGAAGTTGCAAATATTATAATTGCGACAACGAGGTCATGGCATGTTTAATGCCGGGTAAATCTTCACCAACGCCTGGTGGATGTTTCATCCGCTTCGGTGGCGTCCACCCATGGACCTGGTGTGCCGTCGATGAGATGTTCCCGTTTCCAGAATGGGGCGCGCGTCTTCAGAAAGTCCATCATGAACGCGGCGGCCTCGAATGCGGCCTGGCGATGCGATGACGCTGCAATCACCACCACGATGTTTTCCCCCGGCACGATAAGGCCATGGCGGTGGATGGCCGTAAGGCCGGTCAACGGCCAGCGGCGGATCGCTTCCTCGGCGATACGGCCGATCTCGGCTTCCGCCATTCCCGGATAATGTTCCAGCTCCAGCGCTGAGAGGCGCCCGTCCTCGTCCCGGCAAAGTCCGGAAAAGGTGACGACGGCGCCGATATTGGAGCCGCCGGCCGAAAGCCGCGCGACTTCCTCGGCGAGATCGAAATCCTCCTGCTGGATGCGCACTGTCGGAACAGCGGTGCCGCCGCCCATCGGATTATCCGCCGGTCATGGGCGGGAACAGCGCGATCTCGCGCGCGCCTTCCAGCCGTTCCTTGTGGTCGACATGTTCCTGGTTGATCGCCACGCGGATCGCCTCGGGATGGCGCAGCGCCTCGGCGTAGCCATCATCACGCGCCTGCAGCCACAAAAGCAGGTCTCGTACTGTGTTGAGATTGGCGGGAAGCTCGATATCTTCCTCGGCCATGCCTATCCGTTCACGTACCCAGGCGAAATATCTCAGCTTCACGGCCGTCACCGCTATTCCTCGATCACGTGCTTCAGCCCGGCGCGGAAATAATCGTATCCCGTGTAGAGCGTGACGATCGCCGAGACCCACAACAGGACGATGCCGATTTCGGTGGTGTAGGGCAGGATCTTGTCGCCTGCCGGTCCGGCCAGCAGGAAACCGATCGCGACAAGCTGGATGGTCGTCTTCCATTTCGCGAGCTGCGTCACCGGCACCGAGACTTTCAGCGCCGCCAGATATTCGCGCAATCCGGAAACGAGGATTTCGCGGCACAGGATGATGATCGCCGCCCACAGCGACCATTTGTCGATGGTGCGGTCGAAAGCCAGCAGCAGCAAGACGGCCGAGACGAGCAGCTTGTCGGCGATCGGGTCGAGCATCTTGCCGATATTCGACGTCTGCTCCCAGATGCGCGCGATATAGCCGTCGAAATAGTCGGTCACGCTGGCGGCGACGAATATCCAGAATGCCGCCCAGCGCCACCAGTCGGTAGGCCGTATCCGTCCCTCGAGATAGAAGCAAAGAACGATGACCGGTACGGCAAGTATGCGCCCATAGGTCAGCATGTTTGGCAGGTTGAAGGCGCGTCTGGACATGGCTTCCCGAAACGATTCTCGCTCCTACTAATCAGTACGTGCCGTGGGCGGTCAACCTCGCACCCTGCGGCATCTGGCCCGAACCGGCATCTGGCTCATCCATTCTCGTGAAAATGGCCATATATTTGACGGGCGACCCGCTCCGAAATCCCGTCCACCGCCATCAGGTCGTCCACCCCGGCACGACTGACGGCCTTGGCGGTGCCGAAATGATGCAGCAGCGCGCGCTTTCTGCCGGGGCCGATGCCTGCGATCTCGTCTAGCGGGTTTCTCACCATTTCCTTCTTGCGGCGGGCACGATGCGACCCGATGGCGAAACGGTGTGCCTCATCGCGCAGCCGCTGGACAAAGTACAGCACCGGGTCGCGCACCGGCAGCATGAAAGGCTCGCGGCCCGTCACGAAAAAGCGCTCACGCCCCGCATCGCGGTCCACGCCCTTAGCGACGCCGATAGCCGTCACCCGCTCGGCGATCCCCAGGTCGGCCAGGATCTTGCGCACGGCGGACATCTGTCCCTGGCCACCGTCGATCAGGATCAGGTCCGGCCATGCCGGCAGCGTGTCGGCCACGAGGTCGTCATCGGCTTCGGTCCCGGCATCGGCCTCCTTCTTCGCGCCGTGTTCCTTCAGCAGCCGCGAGAATCGCCGCTCCATCACCTCGCGCATCATGCCGAAATCATCGCCGGGCGTGATGTCAGTCGAGCGGATGTTGAACTTGCGATACTGGTTCTTCACGAAACCTTCCGGTCCCGCCACGATCATCGCGCCGACCGCGTTGGTGCCCATGATGTGCGAGTTGTCGTAAACCTCGATGCGGCGCGGCGTTCTTCCCAGCCCGAACGTCTCGGCAAGGCCCGCTAGCAGCCGCGCCTGCGACGAGGTCTCCGCCAGCCTGCGCCCCAGCGCTTCGCGCGCATTCTGCAAGGCGTGGTCGGTCAGGTCCTTCTTCTCGCCGCGTCGCGGAACCGAAACGGTGACCTTGTGTCCGGCGCGGGTCGCCAGCGCCTCGGCAAGCAGGGCGTGCTCCTCAACCTCGTGCGAAAGGAGTACGGTGCGCGGGCAGGGCTTGTCGTCGTAGAACTGCGCTAGGAAGGCCCCCAGCACCTCGCCTGCCTCCAGCGACGGATCGGCCTTGGGGAAATAGGCTCGGTTGCCCCAGTTCTGGCCGGTGCGGAAGAAAAACACCTCGATGCAGTTCTGCCCGCCTTCCTGATGGATTGCGAACACGTCCGCTTCCTCGACGGACTGAGGGTTAATGCCCTGGTGGCTCTGAATGTGCGAAAGTGCTGCAAGCCGGTCGCGGTAGATCGCTGCCCGCTCGAAGTCGAGCGCTTCCGAGGCCTCCTGCATGGCGCCCGAAATCTCGGCCTTCACCTTGCTGGAGCGTCCGGTGAGGAACGCCTTCGCCTCGCGCACCAGCTCCGCATAGCCCTCGCTGTCGATCTCGCCCGTGCAGGGCGCGGAGCAGCGCTTGATCTGGAAAAGCAGGCACGGTCGCGTCCGGTTCTCGAACATCGAGTCGGCGCAGGAGCGCAGCAGGAACGCGCGCTGAAGCGCGTTGATGGTACGGTCGACCGCACCGGCCGACGCGAACGGCCCGAAATAGTCGCCCTTTCGCGAGCGCGCGCCGCGATGCTTGAAGATGCCCGGCGAGGGATGATCGGTCATCAGGATATATGGAAACGACTTGTCGTCGCGCAGAAGCACATTAAAGCGCGGTCGCAAGCGCTTGATCAGATTCGCTTCCAGCAGCAGCGCTTCGGTTTCCGTACGGGTGACGACGAATTCCATCGCCGCGGTCTCGCGCACCATGCGCCCGATGCGATTGGTGTGTCCGCGCCCCTGCGCGTAATTGGTGACGCGCTTCTTGAGGCTGCGCGCCTTGCCGACATAGAGCACGTCACCGGTCGTGTTCATCATCCGGTAGACGCCGGGCGCATTCGGCAGACGCTTCACCAGCTCTTGTATGACCTCGATGCCGGCCTTGGTCTCACCCGTGTCGGCCGTCAGCGTGCCCCATTCGATATCGAGAGCCACTTCGGCTGCGGGTTCGGCTGTTTCTGCGAGTTCGGCATCGTCGTCAGCCTCGTCGCCGGGCATGATGCCTGCGACGTCCTCATCGGCTTTCGGGCGAAGCGGGTCATGTTTGGGGATGGGCGGCTTCATTCGGCCACTCCATAGACGTCCGGCGTCTTCCAGGAGAGATGCTGGCCTCCGTCGAGCGCGATCATCTGGCCGGTGACCGAGCGCGCCTGCCACAGGTAGCGGATCGTCGCGCCGAATTCGGACAGGTCCGGCCCCCGCTTGAGGAGCAGGGCGTCGCTCTGCTTGCGAAAGTCGTCCGTGTCCTGCCGTTCGTTCTTGAGCGTCGGGCCCGGCCCGATCGCATTGACGCGAAGGCGGGGGGCGAAGGCCTGCGCCATGGTCTGCGTGGCTGTCCACAACGCCGATTTCGACAAGGTGTATGAAAAGAAGCGCGGGGTGAGCCGCCAAACCCTCTGGTCGATAACGTTCACGACCAGGCCCTCGACGCCTTGCGGCAGGGATTTGGCGACATCCCGCGCCAGCGCCACGGGTGCCTTGAGGTGAACGTCGAAATGCCGGTCCCAGACTTGCCAGTTGAAATCATCGGCCGCGTCGTCGTCGAAAAGGGATGCGTTGTTGACCAGCAATCTCACGGGGCCGAGAGCGGCCTGTACCTCGGGTACGATGCGATCGACCGCATTCATGTCGTTCAGGTCTGCCTGAATGACGTGTGCCTGCCCGCCTGCCGAGGCGATTTCCGCGGCCAGAGCGTCAGCCTCACGGCGCGAAGTGTTGCAGTGAATCGCCACGGCAAAGCCGTTGGCCGCGAGGTCGCGTACGATCGCTGCGCCAACACGCCGCGCCCCGCCTGTAACCAGGGCGACTGTCAACTCTTCCTTTACCATGAAGCGGTCGTCCTCAAGGATTTGGCCGGTCTTCCATCGGCTCCTTCTCAGGATTCGGGAAGCCGGAAAACCTTGATATAGGCCAGCTTTCGCCTGCAACCAAGCCGGACCCCGGCGCTGCGCGACGGGCACCTGACACCGGTGTTGCCAAATCGCAACGTCAAGTTTCAGCCTCATTCTCGCCGATGAAACACCCAGTTTCAGGTGTTGTTCAGCCGCAATCGGAGACCAATTAGGGAACCGTGGACGCCAACGACCGTTTGCCTCCCGTTACGGCGAGGGCGTCAAACCAAGGGGGAAGCGCGTAATGCTTCCTGCGGCAAAGGAGTTAGAATAACATGCAGACCAAGACCAGATTTGCCATCAAGGCAGCCGCAGGCCTGGGCCTGGCGGCATTCACTGTCCCGGCAATGGCGGCTGACGTTGTGTACCAGGAGCCCCCGGCACCTGCACCGATCGTTCAGGCCGCTCCGGTAAGCACCTGGGCCGGCCCTTACGCCGGTGTTCAGGCTGGTTACGGCTTCTCGGGCGACGTGTCCGATGGCACCGGTGGCTCGATCGGCACCAATGGCTGGCTCGGCGGTGCGTTCGGCGGTTTCAACATGCAGAACGGCCAGTTCGTGTACGGTGTTGAAGGCGACGTGAACTACAGCAACATCGACGGTTCCGACGGCACGTTCACTGCGCGTTCGCGCATGGACGGCTCGATCCGCGGCCGCGCCGGTGTGGCTGTGACCGACGACATCCTGCTCTATGGTACGGCAGGTCTCGCCGCTGAGCGTCTGCGCATCACCGAAGACGCGACCGGCACTGCCGACACCAACACCATGCTCGGCTACACGGTCGGCGCTGGTACGGACGTCAAGTTGACCGATCAGGTGTTTGCGCGTGGCGAGTATCGCTACACCGACTACGGCTCCAAGGAGTTCACGCTCCCGGGCGTCGGCACTGCGGACATCGATTCCAGCAACCACCGCGTGACGATGGGTGTTGGTATCAAGTTCTGATCGTCCAACGACGAACAGTAAAAGAAGGCCCGGAGCGATCCGGGCCTTTCTTTTTGCGCGCCCTCTAGCGCGGGGTCAGCGCGGCGAGTTCCGGAAAACGCTCGTCGAAGCGCTTTGCCCAGCGTGTCAGCTTTGAGCGACCGCGCTCCCATTTGCCGTCGAAGCGCAATGCCAGGTAACCGAGCATCGCCCGCATGGCGATCTGCCCGCCGGTCGCCTTCTTGGTCATCTTCGGCGGGTTGGCGTTCAATGCGTCAAGCCCACGCTCGGCCTTCGCCCACTGTTTGTCGAGCCAGGGCTGGTGGACCATGTCTTCCGGACGGCTGCGGCGCTCGTAAACATGTGCGAGCAGGCAATCGCAGATGCCGTCGGCCAATGCCTCCAGCCTTTCCGCTTCCAGCCGCTTCTGGGCGTTGCGCGGAAAAAGCGCATTGCCGGAGAGGCGATTGAGATACTGCGTTATGGCGCGGCTGTCGTAGACAGTCTCACCGTCATCGGTGATCAGCACCGGGATCTTGCCCAGCGGATTGGCGTCGATCAGTTGTGCCGGTTCGGCATTGGTGTCGACCACCTTTGCGTCGACTTCTATGCCGCACCATGCGGCTGCCATGCGAACCTTGGCACTGTAGGGGGAGGCGGGTGAGTACAAGACGACGGGCATGCGCGAACTCTCCAGGAGCGATTCATCCGGGGGAGACGCTATTGCTTTGCTCGGTCGGCATCAATCCGTCGGAGTTGGTCCAGCGTCAGCCCCCCGGCGCCGGCATCAACGCGCGCGGCATCCGGCAGGCGCGCGCGTCAACTTCTTCGCACGGGCGGAATTCAAGATCCTTCGTCATGCAGATGCGCACCTCGCGCAGGAAGCGCCCGTCGCAGGTCACCGCGACGCCATCCTCCGGCATCGTTGGATTGGCGGCAATGAAGTCCGCCTCGACATCGTCCGGCTCGATCTCCACGCGCTTGGCCGACCGGGCGAAGCGGGCAGGGACATTGATGCGCTCGCGCGCGGCGCGCACCACGGAGAAATAGTCCCGCTGGCTCATGCCGGCGCAGGACCCATGTTTGCGCCACTGGTGGCCCACAAGACCGGCAGACGGCATCACGTCGAGCATCTGCCGCACAGTCGCGTCGGGAACGCGCGCCGGTTCGGCGCTGTCGCAGAATTCGGGCCAACCGCTTTCGAATTGCGGCCACAGGCCATGCACCACGAAGGCGTGATCCCGACCGGTCCCGCATTGCTGGCGATTGGCATCGGACCCTTCCGCCGCGCAGTAGCTAGGCGACCACGAGAGCGACAGCACGAAGAAGTCATACCCATCACCCTTCGGCAGCTCTTGCTGCTGAGATGCCGAAGGCGCGCAGGCGCTCGCGACCAGCAACACCGCCAGCAGCGGTGCCTGAATAATTCTGGCCGCGAAGATTACCACTTTGCTGGGCGGAGGACCCGGCAGCGGCTGTTATAGACGTTCCAGCGGTCGAAGCCCGACACGCAGAATTCCACATTGCTGCCGATGCCGGCGAAGCCCATCGGGCGTTCGATCAGGTACCAGACGTCGCGGCTGTTTCCATCGGAGAGTGCAGCGGTTGCATGACAATAGCGCCTGTCGATCGGCCGCTCGGCATGGCTTGGCTGGTAGCGAGTCTCGCTGATCCGGTAGAAGTCGACGATGTCGACCTGCGGCAGCCGCGGCACGTGGCGCACCTGATGGCGGAAGCGATGGGTGATCTTGCTCAGCACCTTGTCGTTGCCGCAGATGCCGGGCTCGTCGATGCGCACGGCAACCGGGTCGGCCGCCGACGCGGCAACGACTGCTCCCGACAGAGCGAGCATCGAAGCCAGAAGCAGTCTGGCGAAACGGATCATTGGAGCCTCCGGCCTGTTGTTGAGCGCGCGATTCCCGCCGCCGCGGCAGTCTGGTCAAAGCCTTGCCGCTGGTCAAGCAGGCGTCAGCCATACGGTTTCCGCAAGTGCCGACCGGTCTTCTGCAAGCACCTCGCGCAGCGCCGGCAGCAGCACCTTCAGTTCGTCCTCTAGGACATAGGGCGGATTGACGACGATCATCCCCGTGCCATCGAAACGTGGTTCCGGCGAAGGCTGCCGCAGTTCGAAGACCACGTCCATGATCTTCGGTATGCCGGTCTGTTTCAGCATCTCGCGCATGGCCGTCACCGCATTGTGGTCCTTGATGGGATACCACAGCGCGTAGGTGCCGCCCGGCCAGCGGCGATGTGCTTTCTGAAGGCCATCCACGATGCGCCTGAATTCGCCTTCCTTCTCGAATGGCGGATCGACGACTATAAGCCCGCGCTTTTCCTTCGGCGGCACCTGCGAGCCCATGGCGAGCCAGCCGTCGAGTTCGATTACCCGCACCTGCCAGTCGCCGGCAAAGCGTGTCCGCAGCGCGAAGCAATCTTCCGGATGCAGTTCGATTGCGGTCAGCCTGTCGGCACCGCGCAGCAACTGCTTGGTCAGCACGGGCGAACCTGGGTAGTAGCGGAATGGATGCCCGGCATTGAACGCGCGAACGGCATCGAGATAGGGCGCGGCCAGCGCGGCCGCGTCGTCAGGCAGCTTGGCGTCGAGAAGCCGGCCGATGCCGTTTCGCCATTCACCGGTTTTCTGCGCTTCTTCGGACGATAGGTCGTAGAGCCCGCTACCGGCATGGGTGTCGATCACGCGGAACGCACCCGGCTTGCGCTTGAGATATTCAATGATGCGTGTCAGCAGCAGGTGCTTGACCACGTCGGCGAAATTTCCGGCGTGATAGGCGTGGCGGTAGTTCATGCCTGCTCCGTCTGGCTTGCCTTTTGCGAAGCTGGCTCTACTCCGCGCGCTCGATTTCGGCTAGGTCTTACACCATGAACCAGCACACCAAAATCCGCACCGGCCATTCGGCCTGCCCGCACGATTGCCCGTCCACCTGCGCGCTCGATGTCGAACTCCTCGACGAGCGCACGATCGGGCGTGTGCATGGTGCCAAGGACAACAGCTACACCGCCGGCGTCATCTGCGCCAAGGTCGCGCGTTATGCCGAGCGCATCCACCATCCTGACCGCCTCACCAGGCCGCTGATCCGCGCCGGGGCGAAAGGCGAGGGCGCATGGAAGGAGGCGAGCTGGAAAGCCGCGCTCGACCTCGTGGCGGAGAAATTCATCGCGGCGGAGGAGAAATACGGCTCCGAGACCGTCTGGCCTTACTTCTATGCCGGCACCATGGGCCTCGTGCAGCGCGACGGCATCGAGCGGCTGCGCCACGCCAAGAAATATTCCGGCTTCTTCGGCTCGATCTGCACTAACCTTGCCTGGACCGGCTGGATGATGGGCACCGGCAAGCTCGCCGGCTCCGACCCGCGCGAGATGGCGAAGTCGGATTGCGTGGTGATCTGGGGCACCAACGCCGTCGTCACCCAGGTCAATGTGATGACCCATGCGATCAAGGCCCGCAAGGAGCGCGGTGCCAAGATCGTCGTCATCGACATCTATGACAACGCCACCATGAAGCAGGCCGACATGGGCCTGATCCTCAAGCCCGGCACGGACGGCGCGCTCGCCTGCGCGGTGATGCACGTGCTGTTCCGCGAGGGCATGGCGGACCGGGCCTATCTCGAGAAATACACCGACGATCCGAAGGGGCTCGAGGCGCATCTGGCGACCCGCACGCCGCAATGGGCCTCTGCGATCACCGGCCTTTCGGTGGAGGAGATCGAGGCCTTTGCACGGCTGATCGGAACGACTAAGAAGACGTTTTTCCGGCTGGGCTACGGCTTCGCGCGCCAGCGCAACGGCTCGGTCAACATGCACGCGGCACTCTCGGTCGCCGCCGTCACCGGCTGCTGGCAATATGAGGGCGGCGGCGCGTTCCACTCCAATTCCGGCGTGCTGAAGCTCGACACCCAGTTGCTGGAAGGCACCAGCCTGCGCGACCCGAACATCCGCCATCTTGACCATTCGCGAATCGGGCCGGTGCTGATGGGGCATGAGGACGCGCTCTATGGTGGGCCGCCAGTCACGGCGATGCTGATCCAGAACACCAATCCCGCAAACGTTGCGCCCGAGCAGCGGCTCGTGAAGCAGGGCTTCCTTCGCGACGATCTCTTCACCTGCGTCCACGAACAGTTCATGACGGACACCGCGAAGCTGGCCGACGTCGTGTTGCCGGCAACGATGTTCATGGAGCATGACGACATCTACAAGGGCGGCGGCAACCAGCACGTCACACTCGGCCCCAAGCTGATCGAGCCGCCGGACGGTCCGCTTACCAACCATTTCGTGATTGAGGAACTGGCGAAGCGGCTCGGCGTCTCCCATCTGCCGGGCTTTGGCATGACGGAGCGCGAGCACATCGAGGTCATGCTTGCTGCCAGGGGACTCGGCACCTTCGATACCTTCCAAGAGCAGCGCTGGGCGGACCTGCAGCCGCCCTTCGAGGACGCGCATTACATCAAGGGCTTCGGCCATGCCGACGGAAGGTACCGCTTCCGGCCCGACTGGACCGGCCAGGCCGCGCCGAACCGCCCGCCGAAATCCATGGGCATCTTCGGCCCTCACCATCAATTGCCCGAGTTTCCGGACCATGTGGAACTGATCGAGGTTGCCGACGAGGAGCACCCTTTCCGTCTCGCGACATCGCCGGCCCGCACATTTCTCAATTCGAGCTTCACCGAAACCCCGGGATCGCGGAAGCGGGAAGGGCGGCCCGAACTGATGCTTCACCCGGACGACGCGGAAGCGCTGGGTGTTTCGGACGGGGGACGGGTCGAGATCGGCAACACGCGCGGCGAGGTAGTGCTCCACGCGAAGCTGTTCGACGGCGTGCGGCGCGGCGTGGTGGTGGCGGAGGGCATCTGGCCGAATTCCGATCACGAGCGCGGCGAGGGCATCAATGTGCTCACCGGCGCGGACGCCCCTGCGCCTTATGGTGGCGCTGCTTTCCATGACAACAAGGTGTGGGTGAGGGCCCTCTGAAGCGGTGTGAGGCGATCGCTGAGGCGGCCCCCGTCTCAGCCAAGCTCTTTGGGTGTGACGAACCCTTCAAGCATAGCCGCGCCAGGTCCGAGCGCCCGCCATGGTCCCTCGAAGCCGAAGCGCGCCACCGCGGCAGTCGGAAACTTGGCTGACAGCCTCGCCATCGCCTCGTCGTTGCTTTCCGGCGAGGCTATAAGGGCGGCAAGTTCCTCCAGACCCGGATTGTGCCCGACGACGATCAGGCAGCCCGCTTCGTCAGGGGTCGACCTGACGGCCTCCAGAATACGCGCGGCCGGCGCCTCGTAGATCGCCGGCACGAAATCGCATGAAATGCCGTGCGGAAACGCGGCGGCGACGAATTCCCAAGTCTGCGTCGTCCTCAGCGCTGGCGAGATGATCGCGTGGTCCGGCTGCCAGCCGCGCCGCATCATCTCATGCGCGATTCTCGGCACAGCCTCGCGCCCGCGCTTTGCCAGCGGCCGGTCGAAATCGTCGAGGGAAGGATCGTCCCAGCTCGATTTCGCGTGACGCAGCAGGAGCAGGCTTCTCTCCGTCATGCCTTCTTGCGGCTGTGATAGGTCAGCGCCAGCGCGATGCAGTGCTTCAATTCGTCTTCCGGCAACGCGTCCGAGGCGCAAAAATGCATGGCGCGATTGCCCTCGAACGCGAAGCTGTCGGGATAGAGGCGCCGGAACGTGGCCACCAGATCGGTCTGGCAATGAAAATACATAGCGAAACGCTGCGGATCATCCTTGATCGCATCGATGCGGATCGTGCTGCCACTGCGCGTCTGCGGGGTCAGATAGCTTGGCTGCCCCCATTTCAGCGTTTCTTCGATGTGGCCGACACCTGCCGTCTCCGCCGCCGTGTCGAAGATCAGGCGGCGGAGGTCCAGGAGCTTGTCCTGCGACGGATGGGGGTAGCCGTCGAAAGTTGCGGCCACATCGGCATTGTCGAACGTTGGCGTCGTCTCTGTGTCAGGCATGGCCGGTCGCTTGTGGCAAATCCATTTTTGGCCATCCTAGCGCATTGCTGCTGCCACTGCATGGCAGCAGTCTTCACGGCGTCATGCGGGCAAGGCTCTCGATGTCGACGGCTTCGCTGGCCGAGCCCGGCGAGAGCAGGCTACCCTCGGCGCCCACGCCGCTGAGCACGGCGCGGCCGTTTTCCATCCGCGCCTTGCCCTCGGCGACGAGACGCAGCGCCAGCGGATAGAGCTGATGTTCCACGCCCAGTACGCGCGCGGCAAGAGTCTCCGCGTCATCGTTGGGCAGGATCGGCACGGCGGCCTGCGCGATGATCGGGCCGCCATCCATTTCCGCCGTTACGAAGTGCACGGAACAGCCGTGGATTCGCATTCCTTCCTGCAGCGCGCGCTCATGGGTATCGAGACCCTTGAAAAGCGGCAGCAGCGAGGGGTGGATATTGATGAGGCGGCCGGCCCATTTCTCGGTGAAGGCCGGCGAAAGCAGCCGCATATAGCCTGCCAGGCAGACGATGTCGGCGCGGAGCTCTTTCAGCTTCGCATCCAGCGCGTCATCCATTGCTGCCTTGTCGGCGTGGTCCGCCTTGGTGATGGCCACCGTCTCGATGTCCTGCGCCGCGGCGACGGACAGGCCTTTCGCATCGGCATTGTCGGCGATGACGCCGACGATCTTGGCCGGATAGGCAGGGTCGCCGGTTGCCTCGATCAGCGCGTTCATGTTCGAGCCGCGCCCCGAAATCAGGATGACGACGCGTTTGCGTGCGGTACTCACAGGCCAATTTCTCCACGATATACGACGCCGGCCTCGCGGCGCGGCATGATCCGTCCGATGGTCGTCACCTCCTCGCCCTGCTGAGCCAGAACGGCGGCGACCTGCGCGGCCTGGCCGGCAGCCACCACCATCACCATGCCGATCCCGCAGTTGAAGGTGCGCATCATTTCCGCCGGGGCCACGCCGCCGGTCTTGGCAAGCCACGAAAATACCGGCGGTACGTCGATCGCGTCGAGATCCAGCTCTGCTGCGAAATCTTTCGGCAGTACGCGGGGGATGTTTTCCGGAAACCCGCCGCCGGTGATGTGCGCCAGCGCCTTGATGCCGTGGGTCGAGCGGATCGCCGCGAGGACGGATTTGACGTAGATCCGCGTCGGCGTCAGCAGCGCCTCGCCAAGCGGGCGGTAACCGTCGAACGGCGCCTTGTCGTCCCACCCGATACCCGACGAGGAGACGATGCGGCGAACCAGCGAATACCCATTTGAGTGAACGCCCGAGGAGGCGAGTCCCAGAACGATATCGCCTTCGACGATGTCGTCGGTTGGCAGCAACTGCCCGCGCTCGGCCGCACCAACCGCAAAACCAGCGAGGTCGTAGTCGCCTTCGCTGTACATGCCGGGCATCTCGGCCGTTTCCCCGCCGATGAGTGCGCATCCCGCTTGCCGGCAGCCTTCGGCGATCCCGCTGACGATCGCAGCGCCCTGGTCGGGGTCGAGCTTGCCGGTTGCGAAATAGTCAAGGAAGAACAGCGGCTCCGCGCCCTGCACGACGAGATCGTTGACGCACATGGCGACGAGGTCGATGCCGACCGTATCGTGGCGGCCTGCCTCTATCGCGACCTTCAGCTTGGTGCCGACGCCGTCGTTTGCGGCGATGAGGATGGGATCGCTGAAGCCGGCGGCCTTGAGGTCGAACAGGCCGCCGAAGCCGCCGATCTCCCCGTCCGCGCCAGGCCTGCGCGTGGAGCGTACCATCGGCTTGATTTTTTCGACAAGCGCGTTGCCTGCGTCGATGTCGACGCCCGCATCGGCATAGGTGAGGCCGTTCTTACGTTCGCTCATGGCTGCGCGCCCCGATCCTGATTCAAGGCGGGCTCTTCGCACGAAGCGACCGCGCGGGCAAGCACAAGCACGCCTGCGGACAGGCACGGGACGACTTAAACCGTGGATACGTGGACGGAGAAACGTGGCATCTTGATCGCAACGGCGGCCGCGATCATCTAACAGGCGCCGATGCAGCGCCATGGGAGAGAATTGCAGGCGTGACCATACCCAATTTCATCACGATCTTCCGTTTCCTGCTCGTCCCGGCGGTCATTTGGGCGTTGGTGACGGACAACAAGGAATGGGCGCTGGTCTGCTTCGTCGTCGCCGGCCTGTCCGATGGCATCGACGGCTTCATAGCGAGGCACTTCAACCAGAGGTCCGAACTCGGCGCCTATCTCGACCCGATGGCCGACAAGCTGCTGCTAGTAAGCGTCTTCGTGGTCCTGGGCTATATGGGCGAGCTGCCGCTCTGGCTGGTCATTGCCGCGGTCTCGCGCGACGCGCTGATCGTCGCCGCCGTGCTGCTATCGAACCTGATGGGGAACCCGGTTGCGATGAAGCCGTTGTTCGTTTCCAAGGCGAACACCGCGGCGCAGATCGTTCTGGCGATCGTCGTTCTCGCCGAATTGGCTTTCGACACCATGTTTGGTCCGGCTCGGTTGCTTCTGGTCATTGCTTCCGCCCTCTTGACCGTGGCTTCGGCGGCGGCCTATCTCGTGCAATGGCTGAGGCATATGGGCCGCTATGAACAAGCAGGAAGCTGAACTCCAGAAAAAGGCGGTCGAAGTCGTCGTCGCGTCGGCCTTCCGCCGGCAGGTCATCTTCTGGCTGGTGGCCGCTGCCGTCCTCATCGGCTTTCTCTACATATTCTCCGCGATCCTGCTGCCGTTCTTCGCCGGCATGATCCTGGCCTATTTCCTGGATCCGGTAGCCGACTGGCTGGAGCGCCGGGGTCTGTCGCGCATGGCCGCCACGGTCCTCATCCTCATCATGTTCCTGATCGCGCTGGTCATCGGGCTTATGCTCATCATCCCGGTTCTGGCCTCGCAGTTGGCAGATTTCGTCGGGCGTTTGCCCGACTACATGTCCCGGCTGCAGGCGCTGGTGACCGGCGTCGACGCGGAATGGCTGAGCCAGCGTCTCGGCGTTGACCCTGCGTCGCTTCGCGATGGCCTCAACTCGCTGCTCACGCAGGCCGGGGGCTTTATCTCGGGCCTGTTCTCATCGATCCTGAGTTCCGGCAAGACGCTAATCGACATTGCCGGCCTGTTCGTCATCACCCCCGTGGTGGCTTTCTACATGCTGCTGGACTGGGACAAGATGGTCGCGCGCGTCGATAGCTGGGTTCCGCGAGACCATCTGGGGACCGTGCGGCAGATCGCGCTCGACATTGATCGCGCCGTGGCGGGCTTCGTGCGCGGCCAGGGCACCGTCTGCATCATCCTTGGCGTCTTCTACGCCATCGGCCTCACCGCTGTCGGCCTGAACTTCGGCCTGCTGATCGGCCTCTTTGCGGGCCTCGTCAGCTTCATTCCCTATGTCGGCTCGTTGCTCGGCCTCGTTCTGTCGATCGGTGTCGCGCTGGTCCAGTTCTGGCCGGAATGGCACTGGGTGGCGGCGGTGGCGGCCATCTTCTTTGCCGGCCAGTTCGTCGAAGGCAACATCCTGCAGCCCAACCTCGTGGGCAAGAGCGTCGGGCTCCACCCCGTGTGGCTGATGTTCGCACTCTTCGCCTTCGGCGCCCTGTTCGGCTTCGTCGGCCTGCTCGTCGCCGTGCCGGCGGCAGCCGCGGTGGGTGTCTTGGTGCGTTTCGGCCTTTCGCGCTACCTGGCCTCGCCGCTCTATCGCGGCCACGCGGTGGACGAAGAGTCCGCGTCGAAGTAGGGCAGTGCAACGCATGTCGACACGACCGAGGCAGTTGCCGCTGGACCTTGCGCACAATCCCGCGCAAAGCCGCGACGACCTTGTCGTCGGACCATCCAACATCGCGGCCACCGCGCTGGTGGATCGCTGGCCGGACTGGCCATCGCCCGTGGTCGTGCTCGCCGGACCGGCCGGCTCGGGCAAATCCCATCTGGCGGCCATCTGGCGGGAGCTGAGCGGTGCTACCGAATTCGCGCCCGGAAGGCTCGCGGCGGAGGCTGTCGAAGCGTCGGGCAGGGGGCCTGTGCTGATCGACGACGTGGATTCCGCACCGATCGACGAGGCAGGCCTTTTCCATCTCATCAATGCGGTGCGACAGGCTGGAACCACGCTGCTGCTGACGGCACGGCGTTTCCCGCTGGCATGGGGCGTAAAGCTTCCCGATCTGGAATCCCGGCTCAAGGCGGCGTCCACCGTCGAGATCCACGAACCCGACGACGCGCTTCTGGCCGGCGTGGTCACCAAGCTCTTCGCCGACCGGCAGGTCGAGGTCGAGCCCCATGTCGTGCAGTTTCTCGTCCGGCGGATCGAACGATCCCTGTCGACGGCTATCGATGTCGTGGCACGGCTCGATCATGCCGCGCTGGAGCACAAATCGCGGATAACCCGGGCGCTTGCCGCGCAGGTGGTGGATGCGATGGATACGGGGCAGGGCCGGTTCGACCTTTAGCGCCGGCGCCCCGCTAACGAACGGTTAACCATAATCGGGTCTACACTCGGCACGCGCCGGCATGTTGGCCTGCGCTTCGCCCGCCCATCAAGTTCCCGCGTTGGCAGGTGGCTTTAGTTCGACATCGATTTGCGGAGTTCCGTCGATGCGCCAGCCACGCCGCATGGTTGCGATCCTGTCCGTCAGTGCGGCAGCAATCGTATCCGCCTGCGCGGGTAACCCGAAGCCCGATACCGTCGATCCGGTGACTGTATCGTCGACGACCCGCGATACCGCTCCCGGCGCGGCTCCAAGCACCGCCGCCGCGACGGATGCGGGCGCAGCAGCGCCGCAAACGCCGCCCAAGGGACCGCTGACGCTTGAAAGCGCGGTACAGCACGCTGTCTCTTACCACCCCTCCGTCGTCGAGGCCGTGAGCAGGCTCAACCAGCAGGGTGAGGCGGTCAACGAGGCGCGCGCCGGCTACAGGCCACGCGTGAGCTGGGGCGTGAACACCAATTTCGATTCGCGCGAAGGCGATTACCGGCCGAGCCTCGACGTCAGCGCTTCGCAGATGATCTACGATTTCGGCAAGGTCGACGGACGCGTGAAGATCGCGACGGCCGGCATAGAAGGCCGTAAGTCGCAGGTACTCATGGCCGTGGATGATCTGATACGCGAGACGGCCCAGGCCGCGATCGAGGTCCAGCGCAACAAGGCGCTCGCCGGGGTGGCGAGCGACCAGGTGAAGGATACCAGCGCCATCCTCAATCTGGTCAAATCGCGCACGCAAAAAGGCGCCAGCACCCGGTCGGACGAGCTTCAGGCGGCCGCCCGTGTTCAGGCCGCGGAGGCGACGACCCTTGAGGTGCAGGCGCAGACCCGCCGTTGGACGAGCGCGCTCGCGGCGTTGACGGGCACAAATGGCGCGATGGCGCGCGGCGCACGCGCTCCGGGCTGGCTGTCCAAGGCATGCGATTCGGTCGACCCCGACTGGTCGCGCGTTCCGGCGGTGATGCAGGCGGAGGCCGAACGGTCCGCCGCCGTCGCGCAGATCGGCCTCAGCCGGGCTGAAAGCCTGCCCACAGTGTCGCTGGATGCGGGAGTAGGCACCGACCTGACGCGTATCGGTTCAAGCGACCCGGACTACACGATTGGCCTGAACGTCACCGGCAGCATCTATAATGGTGGAGAAGCCGGCGCACGTCGCGCCGCTGCCGGACACGCGCTGCGCTCTTCCGAGGCTGCCAAGCAGCGTGCGCAGGTGGATATCCGCCGCAGCCTGACCGAGGCGACTGGTCAGATTGCAAGCATGCGCGCGCTTCTTGCATCGTTGACGAAGCGCCAGGCGATGATGGACGAAACACGCAGCCTCTATCAGACCCAGTATCTCGAGCTTGGCACCCGCACGCTGCTGGATCTGCTCAACGCGGACCAGGAATTTCACGCAGGGCGGTTTGACGAGATCAACATACGATACGATCTTCAGAGGCTTGCCATCGACTGCGCTTACAGCGCTGGCGATTTGCGCGGAAAGTTCGCACTGGAGGGCAAACCGCTTTTCGGTGTGTCCCTGTAGCGGGGCAGGGCCCCTGCCGCTGCCTGCAAATGGCGCAACTGTTCCAGTATGGCACGGCCGTCGCACGTGTTTTCATCGCGGATAACGGGTGGATATGGATGGCGTAATGCCAAATCGGCTGCACACGATTCGTCGCTAAAGTAGAATCGCCTAGAAAGCCCCTTGCATATAAGTAAATTATAATCACCAGAAATATATGTAAAAACAACCATTGCGTAAAATTCTAATAAAACTGCGCTGTGGAACGTAGTAAGTTATAAATGCAAGCTTCACGTTTCATGTTCCGAACTGGCACAGTTGAGCGTTTCCATTTGCCAACATTTTCACGATATGGCCGATTGTGGGACACGAAGGCCGTATCCGCAGCAGGCGGAACGAGCCTGCGGCGGCTTGTATCGCAGTAGTTTGCCTGGGTAAGGCACCGCCGTCTCTGATTGAAAACTTGATGAAACGCTGTTTGGCGGGGGCTCGGCGATTGCCGAATCCTTGCGGCGGGCTCAGGCAATGAGGAGGCAGTCCAGTGGTGGCAGTTATTACCGATAAATCCAGTGGAACATCGCAAACTTTTCCCGACGGCGATGTGGTCGTGACCAATCCGAGCGTGGTCAAGCTGTCGCTGTCGCCGCGAGATGTGGCTTCCGCGGCGCGTGAAGGCGACGATCTGGTCTTGCGGCTGACGTCGGGCGAAACAGTCAGGATCGGCAACTTCTACGCGGCGGGAGAGGAGCAGAGCCAGCTCGTCCTGGAGGATGAGGATGGCAACCTGTGGCTGGGGGAGCATTCCGAAGGCCTGGCCGATTTCCAGTTCTCGCAGATCGAATCGGTCGACGAGCTTGTCGCTGCCTCCAGCGGAGACGATTCGATCCTCGGTCTTGCTGGCCTGGGCCTTCTGGCAGCCGGTGGTCTCGCCCTGAGCGGCGGCGGTGATGACGGCGATGCAGATGCCGATTCTGACGCTGATGCCGACGCTGACGCTGACGCGGATGCAGATGCCGACGCGGATGCGGATGCTGATGCTGATGCAGACGCCGATGCTGACGCGGATGCGGACGCCGATGCAGACGCCGATGCCGATGCTGACGCGGATGCGGATGCGGACGCTGATGCAGACGCGGATGCAGACGCAGATGCGGACGCCGATGCAGACGCCGACGCTGATGCCGACGCCGACGCGGATGCCGACGCTGACGCTGATGCCGACGCTGATGCCGATGCGGACGCCGATGCAGACGCCGACGCTGATGCCGACGCCGACGCGGATGCCGATGCAGACGCCGACGCGGATGCCGACGCAGACGCCGACGCTGATGCCGACGCCGACGCGGATGCCGACGCCGATGCCGATGCAGACGCCGACGCCGACGCTGATGCTGACGCGGATGCAGACGCAGATGCGGACGCCGATGCAGACGCCGACGCTGATGCCGACGCCGACGCCGACGCGGATGCCGACGCTGACGCGGATGCTGACGCTGATGCCGATGCAGACGCCGACGCTGATGCTGACGCGGATGCAGACGCTGATGCCGATGCTGACGCCGACGCGGATGCCGACGCTGATGCGGACGCGGATGCGGACGCCGATGCAGACGCCGACGCTGATGCCGACGCCGACGCCGACGCGGATGCCGATGCCGACGCCGATATCGAAGCCTTCGACGACATCGGTAATGCCGGCTTGAACATCCTGCCGACCTCGACCGATGTCGATCTCGGCGACGCGAACTACCTCGCGCTCGTTTCCGTGGGCGTGCTGGATCTGCAGGCGACCGTGCTCGGCACCCCGAGCGTGGAGTTCAATGTCGAGGAGGGGCACACGCTTGACGCCGACTTCGACTACAGCGCGCTCGCGTCACTCGGCGTGCTCAGCGACTACGCCGTGGTGGTGCAGAAGTTTGATCCGGAGCTGGGCCAGTGGGTCGGTATCGACGGCTCGGGCGAGGCGACCGTCCTCGACATCGGTCTGCTGAGCGGCAACACCTACCAGGCCACGGCAACGCTTGATGCGGGTCAATATCGTGCCTTCGTGACATTCGAAGGTGTGGGCCTGGGTGTCCTTGGCGAACTCGGTGTAGGGGGAACCGATCTCGATTACACGGAGATCGGCGGCTACGAGGTGGAGCCTGCCAGCGGCAATGTCATCACCGATGTCAATGGCGATGGCGACTCCGACGTCGTCACCCCGACGACGATCGTCTCGGAGGTCAACGGCGAAGCGATCCTTGCCGGCGGAACGACGATCATCGGCACCTACGGGACGCTGGTGATCGACCAGGACGGCTCATACACCTACACGCCGAACGAGGATGCGGCCGCCATAGGCCAGGTCGATCAGTTCCAGTACACGCTGTTCGATCCGGATACGGGCAACACGGCCACGGCAACGCTCTACGCGCAGATCGGCAGCGACAGCGTGGCGTTGACGTTTGATCCGGCCAATCCGGACCAGCCGGCGACGTTCGACTTCAGCACAACGGATGATGCCGGTGCCGCGTCGGTTGTCTGGGCCAATGTGAGCGATGAGGAGTACTTCAACGACGATACGTCGATGCTCGGAATTCTAGGAACTACGGTTACAGACATCAGCGACGAGTTCACAATTGATGCCAACACCGACGTCTCTGGCAGTCTCACAGTCTCCGCACTGGCTGTCGGCAACGCCAACATCACGCTGGCGCTCCAGATAGAAGGGCCGGCCGGCGTCTGGACCAATGTCGCGACCGACGTACACACAGGCGCGATACTGGCTGTCGGGGAGGTCGCTTCGCTGGATCTGTCAACCTTGGCTCTGGGGCCGGGTAACTATCGAGTACTGGTGTCGATGCAGACGCCGTTGATTGGCGGCGTCATCACCACTGTTGGCATCGATAGCGACGTCGATGTCACCTACCTCGACCAATTCGAGATCGAGACCTCTACCGGCGACAACGGAAACCTGCTCGACAATGACGAGCCGGGGTCCGAGTTCACCACGGTCCAGATCTTCGACGCCGATCTCGGCTCCTTCGTCGAGATCCCGAGCGGGTCGCCGGTAACCGTTCAGGGCACATACGGTACGCTGACGGTCGATGCCGGAGGCAACTACACCTACACCCCCGATCCAGCTTCCGCATACTTCGATACGCCGCAGCTCGACAGCTTCACCTATCAACTCGTCCATCCGACCGGTGCGGTCGTGACGGGCAGTGTCGATGTCACGGTGACCCCTTCGGGGGCGGGCGTCGCGGGTGCTCCGCTGGCATTGTTCAGCGACGATGTCGTGGGTATCGACGACCTCGAGGTGGCGTCCCAGGACGAGCCTCAGGACGGCGGGACGCAGTCCACGACCGAGGAACTGGCCCTGTCTCTTGACGAAGGCGACGACCAGGACATCCCGCTCGGCGGTATTGACAATCTCGGTGACGAAACGGGTGAGGATGCCTCGGTCGATGGGGCGGCGGTCATGCAGGAGAGCATGGTCGAGGCAAGTACTGAGACCGTCGATCCATTCGGCCATCTGGTGACGGATGATGACTGGACCGAGAATAATTCGGTCGTTTGACGGCCGACATGATGGTGCGCGGCGCTCCGGCGTCGCGCACCGCAAGACCAGTGGAGAAGACTGAAGGGGCATCATGATCGACCCCGAGCTACAGATCGACCCAAACGCCGCCAGCAGCTTCGGACGGACTGAGCTGGAAGCCTGGATCGATGCCCTTGAGCACGTAGCCCGTCACTACAACGTTCCTTTCTCGCCGCGTGGCGCCCTGCAGCTTGGCCGCGCTCTTGAAGGCGAGGACGCCGCAACCCAGATCAGCCGCCTCGCGCGCAAGCTGGGCCTGCGGGTGCGGCAAGCCGATCCCGCGTCGATCTCGCTGACGAGCTGGCGCTTGCCCGTAATCGTTCAGCTCAACGATCACTCGGTCGGCGTCATCATGACGCTCAGCGGCGACGGCAACGCGTCCGTGGTCTTCAGCGGCGACGGCGGCCAGTCCGTTTCCATTCCCGTTGACGCTTTGTTGCAGGAGACGCTGCACCTCGTCATTCCGCGGCCCGAGCGGGCGATGGCGGACGAGCGGGTCGACGCCTACATCGCGCCGTATCGCCGGCACTGGTTCCGGCGCCTGGCGTTCAGCGACATTCGGCCCTATGGCCATGTGATGCTGGCCTCGCTGGTCGCCAACACGCTTGCCCTTTCCGGCGTGCTGTTTTCCATGCAGGTCTACGATCGCGTGGTCCCGGCGCATTCCTACAGCACGCTCTATGTCCTGTTCATCGGCGTCATGCTGGCGGTCGCGTTCGACTTCGCGATGCGCCGCGTGCGCACGCGCATCATCGACATCGTCGGCAAGCGCACAGACATGCGTATGTCGGATATGGTGTTCGGCCATGCCTTGCGGGTGAAAAACCGTGTGCGGCCAAGCTCCACCGGCACCTTCATCTCGCAGCTTCGCGATCTCGAACAGGTGCGCGAACTGTTGACGTCGACGACGCTCGCGGCCGTCGCCGACCTGCCGTTCTTCATCCTGTTTCTCTTCATCTTCCTGCAGATCGGCGGTGTGCTTGCGGCGGTGCCCGCGGTGGCGCTCGTGCTTCTGATCCTGCCCGGCCTGCTTGCCCAGCGCCGCCTGCGTGCCAGCGCCAACGAGGCGATGCGCGAAGCATCGCTCAGGAACGCCATGCTGGTCGAGGCGATCCAGGGCATAGAGGACATCAAGGCCCTGCAGGCGGAAGATCGTTTCCAGCAGCGCTGGAACCACCTCAACGCCGTTACGGCCGAGGCGCAGCTGCGGCAGCGCTCCATCACCAATTCGCTCACGGCGTGGAGCCATGGCGTGCAGACCAGCACCTTCGCCGTCATAGTCTTCATCGGCGCGCCGATGGTGATGGCGGGCGACATGACCACGGGTTCGCTCGTCGCCTGCTCCATTCTCGGTTCGCGCATGATGGCGCCGATGGCCCAGATCACCCAGGTGCTGGCGCGTTTCCAGCAGGCGCGCGTCGGGCTCAAAAGCATAGACAGCATCATGCACATGCCGGTCGATCATCCCGAGGCCGAGACCCGTGTCAGCGCGCCCGTGCTCAAGGGCGCGTACCGCATGAAGGATGCGGTCTTTCATTATGGCGATGCCGCCGCGAAGCCGGCGCTCACGGTTCGCGACCTCTCGATCGGGGCGGGCGAGAAGATCGCGCTGCTCGGCAAGAACGGCGCCGGCAAGTCGACATTCCTGCTCGGTCTTTCCGGCCTGATGGAGCCGGCGCTCGGCGAGGTTCATCTAGACGATCTCGCCCTCAGCCAGATCGATCCCGCCGACGTGCGGCGTGGCGTCGGGTTGCTGACGCAGAATTCCCGCCTGTTTCACGGCACCATCCGCGACAACGTCACCATGGGCGCTCCGCACGCGGGGCAGGCGGCATTGCTGGACGCGCTCGCCATGGTCGGCGCCGACGATTTCATCCGCAAGCTGCCGCGCGGCCTCGATCATCCGATTCTGGAAGGCGGGCGAGGCCTGAGCGGCGGCCAGCAGCAGGCGTTGCTGCTAGCCCGGCTGCTGATCCGCGATCCGTCGATCGTGCTCCTGGACGAACCGACCGCCGCGATGGATGAAGCCACGGAGCGCGCCTTCATCACGCGTTTCCGGGCGTGGAGCCATGAGCGCACGGTGGTGATCGCGACCCACCGCATGCGGGTGCTCGATCTGGTCGACAGGATCATCGCGTTCGACAACGGGCAGGTGGTGCTCGACGAGACCAAGGACGAGGCGCTGAAGACACTGAAGGGGGTCAAGAAGGTAGTACCAGCCAATCTTCGCGGCACGCCGGAAACGGCTGTCCGCCGCGCTGAAGGAGCGTGATTTCATGGCCATGACGATGCGCGACACCCCGGCTGACCTTGGAGAATGGAGCTATGGCGATGACGATGGCGTACGGCTTTCCCGTTCCGGTCGCATCGTCAGGATTGTCTTCCTCCTGCTCGCCTGCGGTCTCGTCTGGGCCTACTTCGCCGAGCTGGCCGAGGTATCGGCCGGCGACGGCCGCGTGGTGCCGACCTCGCGCGAGCAGGTCATTCAATCGCTCGAGGGTGGCATTGTAGCCGCCCTGCACGTGCGTGAGGACGAGGTGGTGGAGCCCGGTCAGATACTTGCGCAGCTCGATCCCACCAAGTCGGAATCGAATGTCGAGGAGAGCGCCGCCAAATACCGTGCGGCACTCGCCGCGTCCGCGCGTCTGCGGGCAGAAGTCGAGCAGATCCCGCTCGTATTCCCAAAGGAACTCGACGGCTATCCGGAACTGATCGCTTCCGAAACCGAGCTTTACGAGGCGCGTCGCCGTGCCCTGGAGCAGTCGCTGGAGTGGGTCGAGGAATCGCTGGCGCTGGTCCGTAGCGAACTGGACATCAACGAATCGCTGACTGCCATCGGCGCCGCCAGCAATGTCGAGGTCATCCGTCTCAAGCGCCAGCTCGTGGAGCTCGAGCTCAAGAAGGTCGAGATGAATGCCGAGTATGTCGTACGAGCGCGCGAGGAACTGACCAAGGCGAATGCCGAGGTCAATTCGCTGTCCCCGGTGGTCAAGGGCCGCTCCGACAGCCTTGCAAGGCTGACGCACCGCTCGCCGGTGCGTGGGATCGTCAAGAACATCGAGGTCTCGACGATCGGCGGAGTCGTTCCGCCCAACGGCAAGCTGATGGACATCATCCCGCTGGATGACAAGCTTCTGATCGAGGCACGCATCTCGCCGCGTGACATCGCCTTCATCCGGCCCGGACAGGAGGCACGGGTCAAGATCAGTGCGTATGACTACGCGATCTACGGCGATCTGGAAGGGCATGTGACGACCATCTCGCCCGACACGATCCAGGACGAGGTGGATAAGGACATCTACTACTACCGGGTCTTCATCAAGACCGGAAAGGACGCCCTGACCAACGATGCGGGCAAGACGTTCCCCATCGTGCCGGGGATGATCGCAACCGTCGACATTCACACCGGCGGCAAGACGGTGCTCGAATATCTCATCAAGCCGTTCAACAGGGCGCGCGAGGCGCTGCGCGAGCGTTAGTCGCGCGCGCCGGTTATCGAAGGAGGTTGTTTCCAGTGGACGTCAAACTCGACACCGTCGACAAGCTTTCCAGCATGCGCGCCCTCCTGCGCACCAGAGTTGAAGGTCTGCAATCGCCGTTTCCCCGCATCGTCCTGTTCTTCTCCGTCTCTGACGGCGATTCACGCGCCCGCGTGGTGAACGCTTCGGGCGCCTCGCTGGAGTCGGCCTGGCAGAAAGGTCTCGCCGCGCTGCGCGAAATCATGAAAGGCGAAAAGCTGGCCGGTCGCTGGCTTCGGGTGGACTGGGTCGACCGCGCCGAACGCAAGGACTGGCGCCGCCTCCGCGGTTTGCTCGTAAAGACCAAACGCAACTATTTCCGGTACGGAATCGCTTTCGACCCTGAGCTGAATTTCGCTTTCACCGAGCTTGAGCTCAACGCCAACGCGGCGCTTTACGGTGGCAACACCATCGCGCATGCGGTGTTCAACCAGAAGAACTTCGCCACCTATGCCGGCATCCGCTATCCCGACATGCCGGAACCCGATTGCGCCGACGAGGCCGATGTCTATCTGTTCTCCACTCGTGGCGTCTTTTGCGACGAGGCCGGCAATCTGCACGAACTGACCGGCGCGGGCTTGGATGCCGGCCGGCGCACCGTGGCCGAGCTTGGCGAAGGCGACGTGACCCCATTGGTGCGCGATGCGGCGGCCTACCTTGCCCGGCAGGTCGAGCGGGACGGCACCTTTGTCTACGGCTATCACCCGTGCTTCGACCGGCGGATAGCCGCCTACAACACCTTGCGCCATGCCAGCACCACCTACGCCATGGTCGAAGCCTGGGAGGTCACACGCGACGCGCGCCTCAAGGCGGCGATCGACCGCTCATTGAAACGCCTGTGCGGCGCGCTCATACAGACATGCAGCCTGCCGGATGGGACCGAGGCCGCATTTCTGGTCGACGTCGGCAACGAGGTGAAGCTCGGCGGCAATGCGGTCGCGATCCTTGCGCTCGCCAAATACGCCGCCGTTACCGGCTCCAAGGCCCATCACCCGATGATGGAGAAGCTCGCGCTCGGCATCCGCTACATGCAGGATGAGGAAACCGGTGCGTTCAACCACGTGCTGAGCTTTCCGGATCTCGGCGTGAAGCAGGACTTCCGCACCATCTACTACGAAGGCGAGGCCGCCTTCGGCCTGATGCGGCTCTATGGCCTGACGCGCGATCCGCGCTGGCTCGAAATGGTCGAAAAGGCCTTTGGCCACTTCATCCGCAACGACCACTGGAAGCACCACGACCACTGGCTCAGCTATTGCGTTAACGAACTTACGCGCTACCGCCCGGAAGAGCGCTATTTCCGCTTCGGCATCGCAAATGTCGCGGGCTACCTCGACTTCGTCTCGGATCGGATCACCACCTTCCCGACATTGCTCGAACTGATGATGGCTGCGCGCGAAACGCTGGCGCGCATCGACGAGCGACCCGAACTGCACCATCTGTTTGACGGTATCGATCTCGAGCGGTTCGAAAACGCTCTGGAGAAGCGCGCCCACTACCTGCTCAACGGGCATTTCTGGCCCGAACTCGCCATGTACTTCCGCAAGCCGGACAGGATCGTCGGATCTTTCTTCATCCGCCATCACGCATTCCGCGTGCGCATCGACGATGTCGAGCACTATCTGTCCGGTTTCGTCGCCTATCGCCGCTATCTGGAAGAACGCAATGCGTTCCGGCGCCTCGTCGCAAGGCATACCGCCCCTCAGTCCGAACCGGCCGATCCGGATGCGATATGGACTGCCGCGCATGTGGAGGCCGCGACCGGCGGAACCTGGGTCCGTCAACCGCCGCTGGGCTGGTCGGCACGGGGGCTTTCGACCTTCGCGCCCGCCATGCAGCCGGGCGACATGGCCGTCGTGCGAACTGGCGACGAAACGGTCGGCATGCTGCCGCAGGTGGTCCGTCGCATGAACCCGCCTCCGGCCGCCCTGATCGCACGCGATCCCGAAGCGGTCGACGTGACGGACGTGCCGCTGCTCACCGTGCCCGATTGCGACGAGGCGGTGCTTGCCATGGGCCGCTACGCGCGGGCGCGCATGACCGGCAAGGTGCTGGGCGTGACCGGCAGTTCCGGCAAGACCACCGCGGTGGCCATGCTGGCGCATGCGCTGTCGGCGCACGGAACCGTCGCCAAGAGCGCGCACAACGCCAACCTGCCGCATGGCGTGGGCTGGAACCTGGCTTCCATACCTTGGGACACGCAGCATATTGTGATGGAGCTCGCCATCGGCCGCATGGCCGTCAGCGCGCGGATGGCGCGACCTCAGGTCGCCATCTTCACCAACATCGCGCCTGCCCACCTCAATGAGACCAGCACGGTAACGGATGTCGCGCGCACGAAGAGCGCGATTTTCCTCGGCATGTCGCCGGGCGATGTCGCAGTCATCAACCGCGACATGATCGAATGGGAGACGGTGCGCGCCGCCGCCGAGAGCCGCAGCTTGCGCATCGTCCACTACGGCGAGCACGCCGATTGCGCGTTCAGGCTCGTCTCGCACGACGCCCGCGACGGCTCGGTCAAGGCCAGCATCGAGGGCCGCGAGATCAGCTATCGCGTCGGCGCCGCAGGCCGTCACATGGCGATGAACAGCCTTGCTGTGCTGGCCGCAGTCTCCGCCCTCGGCTACCCGCTGGAGCCCGCAATCGCCAAGCTCCAGACATTCGCGCCGCTGCCGGGCAGGGGGCAGATTTGCGACCTCTCGCTTGGTGGACGCAAGCTTACGGTCATCGACGATGCCTACAATGCCAATCCGGGCTCGATGGAAGCAGCCTTCGATCAGTTGAACGACTATCCGGGCGCGCGGCGCCGGGTCGCCGTGCTGGGCCAGATGGCCGAGCTTGGCCCGCAATCGCCGATGTTTCATACGCAGCTTGCAAAGCTGATCGATGACCGTGCTATCGACCGGGTCTATGTGACCGGAGAACTCTACCAGGACTTCTGGCGCGCACTGCCGCGATCCCGGAAGGGGCTCTATCTCGGCTCACTGGATGCGATGAAGGAAGTGCTGGAGGAACAGCTCGCCGATGGCGACGTGGTGCTGGTCAAGGGCTCCAACAGCACCCGCATGTACGAGATCGTCGCCTGGCTCAAGGAAATGGCGCAGGCCGACGTCGAACGGCCGGCCGCCGAATAGGGCTACTCGCGCTGATCGAGTTCGAAGTCGGTCAGTGCGCGGCGAATCTCGTTGGTCGAACGACCCTGCGCCAGCAGCGCGGCGGCAAGCCGGCCGTTCAGCGCCAGCAGGTGCCGTCGCGGATCGGCCGCCTGCGCGTAGACGTGCTGCGGATCGAAACCTGCGCTACGCAGGCGTCGCACATAATAGAGCTGGCTGAAGAACGGCACGACACGGTCTTCCGGGTCCGAAATCACATAGATCTGCGGCTTCGGATCGGTGGCGATCCGGTCGATCTCGTCCACCGGATCGTAGAAGTTGCGCGAATCGTAAAGCAGCCGGCCGGGCAGGGAGCGCCGACGCTCCCAGAACCTCGATACCTGCTTCACGGATACGAGGCCGGAACTCATCACGGCAGCCGAGATGTCGGTTCGCCGGTTGAGCAGCCCGGCGACGATCTGCGCGCCGGCCGAGTGGCCGCTCAGGATGAACGAGGAGACGTTGTAGCGTTCCTTGATCATGTCGACGGCCCGGTTCATCAGCGCGATCTCGCGCGGATGGCGGCGCATGTTGTGGTCGCCGGAAGAACCGTAGATGCCCGGTCGCGCGATATAGATCGTGGGTCGCCCCGCCAGCGTCGACCACTCGGTCATGTCCGACGCGATGGATGCTGGGGAGCGCTCGATATACGACCCGGTGATGAAGCGCACGCCGCGCGTGTTGCGCAGCATCACGTCGCCGGCGAAATAGATGAGCACGCTGCGATTGCCGCCCTCGGCCAGCCCGTGGGGATAATATCTGATGCAGTCGCCGCGCCCTTCATGTTCGATCCAGAGCCCGTTCGGAACCTGTGCGCAGTGCTCAGGAGAGCTGAAACTGCCGTTCAGTGCCTGGAAAGGACTGAAGTGCTCGTCGCCCGTGGGCACCGCAAGCTCCTGCGGCTGCGGCAGTTCGAACGGACCGAGCCGCGGCGCATCGGCATGCGCGGCCTGCGAAGCGCCCTGGACCGAAAAGGCCAGCAGCAGCCAGCGCACCAGATGCCAGCTCAGCGTGTGGCCGTCTCCGCTCATCGCCCGACCATGCGCTTTACTTGTCTCTCCATATGCAGAGCCATCCATCTGGAAGCTCCCGACGCAAGGCCGCGCTCGCCCGGCGTCGCGACATGGTTAGCGAAACGATAATCCGCGCCACGAAAAACGCGGGCCAGCCAGAGGCCGACCCGCGCTGACGGTGTCTCTTCGTCCCGGGATCAGAATGTGATCGCGGTATGGAAGGTGAAGGTGCGGCCGGGCGCATAGACCGGGTCGATGCCGCCGCGATTGTCGCTGCGCGCAAAACTCGACCGCTCATAATAGACTTCGTCGAAAAGGTTCTCGACGCCAACGCGCAGGGTGATGTTCTCGTTGATGGGCGGGTTCCACTCCGCATAGGCGTTGACGACCGTATATGCGGGTTGGTCGTGGAAGCCGCCGGCGGTCGCCACCGCATCCTTGATCTTGCCGGCCCATGCGACCGTCGCGCCAAGCTTGAGGTTGTAGTCCGGCAGTTCGTGGTCGATGTAGAACGTCGCCATATCGCCGATCGGCATGAACGTTCCGCTGTTGGGCAGGGCCGACAGGCCGCCCACGGTGACATCCGCCCGAGTATACGTCGCGCCGATGCTGGTGTTGTCCCAGCGATAGCCGGCATTGAGCGTCACGCCCCTGGAGCGGTACTCGTTGGGGTCGTTGCTCAGCCTGTTGCCGGTGCTGTAGTCCGGCAGGCCATCGATCCGCGTATCGAAGAAGGTGATGCCGGCATTCCAGTTCTCGCCGCCGAAATTCGCGCCGGCCTTCAGGTTCTGCGCCGTGCCGGTGCTGAAATCGGGATCGGTGTAGAAGGCGTCGTTGCGGGCGTGGACATAGCCGTAGTCGCCGATGACATAGCCGAGCCAGGTGCGCGACGCGCCGGCGAACACCTCGATATGGTCGTTGAACCTGTAGGACACGGTCCCGTTGACGCTGGCGCCGCTGTCGGTGAAGTCGTTATCGTCCCAGTCGGTGAAGCGGTGGCCGTCGTAGCGGGCGCCTGCGGAGATGCCGAGGCCGCTGTCGAAGTCGAACCGGCCCTGCGTGAACACACCCACCTGCGTCGTCGAGAAATCGCGGTAGCGGCGGTCGTTGTTGCCGTAATTGTCAGTGTGATAGTCGTGCTGGCCGAAGTCGATACCGGTGGTGATCTTGCCTGTGTCGAGGGTAAAGGTGTTCTGCACCTTGCCGCCGTAAAGCCCTTCATTGAGGATCATGTTGCCGTTGGTCCGGCCCTGGTAGTTAGTCCGCCAGTAGTCGTTCTGGCTGAAGTAGAGCGTTGCCTCGGGGTCCCAGAAATCGGTCGGGGCGGTCGTCGTGTATTTCAGGTTGACGGCGTCGCGGGCGACTTCGAGTGGATGCACCTCGTCGCCGGGCAGGCCCATGTTCATCTTGATGAGGCGGTCGGCCTTGTCGCGGCTGCGCTCATAGCCGATCTCGAAACGATGACCGTCGACTTCGTAACCCAGCTTGCCGAGGATGTTGCGCGCCGCTGGTTCGGTGCCGAGGATTTCGAGCCCGTCGCCGTTCTTGTAGTTCTTGCCAGTAGAGCCGTGGGTCATGAGGAAATAGTCAAAACCCTCGACGCGACCGTAACCCGCTGCACTGCCTGAAAAGCCCCGACCGTTGGTGCCGTAGGACGCACCGATCCGCCCGCCGAAGTTCTTGCCGTCTTCCAGCAGGTCCAGTGCGCCCACCGTTTCGTAGCGCACCGCGCCGGCAGCCGCCGCAAAGCCCGCATCGGCCGCCGCAGCGCCCGCCTCGACCTCGACGCGCTTCAGGAATACCGGGTCGATCACGTTGGAGCCGGTATGGTGCCAGCTCGTCGCCGTCTGCGGCACGCCGTCGACGCTGACGGCCAGGTTGGACTGTTCCATGCCGAGCACGTGGATGCGCTTGGAGGGGCCGCCGCCGCCTGAAACCGTCACCGAGGATTCGCGCGAGAACAGTTCGGAGACGTCGGCAGGCTTCAGCGTTTCCAGGTCTTCCTGCGTGATGACCGTGCCGCCCGTGGCCTCGATGTTTTCCTCGCCGTCATTGATGACGGTGATCGTATCGAGCACCGTGACGGCCCCCTGCGGTGCTTCCTGTGCCTGCAGCGAGGCAGAGAGGGCGAGAAGTGACACGCCGGCGAGCGGCAGGATGCGGATAAGCTTCATGTAGTTGGTCCAGTCAACTTTCAGTGCCGAAGCCGGTCGCTTCGTCGATTTCCAGATGGTTGGGAGGATGGTTTGTGCGTGGGGGACGTTTACATCCGCCACCGACGCGCAACGGCGGCATGTTCGGCTTGGTCCGGCGATGTGACGCTCATATCGATCTGTCCCCCTGCTAGGCGCCCCGCCTGCCTGCCTTGCCCCCGCGGCAAAGGTGGATGTCCCGCGGCGACAAACTTGTCATCCGCGCGGGCAGGGAATAAACTTGATAAAGTTGGTCATGTATATGGCCGAGCCTGGAAGCGAGTCGAGACGAAAGAGTTTGGCGAAAATGGCAAAGTTTTACGCGCAGGCGGCAGCGCGGCGCGGGCGGCGATAGGTCGTCCGATGCAGTACACACCGCAGGAACTTTTCGTCGGCGCGATCGAGAACGTCACCAACTGCACGGACGACACCAGCGAGCAGGAAATCTGGCCGAAATTCATGCTGATGGTGATGCTGCAGGGTGCGCAGCACTTTGTCATCGACGGCCATCATTTCCATGTGAACGCCGGAGATGGCGATTCGGCGTCGCCGCAGGTTTTCATGCTCAATGTTGCGAAGACTAGCAGGTTGCGCTTCTTCGACGAAAGCGAGGTGCCGCTGCGCAAGGTGATGATCGCCGCGCCGCTGCCCTGGCTGACGCGCCTGATCGAGACGCGGGACGGCATGCATGTGCCGGCCTTGCAGGAATTCTTTTCGCGCCACTTGGCGCACTTCTCCTTCGAGCCGGGCGAGAATATTCTCCAGCTCGCGCAGAAGATCATCAATCCGCCGCCGATGCTCGAGGGTGAATTGGGCTCGTTGTATCTGCGGGCGCAGGCGCTCGACATCATGTGGCAGTCCTGCCTGCGGATGGTGGCGGAGAAGGAGGGGCGCCCGCGCGCGCAGCCGCTGATGAGCCTTCGACGCTACCTGCGCCTCAAGGACTTCATCACCGCCAATCTCGACAAGGAGCTGACCATCGACGTGATCGCCAGGGAGGCTGGTTCAAGCGTCTCCACGGTCCAGCGCCATTTCAAGGAACACTTCGGCGTCACGATCTCGGATTTCATTCGGCAGCAGCGCCTGGACATGGCCCGCGCGGCACTCGCCCGCGACGGTATCCCCGTCGCGCACGCCGCCCACCTCGCCGGCTACAACAACATCTCCAGCTTCACCACGGCCTTCCGCAAGGCCTATGGCGTGACGCCGGGGCAGGTCCGGGTTTGAATGGAGGGGGTGGTGCGGCCTGGATCGTACCCGACGTTCGAGCTGCCCGTTGCAAGTCCGTCGAGTTTGAGGCGTGCCCGATCAGGCAGCGCGGGTAGGACCGGGCATCGTCGGTGCTGAAACGCGTCCGTCAGGACAAGAGCTCTGGCAACCTGCGAGGTTCGTCGACAGAGAATCGCAGGTTGAACAGAATCTTCGCGTCCTCGTCGGCGACAGTCATCACCCAGGTGTTGCCGAGCCAGAGCGTCATTCCGCGATCGGCCATCATTTCTGCGGCCCCGCGAAGAGCCTCCGTGCGGGCAACCGTGTCGTTCTCCAGTTCGAGACCTTCGGTGTCGACGACCGCGTGGCCATCCATGACGTGAAAGAAATACCGGGGCATATCTGCTCCTTCCCATGGCGGGAGCGCGATATGTCTCTCTGTCTCAGCATGCCAGTAACATCGCTGACGATGAGGCAGTTGGCGCTTCTTTGGCAGGGATTGCAAGGCCGGTTGATAGCCCGTTATTCTTCGCGCCGGCCGCTCGGGAGACTGCTCTCCCGGGTGTGTGATTAGCCGTTGCCGACGGCTGCGCGCAGCAGGTCCATATCCGATCTGGTCAGGTGAAGTTCGTAGCGATACAATGCGCCCGCCCCATGTACGCCGTCGGCACAGAAGGTCAAAACCGTTTCGCCGTCCAGAAATGACACGTCCGCCTCGATCAGCGGACGATCCAGAATGATCTTTCTCGTTCCGACCCGTTTTGCAGGCCCGATATCAACCATCATGGCAGTTCTCCTGCCGCTCGAGGCACAATGCCAAGCGATCGCGTAACGGTAACACTCCGCTGAGACGGTGTCGAACTGACATCCCATGGGTTGCGAAGGCACGACATCTTGCGTCGGTCTATCGGCCGTGCGCCTCCATCGCGATGATTAGGCAAAGCCGGTATGGCGTCCGTTTGACCGATCTGCCGGAAATCTTCGTCGACAGCTCCGCTGTTCGGATCACATGCGAGGTCTTCCCGAAACGCCAGAATGCTGGCGATCCCGGCAGGATTCGAACCTGCGACCATCGGCTTAGAAGGCCGGTGCTCTATCCAGCTGAGCTACGGGACCGTCGCTGCGCCTGAGGCGGTCGCGCGATGAGGGCGCGTCAGTGTGTCCAGGGCGTCTTGCGGTCATAGCGGAAATTTTCCGCGTAGGAAATCTGCCTCCGGCGCGTTTCCTTGGGCTCCTGGACCCTGTAGGCGAGCCCGTTCTTCTTGGCGTAGGCGATGGCCTCTTCCAGCGTGGGGAAGGTGAGGCGGATCTGGCTCTTCATGTCGCCGGAGGAGGTGTAGCCCATCAGCGGGTCGATCTTGCGCGGCTGCTCGGGATCGAATTCGAGAACCCAGTGGCCGGTCTTCGCCTTGCCGGACTGCATGGCGGTCTTCGCCGGGCTGTAGATGCGCGCTGACATGTGAGCCTCGTTCCTTGCCTGTGCCGGCCTGCCGGTGGTCGGAGCGGCAGGATTCGAACCTGCGACCCTCTGGTCCCAAACCAGATGCGCTACCAGGCTGCGCTACGCTCCGTGGCCGGTCAAGACCGCTGGTTCCCATAAGTTTTCGCCGGCGGCGAGGCAAGCCTTTATTTTGCCGCCGGCCTTCATGTCGCGGCGCGAACGGCTTCAGCCGGCCGCCGCCGCAAGCCCGCGCGCCAGGTCCGCCTTGATGTCTTCCGGGTTTTCGAGGCCGATCTGCAGCCGGATGACGGGTCCCTCGTAGTCGCCCTTGGCAACGGTCCGGTCGCCCAGAAACACGTGTACGGCAAGGCTTTCGTAGCCGCCCCAGGAATAGCCGAGGCCGAAAACCTCCAGGGCGTCGAGGAATGCATGCGCCTCGCGTTCGCCGCCGCCCGACAGCACAATGGAGAAGATGCCGCTGGCGCCGGAAAAGTCACGCTTCCAGATGTCATGACCCGGAAAGCTCTCGAGCCCCGGATGCAGCACGCGCGCCACGCCCGGCTGGCCTTCCAGCCAGCGCGCGATGTCGAGCGCGTTCTCCTCGTGCCGCTCCAGCCGCACGCCCATGGTGCGCAGGCCGCGCAAGACTTGGTAGACGTCGTCGGGCGCCGCGCAGCAACCCATCGTGAAATGCGTCTCCTGCAGCCGCTTCCAGCAGGCCTCGTTCGCCGAGACGGTTCCGAGCAGCACGTCCGAATGGCCTGCGGGGTATTTCGTCGCCGCATGGATGGAAATGTCGACGCCATGGTCGAGCGGACGGAAATAGAGCGGCGTGGCCCACGTGTTGTCCATCATCACCACCGCGCCGCGCGCCTTGGCTTCCCGGGCAATCGCGGGGATGTCCTGCATCTCGAACGTGTTCGAGCCGGGCGATTCGGTGAAGACCACCTTCGTGTTGGGTTTCATCAGCGCGGTGATTCCGGCGCCCACCAGCGGGTCGTAATAGTCGACCTCGACGCCCAGCCGCTTCAGCATCGTGTCTGCGAAGTTGCGTGTCGGGTGATAGACCGAATCGACGATCAGCACGTGGTCGCCCGCCGACAGGAACGCCAACAGCGGTATCGTCACAGCCGCGAGGCCAGACGGCACTAGGATCGTGCCTGCGGAACCTTCGAGCGCGTCGATAGCGGAGCTCAGCGCATCGGTCGTCGGCGTGCCGCGCGTACCGTAGGTATATTTCTGGTTGCGCGCCGCCATGGTCGCGGCGTCGGGGAAGAGCACGGTGGATGCATGGACGACGGGCGGGTTCACGAAACCGAAGAACTCGCGTGGATCGTTGCCGATATGGGCAAGCCTGGTGTGGATGCCCTTGTTCGCGTAGTCGCCCTTGCTCATGAAAACCTCGCCTCTCGCTGCAAGCCAGAACGCATATCGGTTGCCCCGCCAACCTGCAACCGCCACAGCGGCACTGCCCGGTGGGGCACATTCGCAAGCGCTTGATTTGCCATGGATTGCGGCAGGCGCAGCCCATAAAACGCGCAGTGCTGCCTGTGCGGTCACCAATTAGGCGGCGTGTTTCATTCGCACTTGACCGGCGCTGAATAATGGCCTTCGATGCCGGTCGTGAGTGGGAGGTGGAGCACGCGCGTCTGCAACGATGCCGAGTTCCGGTCAGGGGCCGGGACGGAATGCTTCTTCCGTACGGAATGAACAGGGGCGAAGACCCCGAAACAGAAAAGGGTATGTGGGCATGAAAAAGCTAGTAACGGGTATTCTCGGTTCGGCCGCGCTGGTGTTTACGGCTTCGGCTGGCTGGGGCGCGACGCTCGACGATGTGAAGGAACGCGGCACGCTGCGCTGCGGTGTGCATACCGGTCTTGCCGGTTTCGCCGCTCCCAACGACCAGGGTGAATGGTCGGGTTTCGACTATGATATGTGCCGCGCCATCGCGGCGGCCGTGTTCGGCGATCCGAGCAAGGTCGAGGCGGTTCCCACCAACGCCACCGAGCGCTTCCCTGCGCTGCAGTCTGGCGAGATCGACGTTCTCGCGCGCAACACGACCTGGACGCTCAGCCGCGACACGTCGCTGGGTTTCAACTTCACGGGCGTCAACTATTATGACGGCCAGGGTTTCATGATCAACTCGACGAAGCTGCCGGGCATCAACTCGGCGCTGCAGCTTTCGGGCGCCGCGATCTGCGTGCAGACCGGCACGACGACCGAACTCAACCTGGCCGATTACTTCGCGGCCAACAACATGGATTACAACCCGGTTGTCTTCCAGGGCTTCGACGAGACCAACGCTGCCTACGAGGCCGGCCGTTGCGATGCCTACACCACCGATCAGTCCGGCCTCTATGCGCTTCGCCTGACGCTCGCCAACCCTGACGAGCATGTCGTGCTGCCCGAGATCATCTCCAAGGAGCCGCTCGGACCTGCCGTTCGCCATGGCGACGACCAGTGGTTCGACATCGTCAAGTGGACGCTGTTCGCGATGATCCAGGCCGAGGAACTCGGCATCACCCAAGCCAATGTCGAGGAGATGAAGGGTTCGGATAACCCGGAAATCCGTCGCATACTCGGCCAGGAGGATGACTCTTCCATCGGTACGGTGCTCGGCCTCGAGAACGAATGGGTTGTCAACATCATCTCGGGCGTTGGCAACTATGGCGAGGTTTTCGAGCGTAACATCGGCCAGGAAAGCCCGCTCAAGATCGCTCGTGGTCTGAACCAGCTCTGGACCAAGGGCGGCATCCAGTACGCTCCGCCGATCCGCTGATCGAGATACTGCTCCGGAAGGCTTTCGCGGCCTTCCGGAGTGGTCGGCATCACTGAATCGGGAAGGAGGGGGCATGGCTTCCCCGACGAGCGTTCATGACCGCGCACCTGCGCGCGCGTCCCTGCTATACGATCCCCGCGTGCGCGGCATCGTTGTCCAGGTTGTGGTCGCGATCGCGCTGGTCCTCGTCGTCTACTGGATCATCGGCAACACGACCGAGAACCTGCAGCGCGCCAACATCGCATCGGGTTTCGACTTTCTAGGCCGCCGCAGCGGCTTCGACATCAGCCAGACCCTGATCGACTATTCGGCCAACTCGACATTCGGCCGCGCGATCCTGGTCGGCTTGGTCAATACCATCCTCGTTGCCGTCATCGGCATCGTGACTGCCACGATCATCGGGTTCCTCATCGGTGTTGGGCGGCTGTCTCGAAACTGGCTGATCTCGAAGATCTGCACGGTTTACGTCGAGGTGTTCCGCAACATTCCGCCGCTGCTGGTGATTTTCTTCTGGTATCTCGGCGTGCTCGCCGTGCTGCCCGGCGCGCGCGAAAGTGTTGACCTGCCGCTGGGCACCTATCTCAACAATCGCGGCTTCTACATGCCGATGCCGATCTGGGGCGAGGGCGCGTGGCTGATCCCCGTGGCGTTCGTGATCGCCATCGCGATGTCCTTCTTCGTGGCGCGCAAAGCGCACCAGCGGCAGATGGCGACCGGCCAGCGCTTTCCCGTATTGTGGACGTCGCTCGCGCTGATTGTCGGTCTTCCGCTGCTTGCTTTCGCAGCAACGGGTTTTCCGTTGACGTTCGACATGCCGGAACAGGGAGCCTTCAACCTCGTCGGTGGCTTCTCGATCAAGCCGGAGTTCCTTTCGCTTTATCTGGCATTGTCCTTCTATACGGCCTCCTTCATCGCCGAGATTGTCCGTGCCGGTATTCTCGGTGTGAGCAAGGGACAGACGGAAGCAGCTCACGCGCTTGGCATCCGCCCCGGCCCGACATTGCGTCTGGTCATCATTCCGCAGGCCATGCGCATCGTCATTCCGCCGCTGACCAGCCAGTATCTCAACCTGACCAAGAACTCGTCGCTCGCCGTCTTCATCGGCTACCCCGATCTCATCCAGACCGGGCAGACGACGATGAACCAGACCGGTCAGGCGATCGAGGTCGTGGCGATCTGGATGCTGATCTATCTGGGCCTGAGCCTGTCGACGTCGACGTTCATGAACTGGTTCAACGCCAAGATGGCGCTGGTCGAGCGATAGGAGAGATTGATGCAACAGGAAGATCTCTCCTTCGTCCGCACCGAGCTGGAGCCCGAACGACCGGCTCCAGCCCGCGAGCGCGGTATCGCCCGGTGGCTGCGGATAAATCTGTTCGCGACGCCGCTCGATTCGGTCCTCACCGTGCTGGGCGTGCTGTTGATCGCCTATTTCGTCCCACCGATGATCCGCTGGGCGTTCATCGACGCGGTGTGGAGCGGACCCGATCGCTCGGTTTGCGCGACGGTCGCGCAGGGCGGCATCCAGCCCGAAGGCTGGTCGGGCGCCTGCTGGGCGTTCGTCAACGCCAAGTTCGAGCAGTTCATGTACGGCCGCTACACGGTCTCCGAGCGCTGGCGGGTCAATCTGACCGCCGTGATGTTCGTAGCCCTGCTGGTGCCGCTGTTGATCCCGCGCGTGCCGCACAAGTTCCTCAACGCGGTAGCCTTTTTCATTATCTTCCCCATCATCGCCTTCATCCTTCTGGTGGGCGGCTGGTTCGGCCTCGATTATGTGGCGACGAGCCTGTGGGGCGGCATGCTGGTGACGATGGTGTTGTCCTTCGTCGGCATTTCGGTGTCGCTGCCTTTGGGCATCCTGCTCGCGCTGGGGCGTCGTTCCAAGATGCCTGTGGTCAAGATGCTGTGCGTCGCCTTCATCGAGACGGTGCGTGGCGTGCCGCTGGTGACGGTGCTGTTCATGGCGAGCGTGATGCTGCCGCTGTTCCTGCCCGCCGGCATGACTTTCGACCGCTTCCTGCGCGCATTGGTGGGTGTCGCGCTCTTCGCGTCGGCCTACATGGCCGAGGTGGTGCGGGGCGGCCTCCAGGCAATTCCCAAGGGGCAATATGAGGGCGCGGATTCGCTCGGTCTCAGCTACTGGCAGTCGATGGGATTGATCGTCCTGCCGCAGGCGCTGAAGCTGGTCATTCCGGGCATCGTCAACACCTTCATCGGCCTCTTCAAGGACACCAGCCTCGTTTACATCATCGGCATGTTCGACCTGCTCGGTATCGTGCGTCAGAATTTCGCCGATGCGAACTGGATTTCGGCTCAGACGCCCATGTCGGGCCTGATCTTCGCCGGGTTCATCTTCTGGATATTCTGCTTCGGCATGTCGCGCTATTCCATCTACATGGAACGCCGGCTGGATACGGGCCACCGACGGTAGGGCGGAAGCAATAACAACAGGCCAAAGCGCCAAAAAGGGGAATGATATGGCCACTGAAAACGCAGTCGCCGCAGACCAGATCGCAATCGACCGATCGCGGATGCAGATTTCGGACACCGAGGTCGCCATCGAGATCGAGGGCATGCACAAATGGTACGGTGATTTTCACGTTCTCAAGGACATCAACCTCAAGGTCATGCGTGGCGAGCGGATTGTCGTTTGCGGCCCCTCGGGCTCCGGCAAGTCGACGATGATCCGCTGCATCAACCGTCTTGAGGAGCACCAGCAGGGACGGATCGTCGTCGACGGCATCGAGCTGACCAACGATCTCAAGAAGATCGACGAGGTGCGCCGCGAAGTCGGCATGGTTTTCCAGCACTTCAACCTGTTCCCACATCTGACTATCCTGGAAAACTGCACGCTGGCCCCGATCTGGGTGCGCAAGACGCCCAAGAAACAGGCGGAGGAAACTGCCATGCACTTCCTTGAGCGCGTGAAGATTCCTGAACAGGCCCACAAGTATCCGGGCCAGCTTTCCGGTGGTCAGCAGCAGCGCGTGGCGATCGCCCGCTCGCTGTGCATGAACCCCCGCATCATGCTGTTCGACGAGCCGACCTCGGCGCTCGATCCGGAGATGATCAAGGAAGTGCTGGAGACGATGGTCGGCCTCGCCGAAGAAGGCATGACCATGATCTGCGTCACCCACGAGATGGGCTTTGCCCGCCAGGTGGCGAACCGCGTGATCTTCATGGATCAGGGCCAGATCGTCGAGCAGAACAAACCCGAAGAGTTCTTCGACGACCCGCAGCACGAGCGCACCAAGCTGTTCCTCAGTCAGATCCTGCACTGAGACGCCCGGCATTTCCTCGAGCAGCGCGACGGTAATGATGCGCCGTGCCGCTCTTGCTTTGGCGGTCCTGGCTGCGCTTGCCGCCGTGGCAGCGCTTCTAGGCGCGGCGCTGCCGCGTCCGTTCCTTGCGGCCGAGAGCGAACAGGACGCGGGGCCGCTGAGGCGTATCCTGATATTTGCCAATCCAATTCATACCGATATTGCGCTGCCGCCGGATCCGGATGTGCTGGCCAGCTTTGCGTTTCTGCGTGAAGACGGCTTGCCGATCGACGATCCCGCGGTCGGATGGATCGCGTTCGGCTGGGGTGGGCGTTCCTTCTATCTGGAGACCCCGACCTGGGCCGAATTGAAGCCCGGCCCCGCATTCCGGGCTCTGACGCTCGACAGGGCCGTCATGCATGTGGCGCTGGCAGGCGAGGTCGACCCGGCGCAGGCTGGCGTTCTTGCGCTCGACCTCACGCCTGCGCAATTCCAGCGGCTTGTGGATAATATCGTTGCCAGTTTTACACGGAATGCCGAAGGCGCCGTCGTTCCGATCGAGGGGCGTTCCTACGGTCCCTACGATCGTTTCTACGAAGCAAACGGCTGGTTCAACGCGCTTGTCGGATGCAATGTTTGGACGGCTTCGGCTTTGCGCTCCGCGGGGCTACGAACCGGGTGGTGGAATCCGCTGCCTTTGAGCCTGCTCTGGTCCGTCGAAGCCTACAATTCGGTCTGAGAAGCCCGGCTTGTTTCAAGGCGTGGGAGGTGGTCGCCGATATCCCAGCCGTAAAGCCAGTCGAAGTCGGCGGCGAGCGTTTCCGGTTTGCGCAGCGCCAGCACCCGGTCGCGTACAAAGGCGACCGGACCGGACGCATGCCATGTGAAGCGGTTGAACGCGCCACGCGCCGCCACGCGCTTGACCCGCTTGCGCCGCGCCTGCTCGTAAAGCGACAGCGCAGCCGCCAGACTGGTGGGTTCGCGGGCAAGTGCCGCAGCCAGCGCGACTGCATCCTCGATAGCCATTGCGGCGCCCTGCGCCGCATAGGGGCTCATGGCGTGGGCGGCATCGCCGATCAGGGCAATACCGGCCTTCGCTGTCCAGGCGCCGTCCGGCGGTACTTCGTGGATCGGCCAGGTCGTCCAGTGGTCTGCTACCTGCACCAGTTGTTGAAGGGCAGGGGCGGCGCCGCCCATTGCCGCTACCAGCATCGACAGGTCAGCCGCGTTGGACCATCTGCGTGTCAACTCCGACGCGCGCGTCACGGCAACCAGGTTGATTGCCTCACCCGCGCGAACGGGATAGGCGACCAGGTGAAAGCCGGCGTGCAGCCATGCGGTGACGCGATCGTTTGGCGGCAGTGCCGCATCCGTTCTGCTCACCGCGTGCGCGGACGGGAGCATCGCGCGCCAGGCAACATATCCCGAATAGCGGCTTTGCCGCCCATGCCCGCCGAGTTCGCGCAATGTCGACCATACGCCGTCGGCGCCAACTGCGAGTTTGCAGCCGAACTCCTCGATCCGTCCGTCGCGGTCGACCGAGAGCGTGACCCCATAGTCATGGAACGCGGCGTCGCGCACGGTCGCGCCGGTCGCCAGGTCAATCTCGGGCTGCCGTTTCACCGTGGCAAGAAGCGCGCTCTGCAGGTCGGCGCGATGGACTGTCAGATAGGGCGCCCCCCAGCGGCGCACCGCCTTCTCGCCAAGAGGGACGGATGCGAGCCGGCCAAGCGTTCGCGCACTGCGGATTTCCACCGCCTCGGCGCGCACTGCGATCGGTTTCAGGATCGAAAGAACACCCAGCCGGTCGAGCAGGCGCGTCGCGTTTGGTGAAAGCTGCAGCCCGGCGCCGACTTCTTCCAGCCGGTCGGAGCGTTCGAAAAGCCTGACCTGAAAACCACGCTGTGCGAGCGCCAGCGCTGCCGTCAGGCCCGCAATGCCAGCCCCGGCAATCGCGATCGGCCCGGCGCGGAGGTCCACTTCAGGCTCAGGCGGCCTGCGGATGGTAGAGCGCGCCGGCGGGCGAGGTCTCGGTGGCCTTCAGCTTCGCATTGTAGCGATAAAGCGTCGAGCAGTAGGGGCAGACCTTCTCGGCATCGTCGCCCATGTCGAGAAAGACATGCGGATGGTCGAAGGGCGGATTGGCACCCACGCACATGAATTCTTTCACGCCGATCTCGATCGCGGCGTGACCTGCGTCGTTTTGGAAATGCGGTATCGCGTGGCCGGCCATCGGAAGCTCCCGGATGCTGCAAACTCGAAGCGGATTGCCTGCGTTTGCAGCATAAACCCGGTCTTTGCAAGTCGATGATATGAAACTGTCGCAAAAGCCTGTCACGAGGTAGATTGGCGGCTTGTCGCCTGGCAAACCTTTGGGGCACCGAGGAGATCATGAACGAACTGAGACCGGCAACGAGTGAATTTACCGGCGAGATGCAGGCGCTGGCGGCCGCGCCCGACGGCAATCCGGACCGGTTCGTGAACCGCGAATTCTCCTGGCTCCAGTTCAATCGCCGCGTGCTCGACGAATCGCAGAACCCCTGCCATCCGCTTCTGGAGCGGGTGCGTTTCCTGTCGATCTCGGCGACCAATCTCGACGAGTTCTTCATGGTGCGCGTCGCTGGTCTTGCTGGCCAGATCCGCGAGGGAATTGCGATCAAGAGTCCGGATGGGCGCACGCCGGAACAGCAGCTCGAACTGCTGCTGCTCGAAGTCAGCCGCCTTCAGGAAGACCAGCAGCAGAGCTATTCGCTGCTGACCGGTCTGATGCGCAAGGAAGGGATCGAGATCGTCCGCGCCACCGCGCTCGTCAACGACGAGAAGGCGTGGCTGGACGAGCACTTCATGGAGGCGATCTTCCCGGTGCTGACACCGCTGTCGATCGACCCGGCACATCCGTTTCCGTTCATTCCCAATCTCGGTTTTTCGATCGCGCTGAACCTGCGCCACCGCAGGCAGGCCGAGGAGATGACGGCGCTGCTGCGCCTGCCCGTAGCCCTGCGCCGTTTCATCCGGCTGCCGGACCGCAAGAGCACGGTGCGCTACATTGCGCTGGAAGATGTCGTGGGCATGTTCATCGGCAAGCTGTTCCCCGGCTACGAGGTGAAGGGTTCGGGCACGTTCCGCATCATCCGAGACTCCGACATCGAGGTCGAGGAGGAGGCCGAAGATCTCGTGCGCCTGTTCGAAAGCGCGCTGAAGCGCCGCCGCCGGGGCCAGGTGATACGCATCGAATTCGATGACGAGATGCCGGAAGGCCTGCGCGATTTCGTTGCCAGCGAGCTTGGCGTCGGTTCGTCGCGCATCAGCGTCCTGAAGGGGCCGCTGGCGGTCAACCAGATTTCCGAGATCGTCGCTCTCCCGCGCGACGATCTCAAGTTCACGCCCTACAATCCGCGCTTCCCCGAGCGCATCCGCGAGCATGGCGGCGATTGCTTTGCCGCGATCCGTGAGAAGGACATCGTCGTCCATCACCCCTATGAGAGCTTCGACGTGGTGGTGCAGTTCCTGCGTCAGGCGGCGCTGGACCCGGAAGTCGTCGCCATCAAGCAGACGCTCTACCGCACCTCCAACGACAGCCCCATCGTGCGCGCCCTGATCGACGCGGCAGAAAGCGGCAAGTCGGTGACGGCGCTGGTCGAGCTCAAGGCGCGTTTCGACGAGGAAGCCAACATCCGCTGGGCGCGCGATCTCGAGCGTGCCGGCGTGCAGGTCGTCTTCGGCTTCATCGAGTTGAAGACGCATTCGAAGATGTCGCTCGTGGTGCGCCGCGAGGACGGCAAGCTGCGCAACTACGTGCATCTGGGCACGGGCAACTACCACCCCATCACCGCGCGCATCTACACCGATCTTTCCTATTTCACGTCCGACCCGATGATTGCGCGCGACGTCGCGCAGGTGTTCAACTTCATCACCGGCTATGCCGAACCCGCCAACGAGATGCATCTGGCCATCTCCCCGCTGACGCTGCGCAACAGGATCCTCGAGCATATCAGGGCGGAGAAGGAGTTCGTGGCCGCGGGCAAGCCTGCCCAGATCTGGATGAAGATGAACTCGCTGGTCGACCCGACCATTATCGACGCGCTCTACGATGCAAGCCGCGCCGGCGTGGAGATCGACCTCGTGGTGCGCGGCATCTGCTGCCTTCGTCCGCAGGTGCCGGGGCTGTCGGAAAACATCCGCGTCAAGTCGATCGTGGGCCGCTTCCTGGAGCACAGCCGCATCTACTGTTTCGGCAATGGTCATGGGCTGCCTTCAGACGATGCGATCGTCTACATCAGTTCCGCGGATCTGATGCCCCGTAACCTCGATCGCCGTGTCGAAACGCTGGTGCCGATCACCAACGGGACTGTGCATGAACAGGTGCTGGGCCAGATCATGCTCGGAAACATCATGGACAACCAGCAAAGTTTCGAAGTATTGGCGGACGGTACCTCGCGGCGGATGATGCCCGAGGAGGGAGAGGAACCGTTCAACGCGCAGGAATATTTCATGACGAATCCCAGCCTGTCCGGTCGAGGTGACGCCCTGAAATCCCATGCGCCGAAGCGCATTGCGCAACACAAGCGCCGCAAGAAGGCCAACACAGCCGAGACTGCATGATTCATACATCCCAGGGCCGGCTGCAAGATCGCCAGCCACTGTCGATCATCGACATCGGGTCGAACTCGATCCGTCTCGTCGTCTATGAGGGTGTTGCGCGTTCGCCGACCGTGCTCTTCAACGAGAAGATGCTGGCCGGATTGGGGCGCGGCATCGTAACGACCGGCAAGCTCGACCCCGAGGCCGTTCGCCGCGCCGTGGACGAGTTCCGGCGCTTTCGCGCGCTGTCCGAGCAGGCAGGTTCCGAGCATCTGCACGTGATCGCAACGGCGGCCGCCCGCGAGGCGGAAAACGGCATGGACTTCATCCATCGCGCGGAAGAAATCCTCGGTGCGGAGATTCGCGTGCTTTCAGGCCGTGAGGAAGCCCACTATTCGGCCCTCGGCGTCATCTCCGGTTTCCACAAGGTGGATGGTATCGCCGGCGATCTCGGGGGCGGCAGTCTCGAACTGGTCGACGTGAAGGGCGAGACGATCGGCGACGGCATCACCCTCCCGCTCGGCGGCCTGCGGTTGCAGGACATGGCGAAGAGCTCGGCCGACGCGGCAACCCGCATCGCCCGGCGCGAGCTCAAGCGCGCCAAGCTGCTTGCGGGCGGGGAGGGGCGCACCTTCTATTGCGTTGGCGGCACGTGGCGAAACCTCGCCCGCCTCCACATGAATGCCACCGGCTATCCGCTCAACGTGATGCATCACTACGAGTTCGACGTCGAAGGTTCCGAAGGCTTTCTCAAGCAGGTTGCCAGCGGCGACATCGGCAAGATGAAGGGCATCGAGCGCATTTCCAAGTCTCGACGGGCGCTGCTGCCTTATGGCGCCACCGTGCTGCAGGAAATCATCACGGCGATGAAGCCGAAGGACATCGTCGTCTCGGCGCTCGGTGTGCGCGAAGGCTATCTCTATTCGCTACTGGAGGAGGAAGATCGCCGCCGCGACGCACTGCTGTCGGCGGCGGAGGAGCTTGCGGTGTTGCGCGCCCGCTCGGTCACCCATGCGCGCGAGCTGGCGGCGTGGACCGGCGAGGCGTTCGAGGCGTTCGGGCTGGAGGAAAGCGAGGAGGATGCACGCTACCGGCAGGCGGCCTGCCTGCTGGCCGACATCGGCTGGCGCGCGCACCCGGAATACCGCGGCACGCAGTCGCTCAACATCATCGCGCACGCATCCTTCATCGGTGTCGACCATCCGGGCCGCGCCTTTATCGGCCTCACCAGCCTGTTCCGGCACGAAGGCATCTATGAGGATGCGGTCTCGCCGACGATGCAGGCGCTTGCGGGCGCGCGCCACGTCGAACGGGCGCGCATACTCGGCGCGCTCCTGCGGGTGGTCTATCTGTTCTCGGCATCCATGCCCGGCTTGATGCCGCGGCTCAAATGGCGAAAGGGCGACGGTGACAGGCTCACCCTTGTCGTGCCTGCCTCGCATGCCGGCCTGCTGGGCGAACGTCCCGAGGGGCGCATGTCCCAGCTTTCCAAGGTACTCGGCAGGCCGATGGACATCGCCGTCGGCGAGTGATCGGCTCCTGCTGGCCTCAGTAGGACAGCTTCGGATACCAGTCCGTGCCGCGACCGCCAGGCGTGAGATCGAGGATCGACCACAGCGACGCGATGTCGGGCGCGAGGCGCGGGTCCTGCCCAGGGTCCGCCGCCGCAGACGGCATTTCGGCGGCCCAGAACAGCCTTACCGCGTCGCCCTCCCGCGAAAAGACCACCAGCGCAGGGTTTTCCGTGCCGTCGTCGTTGATGAGGCCCAGATCGTTGGCGTAGTCGTCGCCGACCGTCTGCATGAAATCGAGGTGTTGCCAGCCGCGCTCTTTCGCAAACGCCAGCTGGCGCTCAACCGGGCTGCGGCCGAATATCTTGAGAGATACTCGCTGTTCAATGTCGGCCGCGTTGCCGTCGACCGCGCCGAGCCAGTTGGTGCACATAGGACAGGGGCGTTCGCGCTGAGGCCCGTACATCCAGAAATAGCTGACAAGGGTGTCGTGCTTCCCGAACAGGTCCGCGAGGCCGAGGTCATTGCCTGCGGCATCCCGGAACCTGTAGTCCTTGTCTATGACCGGGCCAGCCGGCAGGGACTGCCGCTGCTCGCACAGACGCGTCATGTGGCGGCGAAATTCGATCTCCTCCGCCAGCAAGGTCTCGCGCGCCTTGCTATATTCCGAGCTTTCGCCGGGAAACGGCGGTTGCCTGAGGGCAGCCAGCTCGGCTGCCTGCGGGAGTGGATTGGCCATGTCAGCAACTCCTTCTTTTGCGATCTTACTCAAAGACGGATTGCGTTTGCCGGTTCCGACAATCCTGCAACGTCAAGTCGGCCGATCGGCGGGAACATAGGTCAACCTGACCGCTTCGTCGCCGATGCGCTCGCTTGCCGTCAGCCGCAGCTTTGGCGGGGGAGAGGCAAAGTACGGCTTGCCGCTGCCAAGGGCGACGGGATGGACGTAGAGGCGGTAGGCGTCGATCAGGCCAAGCTCTGTCAGGCGCTGCGCCAGCTCCGGCCCGCCGACCTCGATTTCGCCGTCGAACTCTTCTTTCAAGCGGTGTACCGCCGCGCCGACATCTCCGCTGATCAGCGTCGCGTTCGGGCCGACTGACTGCAACGAGCGCGACACGACCCATTTCGGCTGGCGTCGCCATGCCTCCGCGAAGGCTCGGAGATCCGGCGTCCATTCTGGATGCTCCTCGTCCCAATAGCGCATCACCTCGTAGAGGCGCCGTCCGTAGATACTGCCTGTCTGTTCCTGCGCCTGCTCGATGAAATGCTGAAACAGTACGGGGTCGGGCCCGAATTTGTCGTGGTCGACGTAACCGTCGAGCGATACGTTCATGCCAAAAACAAGCGTGGCCATCGTCTCTGTCCTCCCGGGTGCCGCGTAACCGGCGTATTGAACTCTATGCACAGCGAAAGCGTAGGTGGCTGGCAGTGCGATCACGCCATGGCGTAGCGCATCAGGACGCCGCCATTCTGAAGCGCTTTCGCTTCCAGGAGCTTCAACGACGTCTTTTTGTCGGCCGTCTTGAACAGCGGCGTGCCCGCGCCCCGAAGCACCGGCGCGATGCAGATGCGGTACTCGTCCACGAGACCTTCGGCTATCAGGGTCGAAAGCAGGTCGGCGCTGCCGAACACGTAGATATTGCGGCCGTCCTCGGCCTTCAGTCGGCGGATCGCGTCGCCGACGTCGCCGTCGATCAGCGTCGAATTGTTCCAATCGACGCTCTTGAGCGTCCGCGAGGCGACAAGCTTCGGCACCGTGTTCATTGCCGTGCCGATCTCACCTTCGCTGTTCTCGGTCCAGTGCGCTGCCATGCCCTCGTAGGTCTTGCGGCCGAAAAGGATGTAATCGAGGTCTGCCAGTTGATCGGTGGACAGTTTCTCGAGTTCGGGACCCCACACGGTTTCGTGGAAGTCGAGCTCCCAGGGTTCCGTTCCCTCGAAATAGCCATCGAGCGTTGCGACGTTCCAGGCGATCAGCTTGCGCATCGTCTTTCTCCCTAATCTGATTGCTAATTGCAACCGGTATGTGTCTTCTCTCATATCCGATTGCTGATTGCAAGTGGTATTCTTTGAAGCGCTCGCAAAGGTGCCCGGACCGGTCGGGAGAGGGTGCCGGCCCGGGCTGTGCGCAGCAGGCGGTCTGGTTCTACAAACCCGGCGCCGGATACCGCTCCCAGAAGCCTGGAGCGGGCTCCGTCTGCTGCACGACGTCGACCAGCACACCGGCCGGGTCGCGGGTCATGAAGCGGCGCTGTCCCCATTCCTCATCCGTCAGTGGATGCACGATCGGCGCGCCGCTGGCTGCAAACCGGTCATGGACGGCTGCCACGTCACTGACTTCGACGGTCAGGATCATGCCGAGCCCATTGAAGGACTCGGGGCCGGGCGGATTGGACGGATGATCGGGATGCATGAACGCAAGCGTCGCCCCGCGCGTCTCGCCGTCGGCGGGACCGGACAGGTAGACGAACCAGCTCGCCTCGAACAGCACGTCGAACCCGAAATGTGTGACGTAGAAGTCGCGCGCTTCGAACAGCGCCGGCGTGGTGATGAGCGGGTAGAGGTCGCGAACTTTCATGGCCTGTTCCTCCTGCGGTGTGGCAGCATTGTCTGCAAAGGCGGCTGTGGACGGTGCCGTGGCGGCCAGCATTGCGCCGGCGACGAGGCTTGCGATCGCGCGCGCGAGACGGCGCGCCGGCCCCCGCCTGGGGCGGCTTTGGTATTTCATGGCAGGTTCCTTTCTTGTGAGGGCAGGTGGTCACATGACCACCAGGCCTGCCGCGAGATTAGGCTTTGCCGGAAGCATAACAATTATCCGCAAGGTAATGGCGAAGACGAGCTTTGCGGTAATCGGCCGGGCACCTTGCGGGCCGCTCCCCAACCTCGCACCAACAAGCGGTGCATCACACACAATCGGTCTTCTCATGCGGTATGTTATACTATAACAAATGCCTGCCAACAGATATGGAGGTTAGGCAATGAAGTCTATTTCACGCTGGACGTGGCTGGTTCTCGCCGCCGGCGTCGCAGCCGCTTCGGTCGCAGGAAACGCGAAGGCCGATGAAGATTCGCATTGGCGGCTTTTCGTCGGCGACCACACCGATCCCGTGGTGCGCGCCATAGAGCTGGATGACGGAAAGGAGGCGGGCCGGTTCGACCTCGATTCCTATGCGAGCCTTTATCGCAGCAAATCGGGCCGTACCGTGTTCGCTGTCCAGGGCGAAGCCGGCAAGGTCGCGATATTCCGCTCAGGTCTTGCATTGGAGGATCATGGCGAGCACGTCGATCTCGACATTGACGATCCGGAACGCCTCGAAACGGCGTTTTCAGGTGAGAAGCCTGCGCACTTCTTCGAAAATGGCGGCCGCATCGCGATGTTCTACGATGGCGAGGGGCGTGCCGACATCTTCCCCGAGGGGCAGGTGCTCGACGGAAAGTTCAGCCCGCTCACCCTCGATGTCGGAGCGCCGCATCACGGCTTGGCCGCATCCTTCGGCGACTACGTGATCCACTCGGTTCCCGATCCCGAGGACGCGTCGCGCCGGCCGGTGGCGCTGCGCATAAAGGATTCCTCGGGCAATCAGGTCGGCGAAGACGTCGCGTGCCCGGGCCTTCACGGTCAGGCGGGTTCCGGCGGCGTTCTGGCTTTCGGATGCCATGACGGTATCGTCGTTGCCATGTCCGCCGGGTCGGCCGCTCCCGAGTTGCGGCACGTGCCGACCGCGGAGCTTGGAGAAGGCAACGTCTCGACGCTGCGTGGCGGCACGGCGCTGCAGTTCTTCCTGACGAATTATGGCCAGAGCGCCGTGGTTCTGGTTGAGCCGGGCGCCGAGACCACGTTCCGCAAGGTCGATCTGCCGATGCGGCGCGTCGATTTCGCGGTGGACCCGGCCAAGACGCGCAACACCTACATCCTTACCGAGGATGGCAAGCTGCATCTGCTCGACGTTCTTTCCGGCAAGATCGAGAAAAGCCTGCAGTTGACCGAGCCCTATTCGATGGACGGCCACTGGCGCGATCCGCGGCCGCGGCTGGCGGTCGCCGGCGACTATCTTGCCGTCACGGATCCGCTGAAAGGCGTCATCCGGCTTGTCGATACGGATAGCTTCTCGGAAGAGCGCACGATCGCCGTGGAGGGCATGCCCTACACCATCGTCGCCGTCGGCGGCTCCGGGAAGCAGCACGATTGATCGGGCCAATCGCTGGTCTTAGCCGGCGACATCCCTCTCCCCCGTCGATCGGGGGAGAGGTGGTCTGCAAAGCCAACCGGATTGGGGCGCGAATCGCGAAGGTTCAGGTCGCCAGTTGGTCAGGCGTTTCGAAAATCGCGATCTTGCGTTTGTGGAATTTCAGCGCGATCTCGCCGCGCACCAGGCTGAGCGCTCGTTCGCCGAAGACCTCGCGGCGCCAGCCCTGCATCGCCGGCACGTCCGCTTCCTCGCCAGCCGCGGCGATCTTCTCGATGTCGTCGCTGGAGGCGAGAACCTTGGGCGCCACGCCCTGCTGTTCGGCCACCAGCTTCAGGAGCACTTTCAGCAGTTCGGCGGCCGCACCCGTGCCCTCGGGCTGCTGTGCAAATTTCGGCAGTTTCGGCAGCTCCTCCTTCGGCAGATCCAGCGCCGCGTTGACGATACCGAGAAGCGCGGTTGCCGTCGCAGAGCGCTCCCAGCCCTTGGGCGTGGTGCGCAGACGGCCGAGCGCCGTGGTGTCGCGCGGCCCCTGCTGGGCGATCTCGAAAATGGCGTCGTCTTTGAGCACACGTCCGCGCGGCACGTTGCGTTCGCGCGCTTCCCGCTCGCGCCAGGCGGCGACGGCCTGCACGACGGCAAGCTCCTGCGGCTTGCGAACCCGCATTTTCAGCCGCTTCCATGCATCGTCGGGATGCGGATCGTAGGTCTCGCGGGCGATCAGCACCTCCATCTCCTCGTTCAGCCAGTGGGCGCGGTCCTCGCGCTCGAGCTGGTCTCGAAGATGATGATAGACGTCGATCAGCCAGGTGACGTCGGCGAGCGCATATTCGAGCTGCTTGTCGGAGAGCGGCCGACGGCGCCAGTCGGTAAACCGCGACGACTTGTCGAGCCGCGTTCCGGTCACCTTCTGCACGAGCTGGTCGTAGGAAACGCTGTCGCCGAAGCCGCACACCATCGCGGCGACCTGGGTGTCGAACACCGGATGCGGGATGAGCGCGCCCAGATGATAGATGATCTCGATGTCCTGCCGTGCGGCGTGGAAAACCTTGATCGTCGACTCATCGGCCATCAGCCGGAAGAACGGGGCGAGGTCGATGTCGGGCGCAAGGGGATCGATCAGCGCCGTGACGCCTGGCGCGGCCATCTGGATCAGGCAAAGTTCGGGCCAGAAGGTGGTCTCGCGGATGAATTCGGTGTCGATGGTGATGAAATCGGAACGGCCGAGCGCATCGATGGCAGCTTCGAGTTCGTCCTGGCGTGTGATGAGGTCCATATAACTACTTTTTTCGTGCAATCCTGCCTCAATTCCAGCAGCGGGCGCTCCCGTCAACCCTTTCGAAAGGGGGAGGGCTACCTTTCCCGGCCGTTCGTGTCTTTGCTGCCGCCGCGCTGCGCCAGTCTGGCGAAGATGGTGGAGGTGCGCAGCAACGCCGTGAATCGCCCGCGTTCGGTGCTGGGCGCGGGCGCGCGCCGCCGCATCCGGTAGAGGATGAGCGTTATGAAGATCGCGTAGACCATTGCGCTGAACAGGAACAACGCCTGCGGTCCGAACCATTCCATGACGGTCGCCGCCGCGAACGGACCGCCGATCGCCCCGAATGAGTAGAACAGCATCAGCGCGGCGTTGAGCATGACATACTCGTTCTTTGCCGCTCGATCGTTGGCGTGTGCTGCCGAGAGCGAGAACAGCGGCATGGCAAACGAGCCGAAGACGAACACCAGCGCGAAATTCAGCAGGCGATCGCCGCCGGCGAACAGGCCGAGCGCCAGCGCCGCCGCCATGGCGAGGCCGGTCGTGACCAGCAGCACGATGCGCCGGTCATGCCGATCCGACGCGTAGCCGAGCGGATACTGGATCAGCACACCGCCGATGATCGACACGCTGACGAAGGTCGCGACATCGGCAACGGACATGCCGATGTCCTGCGCATAGACCGGGGACAGCGTGCGAAACGCGCTGTTGGTGACGCCGACCGCGATGCAGCCGATCGCAGCGACCGGCGAGATCTGCCAGGCGCGCTTCAGATCGAGCTTCACGTCTTCGGGTGGCGACGGGTTCGATCGGTCTCCGAGCGAGACCGGCACGAGCGAAAGCGTGATCATGATCGCCATCACGGCGAAGATCGGGAAGCCCTCCACACCGACGATGGGTATCAGGAACTGCGAACCGGTCACCGCGCCAAGGTCGATGATGCGATAGAATGCGAGCACCCGCGCCCGGTCGGCATTGGCGACGCCGGAATTGAGCCAGCTCTCCATTACGGTGAACAGGCCGGCGAAGCAGAAGCCGGATACGAAGCGCACCGCCGTCCACATCGTCACGTCGATGGCGATCGCCATCAGCAGCGTGCCGGCCGCCGCGATGGCGGCAAGGGCGGAGAAAGCTCGGATGTGCCCGACGGCGCGCAGCATGCGCACTATAACGAGGCAGCCGATCAGGAAGCCGGCGAAATAGGCCGTGCCCATGAAGCCGATCGCGGCCGGGGAGAAGCCTTCCTGCGCGCCGCGCAGCGCGATCAGCGTGCCCTGGAGCCCGTTTCCCCCGAGGAGAATGCCCGCGGCCGTCAGGATGGGAATGAGGGGACGCAGGCTCGTCATCGGACCGGGACAGGGAGGGCGCTCATCCCTCTATAGTCTGGCCCGCCCGATTGCGCCAAGGACAGTTTGCCAGGCGTGCTGGTCCAATCCGACGCAGCGTCAGCGTCGTGAGGCCCAATCCTGTCGTTTCAGGCTGTAGAGCACATGCCGCTTGAGCTGCGGATGTGTGTCCGGCACGCGCGGGTGGTCGAAATCGCCTTCCGGGTCGCGCGTCATGCCGATCCGGCGCATGACAGCGGTGGAACGTTCGTTGTTCCAGACGGCGAACGAGATGATCTCCTCAAGGCCGAGTTCCTCGAAACCGAATACCAGCAACGCCTCAGCCGCCTCGGTGACGTAACCCTTGCCCCAGAATTCAGGGGCGAGCCGCCAGCCGATCTCGACCGCGCCGGCAGGCCGGCTCGGGGCGACATCGTCCGGATAAAGTCCCGCGAAACCGATGCTCGCGCCGGTCTCCTTCAGTTCCAGTGCCGCAAAGCCGTAGCCGCGGGCTTCGTTTTCGGCTCGAATACGATCGAGGAAAGCGTCGGCCTCGGCGCGGCTGCGTCGGAAGGGGAAGAACTGCATCACATCGTCGTCGGAATTGATGCGATGGAACTGGTCCCGATCGCGATCCTCCCAATTGCGGATGATGAGCCGGTCGGTGTCGAGCCGCATCATGCGACGAACTCCTCCTGGCGATACCCCTGCATGTAGAGCAGCGCTGTCAGGTCCCCATGGTCGATCCGGATGCGCGCCTGCGCTGCAACCGCTGGTTTAGCATGCAGCGCGACGCCGCTGCCGGCCATCGCCAGCATGTCGAGGTCGTTCGCGCCGTCGCCCACGGCAAGCGCGTCGTCAGCGGAAATGCCAAGCCGGCCCGCGATTTCCCCCAGCGCTTCGGCCTTCGCCGCGCGGCCGAGAATGGGCTCCGCCACGGTGCCCGCAAGACGACCGTTCTCCTCGATCAGCCGGTTGGCACGGTTCTCCCGAAACCCGAGCTTGCCGGCGATCGGGCCGGTAAACGACAGGAAGCCGCCCGAGACCAACGCCGTCCAGGCGCCGTTGGTGTTCATGGTGGCAACGAGTGCCGGCCCGCCAGCTGCGAGCGTGATGCGGTTTTCGATGATGCGCTCGATGACCTCGGTCCCGAGCCCCGCCAGCAGCGCGACGCGTTCGCGCAGCGCCGGTTCGAATGCGATCTCTCCGTTCATCGACCGCGCTGTGATGTCGGCGACGCGCTCCTTCAGCCCGACCTCGTCGGCCAGCTCGTCGATGCATTCCTGGTCGATCATGGTCGAATCCATGTCGGCGATCAGCAGCTTCTTGCGCCGTGTCGCGACCTCCTGCACCACCACATCGACGGTCGCGCCTGCCAACGCGTCGACCGTGATGGTCCGTGCCGCCTCCGCCGAGATGCCCTCCGGCAGGAACAGATCGGCCGCGATCCCGTCGGCGAGCCAGTCGATACGGCTTGCGCCGAGTGCGGCGAACGCCCTATCTGCCAGTTGACGATCCAGAACCGGGCGCGCGGGATTGGCGATCAGCGTTGCGACGAGGGGCATGAGCATTTCCGATTGGACTGGCCCGCATGGGCCGTTGAAGAACGCGATCCTGATAGCCGGGCCGACCGCCAGCGGCAAGTCGGCGCTGGCGTTGCGGCTGGCGCAGGAAACCGGCGGGACCGTGGTCAACGCGGATTCCATGCAGGTCTACGGCATGCTACGGGTGCTTACCGCGCGTCCCGACGAAGCGCAGCTCGCCGCCGCTCCGCACAGGCTTTACGGCCATGTCGACCCGCGCGAGGCCTACTCCACCGGCCGCTGGATGCGCGATGTCGAGGCGCTCATCCGCTCAGGCGAACTTGGGGACAGGCCGGCCATCTTCGTCGGTGGCACCGGGCTCTATTTCCGTGCACTGCTGGAGGGCCTTTCAGCCATGCCGGAGGTTCCGGTCATTCTAAGGCGGCGGTGGCGAAACGCTCTTGCCGAACATGGGCCGAATGCTCTGCACGAGCTGCTGGTCGAACGTGACCCGGTGGCTGCCCGCGCGATCCGCCCCTCCGACGGCCAGCGTATCGTGCGCGCAATGGAGGTGCTTGAAGCGTCCGGCAAGCCGATCTCTCAGTGGCAGGCGCGCTCCGGCACCCCGCTGGTCGAGCAATCGTCGGCGCAACTTATGGTGATCGAACCGGACAGGGCGGTTCTGAAGGCCCGGATCGACCAGCGCTTCGACGCGATGATCGAGGAGGGTGCACTTGAGGAAGTGCGCGCGATTGCCGCGCTCGACCTCGACGACGCGTTGCCGGTGATGAAGGCGATCGGCGTGCGCGAGATTCTGGCTGCCGACCGTGGCGAAACCGGCTTCGACGAGGCGATTGATCGAGCCAAGATCGCAACCCGCCAGTATGCCAAGCGCCAGTCGACCTGGTTCCGCAATCAGTTGGGTCTTGAATGGCTGCGGATTCCGATGCCGGAATAGGCCGCAGAATGACATAACGCGACCGTCATATCATCCGCGCCTGCGGTGAAAAAGTTCGCGTTTTAGTTGTTTAAATTAACTTCCCGTAAGCAACGGCGTGCAATAACCGGCCCTGCATTATCCGGTGGGGAGCAGATGCGGTTTCACAAGGCCGAGTCGGCTTTTTTTGTCTTTATCGTCGTCATCCTCGCCGCCGGCGTGCTGATCCTGCACGCCTACAATACGGTTTATGCGAACGCGCGAACGCCCGATCTGGCTGAGTGGGCCTCCACCCTGGACTGGTTCCCGCGTCTGCTCTTCGCCACGGGAGTCCTGCAGGCGACCGCATTGTTCTTTGGTGTCTTCTTCATCTATCCGCTCATCCGCACGCAGGTCAGGGAAGAGGGCAAGCTGCGGGCCATGACCGCCTCGCTCAGCGCTCGGTCCGAGACACTCGAACACGCCGCCCTGACGGATGGCCTGACGGGAATGCAGAACCGGCGCTTCTTCGACGACGCCTTGCGCGAATATATCGACGAGTTCCGCAGGATCGACAAGCCCGTCGGGTTGATCATCCTCGACCTCGATCATTTCAAGGCGGTCAACGATACGCACGGCCACGATGTCGGCGACCAGGTGCTGAAGGCCGTCGCCAACAGCCTGATGGACATGACGCGCTACCACGACGTCGTTGCCCGGCTCGGGGGCGAGGAGTTCGCCGTCGTCGCCCCCAACATGGACGAAGCGCTGCTGATGAAGCTGGCCGAGCGGATCCGCAAGGCGATTGCCGGGCTGGTGATCGTATCCGGCAATGTACGGCTCAAGGTCACTACCAGCGTCGGACTTGCGGTCTGGGACCAGCATGAAAGCGCGGAGGAATTCTACCGCCGCGCCGACAAGCATCTGTATGAAGCGAAGCGGCTCGGCCGCAACCGCGTCTGCGCGTAGGCGATCATTCGTGGTGTTGTCGGGCGGGGCCTATTCGTAGAGCCGTCTGAAGGAATCGTCGTCAAAGCGGCGCTGCGGCCTGCTCGCAGGTTGTTGTGCGGGCGGCTGGGTTGCTTGCGGGGCAGCGGGTTCGCCAGCCTGACGGAATGTCTCGACCGGAGAGCCCAGCATTGACGGTGTGGTTTCCTGCTGCAGCATATGTCCCACGCTGCGAAGGTTGCGAACAAGCGAGGCAAGGTCGACTTCACGTTCGCCATTGGCTGCTTCGGCCACGTCGTCACCCGTCGTTCCCGGAAGGAGCGAGGGCGGCAGATATTCGAACTTCATGCGCATCGTCGTCGCCACGCCTTCGCCGAAGGCGATCGCCTCGCGCTGTCCCATCGACGAGAGGAAGGCAAGCGTGGAAGCCGACGAATCCGCGATGGCCGAACGAACGATTTCCTGGTCGATCTCGTTGGCAAGCCGCATCGCGAACACCGTCGAGCATTGCGACAGAACGGTCGGATCAAGCTCTCCCGGGCGCTGGGTTACGATGCCGAGATAACAGCCGTATTTGCGGCCTTCCTTGGCAATCCGCGAAAGCGCATGCCGTGTCGGCGCAAAGCCCAGCCGGCTGTCAGCAGGCATGTAACGGTGCGCTTCCTCGCACAGGACCAGCAGCTTGAGCCGTCCATGGCTGTTCAGCGCCAGGTCGAAGGCAAGCCGCGCCAGAACCGAGCAGACCGAATTGACGACTTCCGAAGGCATGCCGGCCAGCTCGAAACAGGTGATCGGCCGGCCTTCGTGCGGCACGCGGAAGATGCGGCCGATGGTTTCGTGAATATTGTCGTCGATCAGCCGCGAGCCGAACATGAACCTGTAGCGGGGATCGTTCAGCGCTGCGTCGATGCGGGCGCGTAGCGCGCGGTAGAACGGGCGGTCGTTCTTCGTCTCCAGCATGCCCATGCGCTCGTCGATGATGCGCAGTACATCTGCAATGCGATAGGGGACGGGCGTATCGGCGGTAAGCGCATTGGCGTCGGCGGCCCTGCGCATGAGCCCCGCCTGACCCGAACTGCGGTAAAGCTGCTTGGCGAGCGGCACCAGATCGCGCAGGAGGTCTACTTCTTCCGGCACCGAGTCGCGGCCGCGGAACAGGACCTCCACCAGTTCCTCGAGGCGAAACAGCCAGAACGGCAGGTCCAGCGTCGTCGTGTCGATGCGGATCGAGCGATCCGGAAATGCAGAGGAAAATTCGTTGTGCGGGTCGAGGATCAGCACGCGCAGGTCCGGCCTTGCCTCGATCGCCTTGCGCAACAACAGCGACACCGCCGTCGACTTGCCCACGCCGGTTGTGCCGACGACGGCGAAGTGGCGGTTGAGCGTGTCGTCGATCGCGATGCGAGCGTCGATCGCCGTGTCCTGCGACAACTGGCCGATCGTCAACGTGCGGCGGCCTGCGAGATCGTAGACTGCCGCGAGGTCGCGTGCGCGGATGCGGTGCGAGATCGCGCCGATATGCGGATAGGTGGTGATGCCGCGGTCGAAGACTGGCTTGCCGTCTTCGGTGTCGCGCACCTCGCCCACGAGTTCGACATGAACGTTGATCGGGTTCGGCTCGTTCTCGCTCCAGGTACCGACCGGCGTCTCGATGCGATAGACGAGGCCCACCGTGCGGATGTTGCCGAGGTTGATGGAGATCATGCGGCCGACCGTCCAGAGGCCTTGCATCGCTTCGCTGCCGTCGGAAGCGTAGGCGGCCAGCATCGCGCGCGCGCCGTCGCACTGGACGACACGCCCCAGAACACGCGAATCCGATTGCGAACCGTCGCGCCGTTCCTGGCTCGTTGCCTCGCCGATCTCCGCGCGTTCAACGAACATTGATCACACACTTCCCCGCTTACAATCCTCCCAACTTAGCAGCAGGACGGTTAAGCGGCGGTGTGGCTGCATGGTTGAGAGGACGTTAAGCTTAACCGGCGCGTTTGAACTTAGTGGGCATGGGCGAGGGTGGCGTGACGCCTGGGCTCACGCAGGCCGCTCCCGAACCGTTGTCGATGGCCAGGCTGGCATCGGTGATCGTGTAGTTGCAGCTGACCGTCACGCCATTGCCCGATGTCAGCGCGACACGTCCCTTGCTGGCGAGCTTCCAGTCGAGGCGAAGCATGTAGCCTCTGTCGTACTGGTAATCGAAGACGCCGTCGGCCTTGAACTCGACATTGCGGCCGGATCCGTCGTCGGGCAGCCAGATTGCCGTCAATGCGGCCCTGTCGGCCTCGGTTGCCGGCTCGCCGCAGCCGGGAAGCAGGACAGTTGGCACGATCAGAAGCCATTTGCGCATGGTGGCGCCCTCCAGGATGCACGACCATGCCGGATTTCCGATTGACAGTCATCGGATTGCGCAATTAATGTCTGCTCCAATGACAAATATAGCGATCATTCTCGTAGGAAGGCGCATGGGCAAGGCGGTGTAACCGCCGGGCGGAAGCTCCCATGCGCGAAACATAGGCTCCTCAGGGGGCCTTTTTTATTGCCCGCAAGACCGATAAACGACCATTGGCGCGATACGCGAAGACAGGAAGAGACCGATGAGCAACGCAGGAAGTGACGCCGGCAGGCGCGAGATGAGCGGCGCGGAGATGGTGGTGCAGGCGCTGAGGGACAATGGCGTCGAGCACATCTTCGGCTATCCGGGCGGTGCGGTCCTTCCGATCTACGACGAGCTTTTCCAGCAGGACGATATCCAGCACGTTCTCGTGCGCCACGAGCAGGGCGCAGGCCACGCGGCGGAAGGCTATGCACGCTCGACCGGCAAGGCTGGCGTTTTCCTCGTCACCTCCGGCCCCGGCGCGACCAATGCGGTGACGCCGCTGCAGGACGCGTTGATGGATTCGATCCCGCTGGTCTGCATCACCGGCCAGGTTCCGACGACGCTCATCGGCTCCGACGCGTTCCAGGAATGCGACACCGTCGGCATCACGCGACCCTGCACCAAGCACAACTGGCTGGTGAAGGACGTCAACGATCTGTCGCGCATCATCCACGAAGCGTTCCATGTCGCCACGACTGGTCGCCCCGGTCCCGTGGTAGTCGACATTCCCAAGGACGTCCAGTTCGCCAAGGGCATCTACACGCCGCCGCAGCAGGCCCCGCGTACATCCTACAGCCCCAAGGTGCAGGGCGACATCGAGGCCATCAAGCAGGCGGTCGCATTGATGGCGGGCGCCAAGCGGCCCGTGATCTATTCCGGCGGCGGCGTGGTGAACTCGGGCCCCGAGGCCAGCCACCTGCTGCGCGAACTCGTCGACCTCACTGGCTTCCCGATCACCTCCACGCTGATGGGGCTCGGCGCCTATCCGGCTTCGGGCAAGAACTGGCTCGGCATGCTTGGTATGCATGGCACCTACGAAGCCAACATGGTCATGCACGACTGCGACGTGATGATCTGCCTCGGCGCGCGTTTCGACGACCGCATTACCGGCAGGCTGGACGCGTTCTCGCCCAACTCGAAGAAAATCCATATCGACGTCGACCCGTCATCGCTGAACAAGAACGTCCATGTCGACATCCCGATCCTCGGCGATGTCGGCCGGGTGCTGGAGGATTTGGTCCGGCTGTGGCGCGCCACGGTGAAGCCCGAGAAATCGGCTTTGCACCCGTGGTGGGGGCAGATCGCGCGCTGGCGCTCGCGGGACTCGCTCGCCTACCGCAGCAGCGACGACGTGATCATGCCGCAATACGCGATCCAGCGGCTCTACGAACTGACGAAGGACCGTGACACCTACATCACCACCGAGGTCGGCCAGCACCAGATGTGGGCCGCCCAGCATTACGGCTTCGAGAAGCCGAACCGCTGGATGACGTCGGGCGGCCTCGGCACCATGGGTTATGGCCTCCCGGCAGCGCTCGGCGTGCAGATCGCGCATCCCGACGCGCTCGTCATCGACATCGCCGGCGACGCGTCGGTGCAGATGACGATGCAGGAGATGTCGACCGCGGTTCAGTACGAGGCGCCGATCAAGATCTTCATCCTCAACAACCAGTATATGGGCATGGTGCGCCAGTGGCAGCAATTGCTCCACGGCAACCGCCTGTCGCACTCCTACACCGAGGCGATGCCCGATTTCGTGCTGATGGCGCAGGCCTTCGGGGCGCACGGCATCCGGTGCGAGAAGCCGGGTGACCTCGACGCCGCGATCCAGGAGATGATCGACGTGAAGAAGCCGGTCCTGTTCGACTGCCGCGTGGCAGCACTCGCCAACTGCTTCCCGATGATCCCCTCCGGCAAGGCCCACAACGAGATGCTCCTGCCTGACGAGGCGACCGACGAAGCCGTCGCCAACGCCATCGACGCCAAGGGCAGGGAACTGGTTTGACCTACAATTGAAGTAAGACGCGGTAAGGCGTATATTCGTCTTACCGCATCTTACCTGGAGCAACGCGATGAACGCGCGGGCAAAAATCTCGAGCAAGGGTCAGATCGTCGTACCGAAGGCGGTTCGCGACGAGCTAGGCCTTGGCGAAGGCAGCGAAGTCGAGTTCATCCGCAAGGGAAAGGGATTCTTCGTGCAGCCGGTCGAGAAGTTGGATCCGAGATTCCCGCTTCAACCCAGAGGCGCGTTCCTCAAGCACGTGCTGAAGGTCGACCGGCCGTTTCCCACGGATGCCGAGATCGATCGCGCGATGATGGCCGAGGCGGCCAGACGGTTCGATGCCACTCGCCGTTGACACCAATGTCCTCGCCCGGGCGTTGGTTGACGACGGGTCGGATCAGTCGAAACGTGCGCAGAAGCTCTTGACCGACGAAGAGATTTTCATCGCAGATACGGTCCTTTTGGAGACGGAGTGGCTGATGCGCAGCGTCATGAATGTCGCCCGGGAAGACATCGGCGGGATATTCGCCGTGCTCGTGGCGACCGAGAACATCTTCTTCGCGGACCGCGGGCGGGTCGCAAACTGCATCCTGGCCCACCAGGCCGGGCTCGACTTCGCGGACGCCATGCATCTGTACGCCGCAGCCGGCAACGATGCCTTCGCCACATTCGACACCGGTTTTCGCCGCAAGTCCAAACGCTTGGCAAGCAGTGTTCCAGTGATCGCGGCATAGAATGAAACTTCAAATTCGGAAACAGTCATGAACGCCCAGCTTCAGCCCACCGGCTCCGCCTATTTCATCGCCAAGGAAACCGAGAGTGCGGAAAAGCACACGCTTTCCATGCTCGTAGATAACGAGCCCGGCACGCTTGCCCGCGTCATTGGTCTGTTCTCTGGCCGCGGCTACAACATCGACAGCCTGACCGTGTCGGAGACCGAGCATGAGAAGCACCTGTCGCGCATAACGATCGTGACGCGTGGCACGCCGCACGTGCTGGAGCAGATCAAGCACCAGCTCGAGCGCATCGTGCCGGTGCATCGCGTCAACGACCTGACGGTCATCGCGCGTGAACTTGGGCAGGAGCGCCCGCTGGAGCGCGAGCTTGCGCTGGTCAAGGTGGCCGGCACCGGCAATGCGCGGGTAGAGGCGCTGCGGCTGGCCGAAGCGTTTCGCGCCAACGTGATCGATGCAAACACAGGCCATTTCATCTTCGAGATCACCGGCCGTGTGTCCAAGATCGAGCAGTTCATCGCCATCATGCAGCCGCTCGGCCTTGTCGAGGTCTGCCGCACCGGCGTAGCCGCCATGAACCGCGGTCCGCAGGGCATGTAGCGGGCGCCTGCGGTGATCGTCGGAGCGGTTTGCTTGAATTGTCACCGGGACAACAATGCGCTTGGAGTTGCTGTTTTAGGTCAGTAATATTGACTTAAAACGCCCTTGGGAAACGCCCCATGTCCACCGACCTTTTGCTTGCGCTGGTCGTCTTCGCCTTTGTGACGTCGATCACGCCGGGCCCTAACAACTTCATGCTGCTGGCGTCCGGCGTCAATTTCGGCTTCCGGCGCACCATCCCGCATATGCTCGGCATCGGTGGCGGCTTTCTGTCGCTGCTGCTGGGCGTCGGCTTCGGGCTCGGTGCGTTGCTGACGGCCTATCCGTCGCTTCATCTTGCGCTCAAGCTCGCCGGCGGCGCCTATCTCCTCTATCTCGCCTGGCGTATCGCCATGTCGCGTTCACTGTCGGAAAAGGACGGCAAGGCGGCGCGGCCGATGACGTTCCTGGAGGCTGCGGCTTTCCAGTGGGTCAATCCCAAGGCGTGGGTGATGGCCGTCACCGCGATGGCGGTCTATTCGGACCCGGCGGCGCCGTTCCTGTCGGTGCTGGTCGTTGCGCTCGCCTTCGCGCTGGTGAATCTGCCGAGCGTCTCGACCTGGGCCGGCTTTGGCATGGCGCTGCGCGGTTTCCTCGCCGATCCGGTCCGTTTGAAGTGGTTCAACATCGCCATGGGCGTGGCGCTGGCGGTCAGCCTGTGGCCGATGCTGCGCTAACGATTGCCCTGACGCTGGGTAATCGACGGGGCAAATCGCTGCTGCTAGGGTCTCGGGCATGATTGAGAAGCTCGTCTCGCTTAAAGGACTGGTGCTGGTGGCCGTGGTGCTGCTGGTGCCGCTGTTCGCGCTCGGCTGGCTGACCCGGGAGGATCCTGCCGACAAACCCTATCTGCGCATCGTCGGCGGCGGCTTCATCTTCAACTACCGTGTTTCCGACGTGTACTACGGCTTCACCGCGATCGTGCAGAAGCCGCTGCCGACGGGCACCATCGTCGAGGCTGAATTCGAGGACCCGGCTGGCGGCACGATGCATACCGTGCGCCAGCGCATCGGCGGGTCGGAGATGGCGAAGTTTGCCATGCGTTCACCCTCCGTGCGCGGTGTCGAGGCTGGCAAGCCCTACAACGTGGCGATCCGCGTTTTCGATCGCGATGAAAAGCACCTGCTGTGGCAGGATGACATGCAGTTCACCAGCCAGGTCAGCGATGCGGTGGTGCCTGATGCGCCGCTCACCGTTGGGCCGGGCTACGCCCGCAATCCCAATGCCGGCGGATAAGACGGGAATGCAATGAGCGGCCAGGGACACGACCACCACGATCACCATCACCACGACAATCATCTCGACCCGATGGATGCCCGGGTGAGGGCGCTTGAGACGATCCTGACCCGCAAGGGCCTCGTCGATCCGGCCGCGATCGACGCCATCGTCGAGACCTACGAGACGAAGGTCGGCCCCCGAAACGGCGCGGCGGTGGTGGCGAAGGCTTGGGCCGATCCGGCCTATGCCGACTGGCTGAAACGCGATGCGACGGCGGCCATCGCCGAACTGGGCTTCACCGGCCGGCAGGGCGAGCACATGCAGGCCGTGTTCAACACGCCCGACACCCACAACCTCGTCGTCTGCACACTCTGTTCCTGCTATCCGTGGTCGGTGCTTGGCCTGCCGCCGGTCTGGTACAAGTCGCCGCCCTATCGCAGCCGCGCGGTCATCGATCCGCGCGGGGTGCTGGCCGAGTTCGGGCTGGCGCTCGCCCCTCGGGCGCAGGTCCGTGTGTGGGATTCCACGGCCGAACTCCGTTATCTGGTCGTCCCGCTGCGCCCGGCTGGCTCGGAGGGCTGGAGCGAGGAGCAGCTTGCCGGCCTCGTGACGCGCGATTCAATGATCGGAACCGGTCTCGCGACCGCTGTGGAGGCGGCATGAACGGTCCCCACGATCTCGGCGGCCAGATGGGTTTCGGGCTGGTCGCGCCCGAGACAGACGAGCCGTTCTTCCACGCCGATTGGGAAAAGCGCGCGCTGGGCGTCACGCTTTGCGCTGGCGCGATGGGCCACTGGAACATCGACGAGAGCCGCCACGCGCGCGAATCCCTGCATCCGGCGGTCTATTACGGCTCCAGCTACTACGAGATATGGACGAGGGCGCTGGAGACGCTGTTGAAGCGTCACGGCTTCGTCACCGATGCCGAGTTGGCTGCGGGTGCTGCACTCGAAGCAGGCACCCCGCCGCGCAGGGTGCTGAAGGCAGCCGACGTGTCTGCGGTTCTGGCGCGGGGCGGCCCGTGCGACCGGCCGGTCGCCGCCGAGCCGCGCTTTTCCGTCGGCCAACGCGTGCGCGCCCGCAACATGCACCCGACCGGCCATACACGTCTGCCGCGCTATGCGCGCGGCAGGACGGGCGTGATTGAGGCGATGCATGGCGGCTTCGTGCTGCCCGACACCAATGCGCATGGTCAAGGCGAGAACCCGGAACGGCTCTACACGGTTGTCTTCACCGGGCCGGAGCTTTGGGGCGACGCAGCCGATCCGACTCTGACCGTTTCGGTCGACGCCTGGGAGAGCTATCTTGAACCGGCCTGACGCGTCGCCGGCCGACCCGAAGCCTTTCGACGCGCCATGGCAGGCGCAGGCCTTCGCGCTTGTCGTTGCGCTGCATGAGCGCGGCGTCTTTACATGGGGTGAATGGGCCGAAGCGCTCGGCGCCGAAGTCCACCGCGCCGATGCTGCCCCGGATGGCCACGACTACTACGAGCACTGGCTGGCAGCACTCGAAGCGCTGCTGGGTCGCAAGGGCATCGCGCTGCCGGCGCAGGTAGAGGAACTGGCCGATGCCTGGCAGCGCGCAGCCCACGCCACGCCCCACGGCAGCCCCATCCTGCTCGCCAACGATCCTTCGGGTGGCCCCTGACCTGCTCACGTGCTGGGCTGTCAGACAAACTCCAGCAGCAGCGGCCGGTGATCCGAGACCTCCGGTTCGGCGAGGACATCGAACGACAGCACCTTCACCGCATCGTTGACGAGCATGTAATCTGCATAGCGGCCGGCTTTGGTGTAGTACGACGTCCGCGTATCGGTGAAGCCGCGCGCCGTCACGAGATCAGCAAGGCCAAACCTGCGCAGCACCGCGAAGGTTTGGCTGTCCGGAAGCACGTTAAAGTCACCGCAGACGATAATTGGGTCTCCGTCCTCAGCGACGGATCGTGTCAGTTCGAGCAGCCCCGCGGCCTGCGCAGCACGCGCGGGCGTGTCGTGCTTGCCAGTGGGGTCGCGCAACCCGTGCATATGGGCGATCGTCACCGGATGATCGGCTTCCGGATCGTAAAGCCGCACCGCATGGGCGCTGCGCGAGCGCGGATGCTCGCCATAACCGTGCGGCGAGAATGCGCCATGCACGAAACCCTGCTGCTGACCGATAATCGGTACGGTCGCACGTACGAATGTCGCAAGCCCCCAGAAGGACGGATAGCGCTGCTCACCGTTCCAAAGGTCGCCGCGAGCAGCAGGGCAGAAGGTCGCCGCATGGCCGCGCAGGGCGCTACTCACCTCGGCAAAGAAGTTCGCGCGCTGCGGCAGGTCCGTCCCGCCGTCGCGATAGGTGAGCCAGCCGCGGTTGGTGGATGGCGTGTGCACCACTTCCTGCAGGCACAGCACGTCCGGATCGGCTTCCGCAAGGAAGGCGAGCAGCGTTTCGTGGAGCTTTCCGCCCCATCCGTTCAGGCAGATCAGGCGCAATGGAAGGCCTCGACTCGTCAATGGATGCGCCGACCATACTGTCAGCACTTGATGCATCAAGAGCCTGCCCGGTATTGCCCCCGTCCTGCGAATCCCGCACTAACGCGCGATGCAGTTCTCACCGCAACAGGACGAGGCACTCCGCGCCGTGGCACGCTGGCTGAAGGAGGGGCAGAAGCCGCTCTTTCGCCTGTTCGGCTATGCCGGCACCGGCAAGACGACGCTGGCGCGCTATTTCGCCGAGCATGTCGACGGGCAGGTGCAGTTCGCGGCCTTCACCGGCAAGGCCGCGCAGGTGCTGCGCGCCAAGGGCGCGACCAACGCCCGAACAATTCATTCGCTGATCTACCGCCCGCGCGGCGAGGAGGCGGTCGAGGACGAAACCACCGGCAAGACCTCCATCAATCCCACCTTCTCGCTCAACCGCCAGAGCCCCATCGCCAAGGCCGCCCTTGTCGTCGTAGACGAGTGCTCGATGGTCGACGAACAGCTCGGCCGCGACCTGATGAGCTTCGGCACGCCGATCCTCGTTCTGGGCGACCCCGCGCAGTTGCCGCCGATTTCCGGTGGCGGCTTCTTCACCGAGCACGAGCCGGACCACCTGCTGACGGAAATCCACCGGCAGGCGCGCGACAACCCGATCATCCGGCTGGCGCTGGACGTGCGCGAAGGCCGCGAATTCATGAAGGGCGACTACGGCACGGCAAAGGTGATCGGCCGTGACGAGGTGAACCAGGACCTCGTTCTGGCGGCGGACCAGGTTCTTGTCGGCACCAACCGCACCCGTCGCCGCTACAACCAGCGCCTGCGCGAGCTGAAAGGTTTCGACGCATCCTACCCGCAGGCCGGCGACAAGCTCGTCTGCCTGCGCAACGATCCCGCCAAGGGCCTGCTGAACGGCTCCCTGTGGAAGGTGATGACCTCGTCGCGCGAGACCGTTAAGCCCGGCATCAACCTGCTCGTCTCGCCCGAGGAGGACGATCCCGATCGCGGCGTGTCCAAGATCAAGCTGCTCAAGGCGGCCTTCGAAGACCCGGACGCCGACATTCCCTGGCAGCAGAAGAGGCGTTTCGACGATTTCGACTACGGCTACGCGCTGACCGTGCACAAGGCGCAGGGCTCGCAGTGGGACGAGGTCGTGCTCTTCGATGAAAGCTACGCCTTCAAGGACACGCGCCAGCGCTGGCTCTATACGGCGATCACGCGCGCGGCCGAGCGGCTTACCGTCGTCCGCTGACCGCGCGATCCTCCACGATTTCGAACAGCACGGCCGTGGCGTCGTCCGAAACCTTGAAGCGCGGATAGGCCTGCCCGTCCGGGTCTTCGCGCTGCTCGATCGTGCGCAGTTCGGCCAGCAGCGGCACCAGCCCATCCGTGCGTGCGCGCTCGATCAGCGATGCGGCGTCATAGCGCCCGTAAAGGTCCACCAGCGCAGCGAAGCCGTCGGTACAGAGCAGGCCGCGAGCCGGCAGCGTAGCGGGCAGGGGCTGCGAGACGATGTGGGAAGCGGCTTCCGGGTTGGCGCCCAGCGTCCAGACCGGCCCGCCATCGGTGTTATAGAGCGCCCGGCGACGGCGCAGTTCGGCGCGGATTTCGGGCTCGGTCGACAGCGACCTGAACTTGGTCAGGCCGCCGGCATGGGCCACGGCGCGCTTTGCCTCCTCGTTCTCCGCCGCCGCGCCGCCTTCGATAGCGCTCAGGGCGTGCGTTGCGCCGGCCGCGTCCTGCAGGAACAGCCGGCAATCACCGAGGCCATGGCTCACGATGCCGTCTTTCTCGACCCGGATCATCTGGAAACCGGCGCAGGGCAGGTTCCAGAGATCGACCGGCATGGAGCCAGCAAGGTCGCCGATGATACGCGACACGCGCTCATTGATCTTGCGGACGCTCTTGGCCACCGCGCAGCAGGCCAGCGCGTCTTCCTCGAAGGTTACGGCTGCGAACTTCGCCAGCCACGCCGCATCCGATTCGGCCTCGTCGATGATGTTCTCGCCAAGGCCGGTCGCCCCGTCGATGACGAAGGCGCAGTTTGCCGCACCTCCGCTTGCGTCTTCGTTGGGGCGGCGAGGGTCGCCACGGTCGGTGATCGAATCGAGAATGCGCAGATGGGTCATGGTGCGCTCACCTGCACGCCCGCGGTGTAAACAATGTGACGGTTCGTCGGCGGTAGTGCGCCGCTAGATGTTTTCTTCGATCTCGTTCGCGCCGAGCCACCGCCATGCCTCAGGCTCGTCATCGGTTGCGAAATGACGCGTCTCGATGCCGTCGCCGGGGTCGAAGAGCCGCGTCACGCGGTCCGCCCAGCCGCCGTCGTCGATGATCGCACAGCGCCCGACATGCTGGGCGACGTGTTCCTTCATGAAACTGCTCGTCTCCGGCGAAAGATCGGCAGTGTCCACTTCCTGAAGCTCCACGAGGCGCACCAGCAGGTCGAGTGTCGGGTGAATCGCAAAGGCGCCTTCCAGCAGGCCGCATAGATTTTCAGCGTCGGCGGATGTGAATTCGCCGGTGATCTCGATGGCGAAAACGCTCGATTTGTCCGTTTCCAGACGCCGGACAGCCGGAACCCGTTCCAATGGCCGCATGTTTGCTCCTTTCGTTCCGCGTGCAGTTTGGTCTGGAACACACGAAACCCGATGTCTGTTCCTCATCAAATGGATATAGGATGACGCGACCGTTTAACCAGAAGACCGCCAAGCAATGCCTGCAAAGCTTTCCGTCAACCTGAATGCCATCGCCCTGTTGAGAAACCGGCGCGACCTGCCGTGGCCGAGCGTGACCGGGCTGGGTCGCATCGCGCTCGCCGCCGGCGCGCACGGGCTGACCGTACATCCGAGGCCCGATCAGCGCCACACGCGCAATTCAGACCTGCCGGAGCTGCGGGCGCTGATCGACGACGAGTTTCCTGCGGCCGAGTTCAACATCGAAGGTTATCCGACAGGCGATTTTCTGGCACTGGTGGAGGCCGCCGAGCCCGAGCAGGTGACGCTCGTGCCGGACGATCCGGAGCAGCCGACCTCGGACCATGGCTGGGACTTCGTCGCCAATCGCGACATGCTCAAGGCGATCGTCACTCGTCTGAAGAAGACCGGCGCGCGCATTTCGCTCTTTTGCGATCCCGACGCGTCCGAGGAGCAGATCGCAGCGGCAAAGGCGACCGGTGCGGATCGTATCGAACTCTACACCGGCCCCTATGGCGGTTGCCATGACGATGCAGAAAAAGCCGCCATGGAACTGGAAAGACTCGGCAAAACGGCCGAGCTCGCCAGAGCTGCCGGCCTCGATGTCAATGCCGGCCACGACCTGACCGTGGCCAACCTGCCGCCGTTGGTCCGGCGCATTCCACATCTGGCCGAAGTGTCGATCGGCCATGGCCTGACGGCCGACGCGCTGGAGCATGGCATGGCTGGAACCGTGCGCCGTTTCCTGACTGCGAGCGGCTGGTAGCCCTGCGTCTCGCGCATGGCGGGCCAGGGGAGTCCCCGCAAAGCAGCATTTGTTGTTGCACCGCAACAGGAGTAAAAACCGCGCCCGTCCTTTGAAGGAGGGCAAGACATGCACGATAATGCAGAAGGTTCTGCCGACGCAGACCAGTGGGCCGCCAAAGGCGGCCGAAAAACCCCTCACAAAACCTCACAAACGACCGCCGCCCTTGCACTGGGCGCGATCGGCGTCGTCTATGGCGACATCGGCACCAGTCCCATCTACGCGCTGCGCGAGGCGACCCGCGCCGTAGCCGGAGACCGTCCACCCACGGAAGCCGAAATGCTCGGCATCCTTTCGATCATCGTCTGGTCACTGACGCTCATCGTCTCGGTGAAATACGTGCTTTTCGTGCTTCGCGCCGACAACGACAACGAAGGCGGCACGCTTTCCCTGATGGCGTTGGCCAGGCGCGATGCCGGCCGCTATGCGCCGGCAGTTCTTTTTCTCGGCATGGTTGGCGCCGCGCTCTTCTTCGGCGATGCGATCATTACGCCCGCTATCTCCGTGCTCTCGGCTGTCGAGGGGCTAGAAGTCGTCACCCCTGCCTTCTCTGATTACGTGGTTGCCATCACGTTGGCGATCCTGCTGGCGCTCTTCGCCGTCCAGCGTTTCGGCACGGCAGGGGTTGCGAGCGTGTTCGGTCCCGTAACCGCGACATGGTTTGCCACGCTCGCCGTGTCGGGTGCGGTTGAGCTTACGGAGCATCCGTCGGTACTGGCCGCGCTCGACCCGAGCTATGCCGTTCTGTTCCTGATCGACCACAGTGGTGTTTCCCTGGCCGTTATGGGCGCTGCGTTCCTCGCCGTCACGGGCGCTGAGGCGATTTATGCCGATCTCGGCCATTTCGGCCGCAGGCCGATCATGCTGGCGTGGTTCGCCCTCGTCTTTCCCGCCTTGCTGATCAACTATTTCGGGCAGGGCGCATATGTGATCTCGCATGGCGGCTTGGTGGGGCAGCCTCTGTTCCAGATGGTTCCGTCATGGGCGACGCTGCCGATGGTCGTCCTCGCGACTATGGCGACAGTCATTGCCAGCCAGGCCGTGATAACCGGTGCCTTTTCGCTGGCCCGGCAGGCGGTCCAGCTTCAACTTCTGCCACGTCTTGAGGTTCAGCATACGTCAGAGACCCAGTCCGGCCAGATTTACATGCCGCAGGTCAATCTCCTGCTTCTCGTCGGCGTGTTCATTCTCGTCGCAGAGTTCGGCTCGTCGGAAGCGCTGGCCTCTGCCTACGGCATATCGGTTGCCGGCGAGATGGTGGTGACGGCGTTGCTGCTGTTCTTCGTCTTCTGGCGCACGTGGCACCGGCCTGCCCTGCTGGCAGCGCTGGTGGTCACCCCCTTCCTGCTGCTCGACCTAACCTTCCTGTGGGCCAACGCACAGAAATTCGCTGATGGCGGCTGGGTGTCGGTCGCGGTGGCGGCGGCGCTTGCGGTTATGATGATGACCTGGCGCAAGGGCAGCAGGCTGCTTTTCCGCAAGACCCGCAAGACGGAAATCCCCCTTGCGCTGCTCACCGATAACCTGGCCGCCAAGCCGCCGCATCTTGTCGCCGGCACGGCGGTGTTCCTGACGAGCGACCCGGAAAGCGCGCCGACGGCCCTGATGCACAGCCTCAAGCACTATCACGTGCTGCATGAGAAGAACGCCATCCTGACCGTGGAAATGACTGAGGAACCCTATGTTGCCGAAGAAGCACGCGCGCAGATCACCCCGATCAACGACCTGTTCATGAGAGTCGTGCTGCGGTTCGGCTACATGGAGCAGCCGAACGTGCCGAAGGCGCTCGCGGTCTGCCGCAAGCTGGGCTGGAAGTTCGACATCATGTCGACTTCGTTTTTCGTGTCGCGTCGGTCGCTCAAGATCGCGCGCCGCTCTTTCGTGGCGCGCTGGCGGGACAAGCTGTTCATCGTGCTGGCTCGAAACGCCAGCGATGCCAGCGCATATTTCCAGATCCCCACCGGCCGCGTGGTCGAGATAGGTACACAGGTTACGCTCTAAGGGACGGGGCGGCGCGAATTCCGCGCCGCCTCGTCATTTCAGCCGGCCAGTGCGGCCTTGTTCGCAGCAAGGAAGTCCCGCAGCGCTCGCGGCTTCCTGCCCGACAGGCGTTCGACATCCGTGGTGATTGCCTCAAGATCACCTTCCCGTGTAGCCACGTCGAAGGAGACGAGCGTCGGTATGACCGGCTCCGGCACGCCGGCGGCCTTCATCCCCTCCGCCAGTTGCCCGTCGCTCACGTCGACGACCGTGATCGGCTTGTCGATGACATCCGATGCCAGCGCAGCGATTTCTGCGTTGGTGAAGGCCTCGTCGCCTGTCAGCGTGTAGGTGACGCTGCCTTCGGGCGGGTTGGCGAGTGCTGCTGCGATGGCCGCGGCGATGTCGTCGCGGGCGACGAAAGCCGTGCGCCCATTCCCTGCGGAGGTGAACCACTGGCCGCTGGCCGCGGCTTGCGGCAGGCTCATCTGCAGGTTTTCCTGATACCAGCTGTTGCGGAAGATCAGGTGGGGAAGGCCGGTGGCTTTCACCGCTTCTTCGGACTGATGATGATCCGGAGCAAAGCTGACATGCGAACTCTCTGCCTTGGGAAGCGACGTATAGGCGATGCGCCCGACGCCGGCCTTTGCGGCTGCGGCAATTGCCACCTTATGCTGGCGTAGCCGCGTCCCGGCGCCATCCAGCGCGTCGGTGGAGATGACGAGAACCGTGCCGCCGCCGGCAAAGCCGCTTTCCAGGCTTGTGGCATCGCCGAAATCGATATGGCGAGCGGTCACGCCTTTCGCGGCGAGGCCGGCCAGTTTCTGCGGGTCGCGCGTACCCGCGATGATGCGCGAGGGCTCGACACCCTGGCTTTCGAGGAGGTGTCTGATGACGGCCCGGCCGAGATGGCCCGATGCGCCGGTGACAAGGATCGTGTTGGACATGGCGGTAACTCTGCTGGTTGCGTTGTCGCTCTCATTTTGAGACCAGCACTACATTGTAGATTGACCGCGTCCCGTAAAGGAGGCAGTTTCGGCTCTGCTGGTAACCTGGAAGGAACCACCCATGGACACGACGGTTGTTTCGGCGCGCCGCAAGATCGAGATCTACCGCGCCAATGTTGGCAATGGCGGGCTCGACAACTGCCCGATCCGCACAGTCGTGCAGAACATTTCCGGCAAGTGGAGCGCCTTGCTGCTGATGGCTCTTGCGGAGCGTCCGTACCGCTTCGGCGAGCTTCGACGGCTCGTGCCTGACATTTCGCAGCGCATGCTCACCCAGACCTTGCGCGATCTCCAGCGCGACGGCTATGTCAGCCGCGAAGTCTTTCCAACCAAGCCGCCCAGCGTCGAGTACAGCCTGACGGATCTCGGTCGCTCGATGTACGGCGCGATCGAGCACCTGTTCCATTGGGCCGAGAACAATCACCAGCAGGTACGTGCGGCACGGGTGGAGTTCGACGCGGCGGAAGACTGAAGGCCGGCGGGGCAGGGCAGCATTTGAAATCACTCGATATTGCAATTGCCGGTGCGGGGCCGGCCGGGCTTGCTGCGGCGCTGTTCCTTCATCGCGCCGGCCACCGCGTCACCGTCTTCGAGCGCTTCGACACACCGAAGCCGCTCGGCTCTGGCCTGATCCTGCAGCCGACGGGCCTCACCGTGCTCGATCGACTCGGCCTGCTGCCCGAAATTATGACGCGCGGCAGCCGCATAGATCGCCTCCTCGGCAGCGATGCAAAAAGCGGCCGCACCGTGCTGGATGTACGCTATGACGCCCAGCGCAAGGGCCGGTTCGGCCTCGCCGTCCATCGCGCGGCCCTGTTCGGCGTCCTGCATCGCGCCGTCGAGACGCAAGGCATCGCCATCGAGACCGGCAGCGAGATCGTGGCGCTGAATGCGGGCTCCGCTCATGCGACGCTCAAGGGCGCGAGCGGTCGTGACATCGGTCGCTTCGACCTTGTGGTCGATGCCAGCGGCGCTCGCTCCCCGCTCGCCGCCTTCTCGGTTCGGCATGCAACCAGGCGTCCGCTCACCTACGGCGCATTCTGGGCGACGCTCGACTGGGTCGGCGAGGGCTTCGACGCCAACGCGCTGACGCAGCGCTACCGCCGCGCCAGCGTCATGATCGGTGTGCTGCCGATCGGCAGCGCCGAGCCGGGCGGCAAAGGACAAGCGGCCTTCTTCTGGAGCCTCAAGCCGGACGACGCGGATGCGGTAATCGCCGCCGGGCTCGATACGTGGAAGGAGCGCGTCGCCGGGCTTTGGCCGGAAACCTCGGCCTATCTAGACCAGATCGCCGACTTCTCGCAGTTGACGCTGGCGCGCTACGGCCACCATACGTTGAAGATGCCGGCAGGCCGCCGGCTTGCCGTGATCGGTGATGCAGCGCATTCGACCAGCCCGCAGCTCGGGCAGGGCGCCAACATGGCACTGCTCGACGCGGCCGGACTCGCAAGGGCGCTGGAGCGGTCGCCCGATCTCGAAACGGCGCTCGAAGCCTATGCCCGATCCCGCAGGCTGCATGTGCGGGTTTTCCAGGCGCTCTCGGCGGCCTTCACGCCCTTTTATCAGTCGGATTCGGTCATGCTGCCGCTGCTGCGCGACCGGCTGGTGGCAACGGTTGCAAAGGTCCCGCCGGCCCCGCAGATCCTCGCCTCGATGGTCGCCGGCACCATCGTTGATCCCTTCGGCCCGATCGGTCTGGTGGAAAAGGATTGGAACCGCCCCTGACCTGCCGCTGGGTCATCGGTCATCCACGCTGCAATCGACATAACCCGCCATTCGCTAAGTTGACTCATAGAGTCATCTTTTATAGCAGTCGCGCACAGGGAGCCTCTTTGGCACCCGAAAGGAATCCTCCAACGCCGCAAGGGGGCCGTCGTGTCTGCTCGTTCGTTCCGTACCTTCAACGCCGCTCTGCTTGCCGCAAGCGCTCTCGCAGCGCCGACGGTCGGCCTCGCACAGGAAGCCCCGACTGTTCTCGACGTCATCGAGATTCAGTCCGAGAGCAACGACATCCTCGTGCAGGAGGGTTATGTCGCCAAGCAGGACAGGATCGGGACCAAGGTCGATACGCCGATTGCGGATATTCCGCAGGCCATTTCCGTCATCACGCAGGACCAGATCGAGGACCAGAAGCCGCGTACGCTCAACGAGACGCTGTCCTACACGGCAAGCGCCAATCCCAACGGGTTTGGTTTCGACAGCCGCTACGACGCCTTTACGCTGCGCGGCTTCCCGTCCTACTACAACGGCATCTTCCGCGACGGACTGCGGCAGTACAATGGCCCATCGGCCTGGTTCAAGACTGAGCCCTACGGCATCGAAGGCCTGACCGTGCTCAAAGGGCCGGCGTCGTCGCTCTACGGCATCAGCGGCCCCGGCGGGCTGGTCAATCTGGTCACCAAGCGACCCAAGGACGAGCCTTTCCGCGAGATCGAGTTGCTGCTGGGAGGCAACGACCGCTATCAGGCCGCATTCGACCTGTCCGGTCCTGCCAATGAGGACGGCACGCTGCTCTACCGCCTGACCGGGCTTGCGCGTAAGTCCAACACCGATCTTCCGGGCTACGCCGACGACAAGCTCTATCTTGCGCCCGCGGTCACCTGGAAGCCCGACGAGGGCACCAAGCTGACCGTTCTGGGCGAAATCTCGCAGGCGGTGACCGGCGGAACCGCGTTCTTCTACAACCCAGCCTACGGCGAGGTGTCGAACCTCTACGAAGGCGATCCGGCCTGGAACGATTTCACCGGCTTGCAGGGGCGCATCGGCTACGAGCTCGAGCATCGTTTCAACGACACGCTGACGGTGCGCCAGAACCTGCGCTTCAACGCCGTGGATGCCGATCTGCAATATAGCGGCCACTACCTGGTCGATCCGTCCGACCCCGACGATCTCGCCCGCTACTGGGGGCACTACAAGGAGAACGCGAAGAATTTTGTCGTGGACAATCAGGCCCAGTTCGAGTTCGACACCGGCCCGGTCAGCCATGTCGCCGTTGCCGGGCTGGACTATAGCTGGACGGATTACGACGCGCAGAACGCCACGTCATACGTCTCGGTCGAGGACATCGAGAATATGCCGATGTCGTTCTCCGGCAGCCAGCGAATGCACCAGATCGGTGCTTATGTGCATGACCAGATGCAGTGGAACAACTTCACACTGTTCGCCAGCGGCCGCTACGACTGGGTCGACACGCAGAGCGTCGACTACCTGTTCAACGAGACCGAGCAGACGGACAGTGCGTTTTCCGGCCGCGTCGGCGTTTCCTACCGCACGGATTGGGGCATCATCCCCTACGCCAATTACTCCACCTCGTTCTCGCCCAATATCGGCTTCGTCTATGACAGCGCCACGAATGAGCGCCGGGTCGCGCGACCGACCAAGGGCGAGCAGGTCGAGATCGGCGTCAAATACGAAATCCCCGACTACAACGCCATCATCAACGCCTCGGTCTTCAACATCGATCAGATGGACGGCGTCGTCTATGACGGCACCTTCGACGATGCCGGCAACCAGCGCCAGCGCCAGCTCGACCTGAATTCGCGCGGATTCGAACTGGAGGCCGCCACGACGCTGGACAATGGCATCAGCCTGGTCGGCTCATACACCTACATGCGCATGAAGATCGAAAGGGGTGCGGCCGGCACCGAAGGCAACGAACTGTCGTCGACGCCCAACCACATCTTCTCGCTGTGGGGCCAGTATCGGTTCCGCGACGGTGCGATGGCTGGTCTCGGACTCGGCGCCGGCGTGCGATATGTCGGCGAGAGCTTTGGCGACGATCAGAACTCGTTCAAGAACGATGACCGCGTATTCGTCGATGCGTCGGTCTCCTACGATTTCGGCGTCCGCAACCCTGAGCTCGAAGGCCTGCTGCTGCAGGTCAATGCCAAGAACCTGTTCGACGAGCGCAAGAAGATCTGCACCGCCGGCAACTGCTACTGGGATGAAGGCCGCTCGGTCTTCGGCAGCCTGCGCTACCGGTTCTGACACCGATGGCCGACGGCACGCCAGTGTCTGCCAACCCCGCAGCGGTCGTGTTCGCGGTGGGCGGCCTCTACGTCGCGCAAAGCGTCATCGGCGGGGTGACGTGGACCGGGCTGCCTGCCGTACTGCGCGATCAGGGCCTGTCGCTCGATAATGTCGGGCTTCTGTCGCTGATCGCGCTGCCGTGGGCCTTGAAGTTCCTGTGGGCGCCGATAGTGGAGCGCTATCGCTTGCCGCCGGTGGGCCGCAACCGCTCCGGCGTCATCGTCGCCGTGGGTGGCATCATCTCGATCGCGGGCCTGATCGTGGTTGGCCTGCTCGGGCCGAGCCCGCTGGCGCCCGTTCTCGCCTGCCTCACGATCGTTGCCCTCGCCGCGGCCACCGTCGACATCGCGTGCGACGGCTACGCGGTCGAAAGCCTCCCGCGCTCGCAGCACGGCTGGGCAAACGCGGCGCAGGTCGGCGGCGCGTATCTGGGGTCCGCCATCGGTGGCGGGCTGTTCCTGCTGCTTGTGGCCGGCCTCGGCTGGACCGATGCGATGTGGGCGATGGCAGCACTTCTGGCGGTCCTTGGATTGCCGTTTCTGCTGCGCTCGCAGGCCGCCGGGGCGAGCGAGGAGCGTGCGCACGTGCCGTCGCTTGCCGCAGCCCTGCGCCGGCCGGAGATACGCCGCGGCCTGCTTGCCGCCGCGCTCTATGTGGTGGCACAGAAGACGGCGCTGATGATGCTTGGCCCGTTCCTTGTCGATGCCGGGCTCGACCTCGCGACCCTAGGGTTGCTCAACGGGGCCGGCAGCATGGTTGTCGGGCTTGGTGCCGCACTTCTTGGCGGGGCGCTGGTGCGCATGCTTGGCGCGCGTTCCGTGCTGGTCATCGCGCTGGTCCTGCAGGCGCTTGCGCTCGCCACCTTCGCATCGCGTGACTTGTTCATCGACCTGCCGCTCCCGGTGCTGCTCGCCGTCGCCGTCGCCAGTTCCTCGGGCACCATGGCGCTTGGCTTCGTCGCTCTCTATGCGCAGTTCATGCACTGGTCCGACCCGCGTCAGGGCGGCGTCGACTTCACGCTGTTCCAGTCGATGGATGCTCTCGTCAGCATGGCCGGCGGGGTTGCCGCCGGTTTCGTGGCCGAGCATCTCGGCTACGGCGTCTTTTTTGCCGGGGCCGGCCTGATCGCGCTCGCGACGATACCCGCCATCGCGTTCGTCACGCGCCCCACGACACCAGACATTCCCGCAACGCTTGAACCGGCCGGAGAAAGCCAGTGACCCCGCAACACAATCTTCGTGCCGAAACCACAATTGCCATCGCATCGCCGCTCGACGTGATGGCACGGCTGCGCGATCATTTCATCGAACATGGCACGGTATCTGGTTCCGACGAGCGATGGAGCGCGGATTTCGGTATCGGCACCGTCGAAGCCACCGCAATCGCGCAGGCCATGCAGTTCCGCGTTCAGGCCTCGGACGAGACCTCGCTCGCCTTCCTGCAATGGGGCGTCACCGATCATGTCGGCGAGTTCGCGGATGGCCCCGTGCCGGATGTTGTCTGGCAGGGTGGCATCCGCGCAGGCGCGCCCTTGCCCTATTTCCGCGAGATGAGGGTTGTCCGCGCAGCCCAGGTCACGCCGCGCATGCGCCGGCTGACGCTTGCCGGCGACGATTTGCGGCGCTTCAGCTATGGCGGCCTGCATATGCGGCTGCTGCTCGCTCCGAAGAAGGGTGTCTCACCCGTGTGGCCGGTCATGGGAGCCGACGGGCGGCAGGCGTGGCCGGAGGGTCCGAGACCGATCAACCGCGTCTATACCATTCGCCGCATCGACGTCGAGGCAGGTGAGATCGATGTCGATTTCGTTCTGCACGAGGGCGACGAGATGCCGGGCGCGACATTTGCCGCCGAAGCCGCTGCGGGCGATGTCGTCGGCATGACCGGACCGGGCGGTGGCGAGCTGCGCGATGCGGACTGGTGCGTTCTGGCCGGCGACGAGACCGCTTTGCCCGCCATCGGCCGCACGCTCGAGGAGATGCCGGCCGGCCGCAAGGTGGTCGCCCTGATCGAGATCGCCGACGACGCGGAACGCCAGCACCTGACCACGAAGGCCGATCTCGACCTCCGCTGGCTTTCGCGGGAGGGCAGGCCCGCCGGAACGACGAGGCTGCTGGCCGATGCGGTCAAGGGTCTGGTACGGCCCGAAGACGGCCGCTCGATCTTCATCTGGGCAGGCTGCGAGCACGCCGCCGCGCGCGAGATACGCACCTACCTGCGCAAGGAATGCGATCTGCCGCGCGGCAGCAATCTCATTGCCGCCTACTGGCGTCGCGGTAAGAGCGGCGAGGTCGCGGACGCCGACTGACCGGTTCGCGATGCGCTGTCCAGCCCGGCAGGGCAGGGTCGTGCCGCCATGGACAGGAATTTTCCCTAACCCCGCCTCGGGCCTCTTGCAATCCGCCGGATTTCGGGCGATAGACCCGAACCGTAACGTACGGTACTGGGATTGAAGCCCGCTGCCGACAGCATCGCAACGAGGCGGATCAGGTGCGGGAAACGAGCGCTATCGAGCACGAGGAGACGCTGACGCCCCGCCAGGGCGAGGTGCTCGATGCCGTGCTGGCGCTGCTGGTGGAAGGGCGCGACGCGCTGACCATGACGGCTGTTGCACGGCGTGCGAGTTGCTCCAAGGAAACGCTCTACAAATGGTTCGGCGACCGCGACGGCCTGCTTACCGCCACCGTCAAATGGCAGGCATCCCAGGTCCGTGCTGGCAATTATGACCGGCAGAAGCTGGATGCGGCTGCGTTGCGCGAGAGCCTCGAGCGGTTTGCCGTGAACTGGCTCGGCGTGATCTCGTCGCCCACCTCGATCGCGCTCAATCAGGTCGCCGTGGCTCATGCCGGTTCCGCCAAGAGCAATCTTGGCGGCATCGTGCTCGCCAACGGGCGTTTCGCCATCGGCGAGCGGCTGAAGCCGCTGCTCGAAGCTGCCCGAACGGCGGGTCTGATCGATTTCGAAGACGCCGAGGAGGCGTTTCGCACCTTTTTCGGCCTCGTCGGCCGCGACATTCAGATCCGGCTGCTGCTGGGCGACCGGCTGGAAATGACTGAGGCGGGGATCGCGCGGGATGCCGCGCGCGCCACGCGGCAGTTCTTCGCTCTCTATGGGGCAAAACCGACACCGGCGGCGAGCGCCGGCTGAGATCAACGCAAGGGAAGGAAACGACAATGCGGGTTTATTACGATCGCGACGCCGATCTGAATCTCATCAAGGGCAAGAAGGTCGCCATCATCGGCTACGGCTCGCAGGGGCGTGCCCACGCACTCAACCTCAAGGAGTCGGGCGTCAAGGACATCGCCGTCGGCCTCAAGGCCGGTTCGCCCACCGCCGCCAAGGTGGAAGCCGACGGGCTCAAGGTCATGACGGTTGCGGAAGTCGCCGGCTGGGCCGACCTGATGATGATGGCCACGCCCGACGAACTGCAGGCCGACATTTACAAGAACGAGATCGCGCCCAACATCCGCGACGGCGCGGCGATCGCCTTCGCTCACGGCCTCAACGTCCATTTCGGCCTGATCGAGCCGAAGGCGACCGTCGACGTGCTGATGATCGCGCCGAAGGGCCCGGGCCACACCGTGCGCGGCGAATATCAGAAGGGTGGCGGCGTGCCGTGCCTCGTCGCCGTCCATCAGGATCCCTCGGGCAACGCACTCGACCTCGGCCTCTCCTACGCCTGCGGCGTCGGCGGCGGCCGTTCGGGCATCATCGAGACCAATTTCAAGGAAGAGTGCGAAACGGATCTCTTCGGTGAGCAGGTCGTGCTGTGCGGCGGCCTGGTCGAGCTCATCCGCGCCGGCTTCGAGACGCTGGTGGAAGCCGGCTACGCGCCCGAGATGGCCTATTTCGAGTGCCTGCACGAAGTGAAGCTGATCGTCGACCTCATCTACGAGGGCGGCATCGCAAACATGAACTACTCGATCTCGAACACCGCCGAGTGGGGCGAATACGTGTCGGGTCCGCGCATCATCACCGCTGAGACCAAGGCCGAGATGAAGCGCGTGCTCAACGACATCCAGACCGGCAAGTTCACCTCGGAATGGATGCAGGAGTACCGCTCCGGCATGGCGCGCTTCAAGGGCATCCGCCGCATGAACGACAGCCATCAGATCGAGGAAGTCGGCGAGAAGCTGCGCGGCATGATGCCATGGATCGCCAAGAACAAGCTGGTCGACAAGGCCCGTAACTAAAGCATGTCTCCCGAAAGTGGGAACCGGTTTCGGGACAAAGACATGCGCAAAAACAAACGCTAAAGCGCGGCGCGCTTTAGCCCACTGCGTCTGGTCCGCTGGCCTTCGATATTGTGTCGGAGGCGGGCGGTAAAGCATTGCGAAACCTCATCGAGCCGCGGCGCACACCGCGGCTCGATTTTTTGCTAGGCTGCGATTCGCGGGCGGGGCGCGTTGGAGGACGCAATGAAGGTCGATTCCGCGCTTGAGCTCCAGGCCCGCATTTTCTCGCAGATTTTCGAGTTCGTCGAAGCGCCGGTGGTCGCCGGCCTGGAATATCCCTCGCCGGGCCTTTTTCTGGATCCGGCACTTCTGGAAACGAAGGCAGCCCGCCCGAAGAAACCCAGGCATCGCGCCGTCGAGGACATCGCACTCGGCATAACGGCTGACGAGGGCAGGGACGACGCCAGGCTGGCGATCCTCGTGCAGGACCGGCGCAAGGTGAACTGTTCCGTGGTCGAGCAGGCCGTCGAGGCGGCCCGGGGCGAGGCCGAAGTGCTCTATATCGGCCGTCAGAAGCCGCTGTGGACCATGGTGCGCAACGATCCGCTCAGGCTCGGCTGCAGCATCTCGCCGACGATCGTCAGATATGCCGGCACGTTCGGCTGCTTCTGTCGCGACAACGAGAGCGGTAGCGTCGGCATCCTGTCGAACAACCACGTGCTCGCCGACGTCAACAGCACGCCTGTTTCCACCCGGATCATGCAGCCCGGCGCGCGCGATGGCGGTCGGCCGGGGCCGGACGACATTGCCGAGTTGACGCGCTTTGTTCCGATCCAGTTCGGCGGTTTCCCGAATCCGGTCGATGCTGCTTTTGCTACCCTCATCGATCACGACCGCGCCGAAGACAGGGCGACGCTCTTCGACAGCGCCGACGAGCCGCAACCCGCCATCACGCTTCAGCCGGCATCGCCCGTCGATGCGATGCCCGGCATGACCGTGCTCAAGACCGGCCGCACCACGCGCCACACGCGGGGTCTGGTGCGTGCCGTCAACGTCAACAATTTCCTGGTCGACGTGGGCGTGGGCGTCGCGCGCTTCGACAACCAGATCGTCATCGAGACTGCAGCGCCCCCGCAGCCTTTTGGCAGGCCAGGCGACAGCGGGTCGCTGATCGTCGACGACGAGGGCAGACCGGTCGCGCTGCTCTTTGCGGGCTCGGCCTCCGGCGGCGCAGGCAATGTTGGAATTACGGGGGCAAACCCTATATCATCCGTGACCGTTCAACTGGGAGTGACCTTGGTCTGAGGCATCGAATGGTGGCCACGAAACACTCGATGGAACAAGCCATCGAGATACAGAAGGCATTTGAACGCCGCTTCGCCGGCAAAGGCGAAGTGCTGAGCGTCGGCATCGGGCTCAACGGTGCTAAGGACGATCTGGCCATCAATGTCTGCGTCTCCCGCCCGAATGAGGCCGAAAACCTGCCCAAGACATTCGACGGGTTGGACGTCGTCGTCGACGTCGTCGGCGCAATCAGAGCTTACTGATCAGCAAGCGAGCTTACGGCTGTTCTGTTTCGGCACAGCGCATCTGGCACGTCTTTCGCTGGAAAGCCGGTATCGAAGCAGGGGAGTTTCGCTATGGAACCCATCCACACCAAGTCGATCGGCCTCGATGGCGAGGTCTTCGAGGAACGGCGCAGGGAAACGCGTCGTCGTGCCTTGAAGGGCGCCACACTCACTTTCAACGGCGGTTATGGCGCTTTCGAGTGCGTGGTGCGCAACATTTCGGAGGTCGGCGCCAGGCTCACATTCGGCGATGCGTCGGCCGTCCCGGCACGGTTTGATCTCACCATGTCGGGCGACAGCCACAGCAGGTCTGCCGCGGTCCGCTGGCGCTCACTCACCGACGTGGGTGTTGAGTTCGTGCCAGCCTGAGTAAAAAAATGCCCGAAGCGAATGGTCGCTCCGGGTATTTCCGTTGGCAGAAGGCCTTAGTAGTAGGGCGACACGCACTCGCGGCGCGGGCCGTTATAGGGCTGGTAGCTGTTGTCATACGCCCTGTACGACCGCCAGCGCGCCTCACACCAGCGATAATGGGCCGCCGACAGGCGATAGCCGGGGCGTGGCCGGTAACGTGGCGCCGGCGCGACATGGAACTCGATGGTCGGGCGCGGGCGATAGTGACGGCGGTAGCGCCAGCGGTCGTCGTCGCGCCAGTCACGGCGGCCACGCCAGTCGCGACGGTCACGCCAATCGCGACGATCACGCCATTCTCGGCCACCGCGCGGATTTACCCAGTTCCCGTTATCGTCGTAGAACTGGGCTGGGACCACCGTCGCTGGCGCTGCAGTGGAAATGGCGCCATTCGCGAAGGCGGCCACCGTCGCGTTTGCCGGGCTTGCAAGGCCGAATCCCAACGCCAGCACGGCGAAGGCTGCAACAGCCGAAAGTTTGCGTTTCATGTCATTCTCCTGGACTTGATATCGTTTCCAACCCCCGACGCGTCCCTACATCTACGCTGGCCGCATATTCGCCTTCCGCAAATGAACGAGCGATGAACGCAAATTAACGCCTTTTGCGGGTTTTCGTTGCCGGCCGGTGCTTGCATTCGCGCGCGCGGTTGGGTCAATTGCCGGTCATGTCGCTTCGCCTTGCCACCTTCAATGTCGAGAACCTGATGAACAGGTTCGATTTCTCCGGTTTCCGCAACGAGTTGCACCAGGACAGGGTGCTATCGCTTTACGAGATCAAGGACGAAGCCGAATACCGCCAGCTCGAGCGCGCCCGCGCGATTTCGCACACGGATGATGCGCGCCAGCTCTCCGCATTGGCGATCGCCGCGGCCCGCGCCGACGTATTCTGCCTGCAGGAGGTCGACAATATCGAGGCGTTGCGCGCCTTCGAATACGGCTACCTCTTCAAGATGATCGGCCACGGCTACCGCGAGAAATACACGACCCAAGGCAATGATGGGCGCGGCATCGACGTGGCCGTCATGGTTCGCGACCAGACAGTCCACGGCCAGCCGATCGAATTCGTCTCCATGCGCAGCCACGCGCATCTGACCTATGCCGATCTGGACCTGTTCACGCCGGGGCTGGCGGAATTGGGCGAAGAGCCGCATGAGCGCATCTTCCGGCGCGACTGCCTGGAGCTCGACCTGCGTATCGGCGGCAAGCCGATGACGATCTATACGGTCCATTTCAAATCCATGGGCAGCCCGCGCAACGGGTTGAATGGACGCGATGCGACGATGCCGGTCCGCTTCGCCGAGGCCGCCGCCGTGCGCCGGATCATCGAAGACCGTTTCGGCGTCGATCATGCCGCCGACAAACGTTGGGCCATCTGCGGCGACTTCAACGACTATCGCGAACGGGTCATCATCACAGGTGACGCGCACAACGGCTTCGCCTTCGACCCGGTGCGCGAGGCGCGCTCCAGCATAGACGTGCTCACCGCCGGCGATTTCTGTGAGAACGTCGTCGAGCGCAGGGCCGAGCTCGACCGCTGGACGCTCTACCACACGCGGGGGCCGGCCGAACGGCACCTCTGCCAGCTCGACTACATCATGCTGTCGCGCGGCCTTGCGCGGCGCAACGCCACGGCGATGCCCGACATCGTGCGCGCCGGCCAGCCGTTCCGCACGCCTTTCCCTCCGGGACAGGAGGTGGACCGGTTCCCGCGCACCGGGTGGGATAGACCGAAGGCTTCCGACCACTGTCCCGTTGTCGTGGAACTCGACATCGCATGAGCTTCGACCTTCCAGCCGACGTCATCCTTCCGGTGCGAAACGTCTCCGTGCGGCTAGATCCTGCGCCGCACCCGTTCGGCGTCGCGAATGAGGAAGCGATCGCGCAGCACTGGCAGCGCGCGGTGGCCGCCAATCCAGCACTTTTCAACGGAGAGGTGGCCCTGCTTTCGAGCCTGCGGATGGAAGATGGCGACCTCATCGGACGCTGCCATATCGTCCGCTATGCCACCTTCCTCTACTGGCGCAGCCTCAGGCCGATCAGCGGGGCAGGGCATGCCTATACCCACGCCATGCTGGTCAGCGCCGACAATGCGCTGGTGGCGATACGCATGGGGCCGTCGACCATCAATGCCGGGCTGGTCTATTTCGCTGCCGGGTCGTTCGAGCCGGTTGATTTCCGCGGCGGCCAGGCTGACCTCGAATTCAACATGCACCGTGAGGTCGGCGAGGAAACCGGCATCGACCTTTCCGGCGTGCGGCATGAGGATCGCTACCACCTTTTGTCGAAAACCACCGGCACCGTGCTCTTCCGCCGCTACTTCCTCGACCGGCCGGCCGACGAGCTCGCCGAAAAAATCCGCCGTCATGTCGCAGCGGAAGACGATCCCGAGATCGAGGGTCCCGTCATCATCCGCGATCCGAACGACCTACCGGACCGACTTGCCGCCCAGATGCCGGGCCTGATCGATTGGCATTTTTCGACGCCGCGCGCGGGGTGACGCTGGCGTCATTCGTGGCGCAAAGCGTCGATCGGGTCCAGCCGCGCGCCGCGCAGGGCGGGGAAGAACCCGAACACCATGCCGATCATGGCCGAGAAGCCAACGGCCAGCGCGATGACCGATAGGCTCGGCACAAACGGGATGGACAATGTCGTCGTGGCCAGCACGGCCAACAGCAGTCCGAGCGCAATGCCGATCAGCCCGCCCAGCAGCGACAGCACCGTCGCCTCGACGAGGAACTGCACGAGAATGTGCTTCTCATGCGCGCCGATGGCAAGCCGGATTCCGATCTCGCGCGTGCGCTCTGTTACGGAAACCAGCATGATGTTCATGATGCCGATGCCTCCAACCAGCAGGCTCACGCCCGCCAGCGCGCCCAGCATGCCGGTCATAACCGTCGTCGTGCTGGTCATCGCGTCTGCGATTTGCGTCATGTCGCGCACATCGAAATTGTCTTCCTGGCCGGGTCCTATGCGGCGCGTATCGCGCAGGATCTGCTCGATGTTCGTCATGACCTCGCTCGTCGAGACGCCGTCCTGCGCCGCGACATAGATCATGTCGATGTCGCGATTGCCGGCGATGCGCCGTTGGAACGTGCTGTGCGGCATGACGACGATGTTGTCCTGATCCTGGCCGAAGCCGGATGTGCCCTTGGCCGCGAGCACGCCGATCACGCGGCAGCTCATCCGCCCGACCCGGATCGCCACGCCGGTCGGGTCGCCCCCGCCGAAAAGCTCGCTGCGAACGGTCTCGCCCAGCAGGCACAGATTTGCGCCGCCCCGCACTTCCGAATCCGTGAAGGCGCGCCCCAGCGCGACATCCCATTCGCGCGCGATGAAATAATCGGTGTCGGCGCCCGTGACCTGCACGGCCATGTTGTCGGCGCCATAGACCACGCGCACGGTCTGCTGGGACGCTGCCGCGACCGCCTTCACGCCCTCCAGCCCCTCGGCCAGACCTTCCAGGTCGCTTTCGCCGAGCGCGCGCGGGGTGAAGTTGGTGAGCCCGCCGCGCATCGGGCGCGAGGCGCGCACCATCAGGAGGTTGCTGCCCAGCTTGCCGATGTCCTGCTTGACCTTTTCCGTGGTGCCGGAACCGATGGTGATCATGGCGATGACCGCCGCCACGCCGATGACGATGCCCAGCAGCGTCAGGAACGAGCGCAGCGCGTTGCGGCGAACCGAGCGCAATGCCAGCCGGATTGTCTCGAACAGCATCAGACCGTCTCCATCCGGGCGGTGTCGGACGCGATCTTGCCGTCGACGAAGGAAACGATGCGATCTGCATAGGCCGCGACGTCTGCTTCGTGCGTCACCATGACGACGGTCAGGCCCTTTTCCGCGTTCAGGCTGGTCAGCAGGTCCATGATCTCGTGCGTGCGGGCCGTGTCGAGATTGCCGGTCGGTTCGTCGGCAACCAGCAAGGTCGGCTGAGTGACGATGGCCCGCGCGATCGCCACGCGTTGCTGCTGCCCGCCGGAGAGTTCCGCCGGCGTATGGCTCTCGCGGTCCTGCAGCCCCACCTGCGCCAGCGCCTGCATGGCAAGCTCGCGGCGCTCGCGTCCGGGCACGCCGCGATAGGTCAGCGGCAGCTCGACATTCTCCGCTGCGGTGGTGCGCGGCAACAGATTGTAGCCCTGGAAGACGAAGCCGATGTAACGGTTGCGCAGCATCGCGCGCCGCGACCGGTCGAGCGCGCCGGCGTCGATGCCGAGAAAGCCGTGAACGCCGCGCGTTGGCGTGTCGAGGCATCCGATGATGTTCATCGACGTCGACTTGCCGGAACCCGAAGGCCCCATGATCGCGACGAATTCGCCCCGGCGGATGGTGAGATCGACGCCGGCCAGCGCATGCACCTGCGCTTCGCCGGTACCGTAAGTCTTCCATACGTCGCGGAAGGTGAGGAGAGGGGTATCGGCCATCATGTTCATGGCCGACCGCTCCTTGCGCCTCCCTCTGCCGCTGCGCGCGGTTGGCCCTGAGAGATACCGACGATCACGCGATCGTCCTGTTCGAGCCCCGAAAGGATTTCGACGGAATCGCCGTCGGTGGCACCGGTCTCCACGCGTACCTGCTGAGGTTCACCGTCGCGCAGCACGTAGAGCGGACGGCCGTCGCTGTCGCCGCTGCCGCCGGACCGCCGCCCGAAACCGCGGCCCATGCGCATGCGCGGCATGAACAGCGATTGCAGCGACCAGCCTGCGCGCTCTTTCGTCTGCGGCGGGCTGAAACGGAAGGCGGCGGCCGGCGCGAGCAGCACGTCATCGGCCTCGCGCGTGACGATGTCGACCGTCGCCGTCATGCCCGGGCGCAGCAGAAGCTCGCCCTTGTCGACATTGAGCCGCGCCTGATAGGTCACCACGCCCTCTGTCTCGGCCGAGGCATAGGAGATGTCGCGAATCGTCGCGTCGAACCGGCGGCCCGGAAACGCGTCGACGGTGAAGCGGGCATTCTGGCCGGCCTCGACTGCGCCGATGTCGGCTTCATCGACGGCCGCTTTCAATTCCATCGTCTCCAGGTTTTCGGCAATGACGAACAGCACCGGCGCCTGCATGGAGGAGGCGACGGTCTGGCCCGGATTGACCGCGCGGCTGAGAACGATGCCCTCGATAGGCGCATAGATCGTGCTCTTGGCGAGATCGGCCTGTTGCAGTTTGAGCTCGGCCTCGGAGACCGCGAGGTTGGCGCGGGCGATCGACACCGCGCTCGCCGCCCGGTCGTTGGAGGCGGTGGCAGTTTCCAGCGCCTGTTCGGTTGTCATCCCGCGCCCGGAGAGCTGGCGCGTGCGCACCAACATCTGTTCGGTCTCGCGCTGCGTCACCTCGGCATCGACGACCCGCGCGTTGGCGGCAGCGACATTGGCTTCGGCCCGTTCGATCTGTGCGAGGATGCGCGTCGTGTCGAGTTGCGCCAGCACGTCGCCGGCCGAAACCCTCTGGTTCTCCTCGACGTCGACCGAACGCACGACACCCGAAAGCTCGCTGGAGATTTCCACCTGCGTCAGCGGCTGCAACGTGCCCGTTGCGGACACCTCCACGGTCAGCGACCCCGGCTCGATCGGAACGGCCCGGTAGGAAACCTGCTGTGTGGACGCGCCACCGAACTGCCACCACGCAAACCCACCGCCGGCGGCAAGCACCAGCAGGACGAGCAGCGGCCATCGCCGCCTTCTGCGCCCTGCGCCTTTAAGCGCAAGCGCTTCCTCGATCGGTTCCGGGGAGGCGAACGTTGCCTTCTCGGGGCGCTCGACGATCTGGTCCATGCGCTCTTCCGCCTATGGTCTATCAATATCCCTTCAACCGACACATCATGGAAATAGCACGTGATTTCAAATTAAAGTTTGGCCATCTTTTGCATCGCGCCATGGTTGAAGGAGGCTCGAAACACCCAATGCCGCAACGCCCATACCTCATCTACGACGTGTTTGCCGACCGCCGGCTAGCCGGCAATCCGCTTGCCGTGGTGCTCGACTCCACCGGGCTCGACGATGCCGCGATGCAGAAGATCGCAGGCGAGTTCAACCTGTCGGAGACCGTCTTCGTCTCGCCGGCTTCGAATGGGGCGCATACGGCCGCGATCCGCATCTTCACGCCGAAATACGAGCTCCCGTTTGCCGGTCATCCGACCGTGGGTACGGCCATCGCGCTTGCCGAACGCGGCAGCGGCGATGGTCCTGCCAACGATGCCGCAGCGATTCTCGTGCTGGAGGAAAAGATCGGCAATGTGCGCTGCGCGGTCACGCATGAGGGCGGCCTCGCCTTCGCAGAGTTCGATCTTCCGCAGCTTTCGAGGAAATTGGAGTTCGAACCCGACAATGAGGCGATCGCGGCAGCGATAGGTCTGGGACCGCACGAAATCGGCTTCGAGAACCACCAGCCCAGCCTGTGGACGGCGGGCGTGCCTTATCTCGCCGTGCCGGTGGCCGGCCTCGAGGCAATGGCGCAGATCCGCTTCAATGGTCCCGCCTGGCTCGAACTTGCGCCGCGCCGCGACGACGGCAATCCCGCCTGCGCCTATCTCTACTGCCGCGAGACCGTCGGCCATGACAGCGCGTTTCACGCGCGCATGTTCGTGCCTGGCCCGCCGACCTATGAAGATCCGGCCACCGGTTCAGCCGTGGCAGCGTTCTCCGGCGCGGTGCTGCACTTCGATCAGCCGCGCGACGGCACCCATACCTTCTGGGTCGAGCAGGGGATGGAAATGGGCCGTCCGTCCCGCATCCGGCTCGAGATCGAGGTGAAAGGGCTTGCCGCGAAAACGGCGCGCATCGGCGGGAACGCGGTGAAGATCGCCGAAGGCGTCCTCACCGTTTAAGCCTTCCGTCGTGATCCGTCTCCGTCAGAGGCCGAGCAGCGCCTTGGCTTCCTCGAGCGCGGCCATCGATCCGTCATGGTCGCCCGCCCCATGGAGCTCTTCTCCCCGGGCGCGCAGTTCGGCAACCTTGGCCGCGTCCTCACTCGAGAGTTCGGCGTCCGGCAGGGCGGCATCGATTTCGCCCATCAGAACAGGGCAGGAGTGTGCAAACGCGGCAACAGGCGTAAGCGCCAGACCCGCGGCGACAAGCATTATACGCAACATAGTTTCCTCCTTCGCCGGCTTGGTCGGCTCGTATCGAGCGACCTGCGACCGACCGCAAAAGCCTACACCCGTGCAGGCCCGCAAAACAGGCTTGCCGGATAATTTGATTGGTGGCGGCATTTGCGTCTGGACAGCCGTACCATGAGCCGCTATAGGGGCCTCCTCTTGCAGCGGCCGTACGCGGCTGCGGCCCGGCGGGTGATTAGCTCAGTTGGTAGAGCAGCTGACTCTTAATCAGCGGGTCGTAGGTTCGATCCCTACATCACCCACCATTTCAAAGACTTGCGCCAGGTTTGTTACCTTCCTCTGCCTCCCATCGAGCGCTTTGATGAGGATTGATGACTCCGTCCGGCGCCGAACACACTAGGCGTTCCCATCAGACCGCGTTCGCCCATCGCCTGAACCTATCGGCGAAACGGGCTCAATCTTGCAGCAACCGTCCGCGCGCACGACGCTTCGCTTTGGGGGGCAGGGGGGGCGTAGCTGTGGCCCGGTTCGCGCCGAAGCGATGGCAGCGAAAATCCGGCATTCCGGAAGCGCGTTTTCGCTTTCGCCGGATGAGCCATTCACGGGCGCAATCCCGCCGCCAATCATCGAAATTGCAGCTGTCATCCCGACGACCGATTTGCGGCAGCGCACAATGCAAATGCATTTGCAAAACGATTTGCAGTGTGTTTTTGTGCGCTCCATGAGCACAATCGCAAAAGTGGCTGAGAGGGCTGGCGTGTCGCCGACGACGGTTTCGCACGTCATCAATCATGCTGACCGCGTATCGAAATCCATGCGCGAGCGTGTCGAGGCCGCCATCCTTGAGCTCGGCTACAAGCCCAACCCGCAAGCCCGGAGCCTGCGCACGGGCCGCACGAATGTCGTGGCGATGCTCATCCCGGATATTCGCAACCCGTTTTATCCGGAACTGGTCAAGATCGCGCAGTCACAGCTCGAGGCTGTCGGCCTCGACATGCTGATTTTCAACACCGACGTTCCCGGCGGTCATTCGCAGGAGCACGGCCGCGAATATCTGCGCCAGATCAGCAACAAGCGTGTCGACGGGCTGATCGTCGGTGATTTTGCGCTGCACGGCATGCATGACGCGCTGCTGCGCATTGAGACGCCGACGGTCTTCATCGGCAATTTGCCCAATCGCGCGGTCGACTGCATCCGCATCGACGATTTCGGCGGCGGCTACCAGATGGGCGCCTATCTGGCGCAGCAGGGGCATCGTCGCGTCGCCCACGTGACCGGCCCGTCCTTCTTCGCCGAGGCGATGCAGCGTGCCGAGGGTTTCGAAAAGGGTCTTGCAGACCACGGCGCGCCGGTCGAGCCCGCATTGCGGTTCGAGGGTAGCTACCTGTCGCCGTCCGGCAAGGCGGCAGCGGAATGGCTGCTCGCGGAACATGGCGATGCGCTGCCCTCGGTAATCTTCTTCGCCAACTATCTGATGGCCGCCGGTGCGTTGGCGGAGTTCTACGATCGCGGCATTCACGTGCCCGCAGATATCAAGGTCGCCGTGTTCGGCGACCAGCCGCAGCTCGAATTTGTCCGGCCGCGCCTGACGCGCGTTGGCAGCGCGCCGGCCGAACTGGCGCAGCGCGCCACCCGTATGCTGCTCGATCGGCTGGACGGGACCTATTCGGGCGAGCCGCGAAGCGAAGTCGTGCCCTGCACATTGAGGGTGTTCGACACGGCCTGAAGTCGAGGAAACGCGGGGCCTTGGAGGAGACGGGGCCCTTTGCGGGAGTGTAACAGGGAGGTACTCATGAGTGATAACGATAAGCGAATTCTGAAGTCCGGCTGGTCGCGCCGGCGGTTTCTGCGCAATGGTGCGACATTTGCGGCAGCGGGCGTCGCCAGTGGCGTCAGCGGCTTTCCCTTCATCAACAGGCTGCCTGTGCGGGCCCAGGGCGCGCCGCTGAAGTTCTGGCAGTTCTATGCCCCGGGCGGGCAGGTGAAGCCGCAGGTCGAATGGTTCGAGAAGATGGTGGCGGACTGGAACGCCACCCACGAGCAGCAGGTCGAGCTCGAGTTCATTCCGAACAAGGAATACATCAACGGCCCCAAACTGGCGACCGCCTTCGCGTCGGGCCAGGGGCCGGACATCTTCATCATCTCGCCGGGAGATTTCCTGCGCTACTACAATGGCGGCGTGCTGCAGGACCTGACGCCCTATATCGACGAGAAGGCGAGGGCGGACTTCCCCGAAAGCGTGCTCGCCACCCGCATGGTCGACGGCAAGATCTATGGCCTCCCGATGGAGGTGGAGCCGATGGCCATGTATTATTCGGTCAAGGCTTTCGAGGATGCCGGGCTGAACGAAAATGACGTGCCGAAGACCTGGGACGAGCTTTTGGAACTCGGCAAGAAGCTCACGACACCTGAACGCTATGGCCTGCTGTTCCAGACCGCGCCAGGCTATTACCAGAACTTTACCTGGTATCCTTTCCTCTGGCAGGGCGGTGGCGAGTTCCAGGGTGACGACGGCAAGAGCGCGTTCGACTCTCCGGCCACCGTCCAGGCGCTCAAGCTCTGGCAGGACGCCGTCAATTCTGGCGCGGCACCACGTCAGGTGTTGGGCAATGGCGCCAATGACAGCGTCGCCAATCTCGCCTCCGGCTATTGCGCCATCCAGAACGTCGGCATCTGGGCGATCTCGCAGTTGAAGAACAATGCCAAGGACTTCCCCTATGGCGTGTTCCGCCTGCCTACACCGGCCAATGGCAAATACGTGACGGTCGGCGGCGGCTGGGCCTTCGTTGCCAATGCAAAGGGCCAGAACCCTGAGGCGGCCGGACAGTTCTGCGCCTGGGCACTGGCGTCCACCGAGCAGGGTTCGGTCGACCGCGTGGCGACCTGGTGCACCGAGGCAAAGTCGGACATGCCGCCGCGCGACAGCGCGCTGAAAGCACGCGAGGCGGCCTTCAGCGAAGGCATGATCGGCAAGTTCGCCAGGGAGATCCATCCCGGTACCCGTGCGGAGCCGCGCGTGCCGCCGGAGGTCAACAAGATCATCTCCGACGCGATCCAGCAGACGATGCTGGGCGGCGCCGATCCGCAGACGACAGCCACCGCGGCCTCGCAGCAGTTGGATGCCTATCTGGCTTCCTACTCCGGCGCCCCGCTGCTCTAGGTTTCCTCCCGAGCGGCGAACGCTTCCCGGTTCCGGCCGGGAAGCGCTCGCCGGACCGGAACGTTTGCATCACCGATGATCGCCCAACCCAAATTCAAGCGCAGCCGCATGTCCGCCCGCCACCGGGAGTGGATCGCTGGTTACCTGTTCGTGCTGCCGGACGTGCTCGGCCTGTTCGTATTTCTCGGCCTGCCGATGCTGCTGTCGCTGGTGCTCGGCCTTTACGACGTCGACGGTTTCGGCTCCTACCGTTTCGTCGGCCTCGCCAACTACCGCAAGATGATGGCGGACCCGCTGTTCTGGCAGTCGGCACGGGTCACCGTGCTCTATGCGGTGATGCTGGTGCCGCTGCTCTATGTCTGCGGCCTTGGCCTTGCCCTGCTGGTGCAGAAAACCAACCGGTTCAACGGCGTCATCCGCTCGATGTTCTTTGCGCCGCACATGGTCAGCCTCGTTGTCGTGGCGCTGGTTTGGCAGTTCCTGGTAGTCGACAAGATCGGCGTTCTGAGCCGGCTAGCCGCGTCGCTCGGCCTGGGTGGCATTTCCTTCCTCGGCGACCCGGATTTAGCGTTGTTTGCCGTCGTCGTCGTCAGCCTGTGGTTTCTCATGGGCTACTACATGCTCATCTTTCTCGGCGGCCTGCAGGATATTCCGGCAATGTATTATGAGGCCGCGACCATGGATGGCGCCGGGCCGGTCGCGCGCTTCTGGTACATAACCCTGCCGCTGCTCAAGCCCACCAGTTTCTTCGTCGTCATGATCTCGATGGTGGCGGCCGTCGCCGGCAGCCAGGCCTTCGACATCATCTGGGTAATGACCGGCGGCGGCCCCGCCAATTCCACGTCGGTGCTGATCGTCTACATCTATCAGCAGGCTTTCGGTTTCGGCGCCTTCGGCTATGCGGCCGCGATGTCGTCCATCCTCGTCATTTCCCTGATGGCGTTGACCGGCATCATGTTCCTTCTCACGCGCGGGGGCCGTTTCAGCTATGAGTAGCAAGCCTTCGCCCTACTTCAGCACCTCGCAAATCACCGTCGTGCGGCTGGTGTGGATGACCGTTGCCGCAATTCTTGCGCTGATGATGATCTTCCCGCTGCTGTGGATGGTCTCGATTTCGTTCAAGACCGCTCAGGACTCTTTCTCGCCTGCATTGCTGCCCGCGTCGCCGACCTTCGAGAACTTCATCTACGTGCTGACCGAGGTTCCGTTCATCCGATACATGGCCAACAGCCTGTTCGTCTCGGCAACTGTCACCGTGGTGGCGCTGCTCTTCCATTCGATGGCAGGCTATGCGCTGGCGCGGCTGCGCTTTCCCGGTCGCGAGATGATCTTTCTCGGCATCTTCTCGACGCTGCTGGTCTCGCTCCCGGTCATCATCGTACCGCTGTTCATCATCGTGCGCGCCATGGGGATGCTCAACACCTATGCCGGCATCATCGTGCCCTCGATCTTCAATGCGTTCGGCATCTTCCTGCTGCGCCAGTATTACCTTTCGCTCCCGCGTGAGATCGAGGAGGCGGCGGTGATCGATGGCGCCGGATACTGGCGCATCTACTGGAGCGTCATCCTGCCGCTGTCCAAGCCCATCCTGGCGGCGCTGGCCATCCTCTTCTTCCTCGCCAACTGGAATGCCTTCCTGTGGCCGCTTACAGTCGCCTCCGATCAGGATCTCTGGGTGGTGCAGGTCGGGATCGCCAATTTCAAGAGCGAGTATGCCGCCGCGTGGAACTACATGATGGCGGCATCCACCATCGTCGCAATCCCGACCCTCGTGCTGTTCCTGATCTTCCAGCGGCAGATCATGGACTCGATCAAGACGAGCGGACTGAAATGACTGCCAATGCTGCCAAGGATTCCAGAATGACCAATGCAGGCCTTTCCCCGTTGCGCGGCCTCGCCAAGTTGCGCAAGGCCAGGACCCGGCGCTTCTCCAGCTACGACCGCACCGGCGGCAATGACGACCGGCTGCATGTCGAGCCGGGCCAGACCGTGACGATCGCCGAGCATAAGGGCGCTGGTATCGTCACCCACATCTGGGTCACCATCCAGTGCCAGAGCGAGAGCTACCTGCGCAAGGCGGTGCTGCGAGCCTGGTGGGACGGGGAGGCGGAGCCCAGCATCGAGGCGCCGATCGGCGATTTCTTCGGCATGGGCCATGCCCGCACCAAGAATTATGCAAGCCTGCCGATGCAGGCCAGCCCCGAGGACGGCAAGGCCTTCAACTGCTATTTTCCGATGCCTTTCGGCTCCGGCATGAAGTTCACCATCACCAACGAAGCCGAGCACGACCTGCTGTTCTACTACTATATCGATCTTGAACTGCACGACGAGCTGGAGGAGGACCTTGGCCGCTTCCACGCGCAGTACAGGCAGGAGCGTCCCGAGCCGTTCGATGAGACCGGCCTGACCAACGAGCAGGTGCTGTTCGGCGGCGAGACCGCCGATGCCAGCGACAACTACGTCATTCTCGACGCCGCGGGCCACGGCCACTATGTGGGCGTGCTCTACAGCGTCTATTCGCGCCGTCGCGCCGAGGTCTGGGATTGGTACGGCGAAGGCGACGACATGATCTTCGTGGACGGCGAGCCGGGTCTGTCGGTGCCGGACGGCGTCCGCAAGCCGGACCCACGCATCGGACCCAGGGCGCCGTTGATCGAGGATCGGCCGGAATCGGCGCCCGGCGCCAACGACGCATGGCCGCCGACCCTGCACGGCACCGGCACGGAGGACTATTTCAACACCGCATGGTGCCCGACGCAGGACTATGACGCGCCCTATCACGGCATCATCGCCGCCGGCGGTCCGAACTGGACCGAACCGGTGACGCTCTATCGCTGGCACATCGAGGATCCGGTGATTTTCCAGAAGAACATCCGCGTTACCATCGAGCGCGGCCACGCAAACCGTCGCGCCGACGACATGTCGTCAGTCGCCTTCTGGTATCAGGCCGAGCCGCACAAGCCGTTCGGGCCGTTTCCGACGGTCGAGGACCGGGTGCCGACCTTCCGCCGCCCCTACCACAACTGGTCGGCCGTGGATGCCGGCAAGAGGCGCTAGACATGGCACGCGTGGAGATCGATCGCGTCGTCAAGGCCTATGGCGCGGTGCAGGTTGTGCACGGGGTCTCGGCAGCCATAGAAGATGGCGAGTTCGTCGTTCTGGTCGGGCCGTCCGGCTGCGGCAAGTCGACCCTGCTGCGCATGATCGCCGGGCTGGAGCACATTTCCGAAGGCACGATCAGCATCGACGGCGAGGTCGTCAACGATGTTGCGCCGAAGGACCGCAACATCGCCATGGTGTTCCAGAACTACGCGCTCTATCCGCATATGACGGTCGCGCAGAACATGGCTTTCTCGTTGAAGCTTGCAGGCGTTTCCAAGGCGGAGATGCAGGCCAAGGTAGACAACGCGGCGCGCATCCTCGGGCTGGAGAAGCTGCTTGAGCGCTTCCCCGGCCAGTTGTCCGGCGGCCAGCGCCAGCGTGTCGCGATGGGGCGCGCCATCGTGCGCAATCCCGAGGTCTTTCTATTTGACGAGCCGCTCTCCAATCTGGACGCCAAGCTGCGCGTTCAGATGCGTGCCGAGATCAAGGCGCTGCACCAGCGGCTGAAGACGACCACGATCTATGTCACGCACGACCAGGTCGAAGCCATGACCATGGCCGACAGGATCGTTGTGATGCGCGACGGGGTGATCGAGCAGGTCGGCTCGCCGCTCGATCTTTACGACGAGTCTGCCAACCTGTTCGTTGCCGGTTTCATCGGCAGCCCGACGATGAATTTCGTCGACGGTCGCATCGAGCGCGGCGAGTTCGTTTCGCTGGCAGGCCTTCGTTTTTCCGCCCCCGCAGGTTTTGTCGACGGCGACGTCGTTGCGGGCATCCGGCCCAACGATGTGGGCCTCGACGACGGTGGAGCGAAACTGGAAGTCGCGGTGATCGAGCCGCTCGGCGCGGAAACCCAACTCGTCCTGGGGGCCGGCGACACCCAGATGGTGGCCCTTGTGCAGGGGCGTGTGCCTGCGCGGCCGGGGGAGGCGGTCGGCGTGACGATTGATCCGCGGGCCATTCACTATTTCGACCCCATATCGGGCATGCGCCTCGTTTGACGCCGGCTCACGGGCCGCCTGCCTGACGGGCGATCATGCCTGAGCGGACAACGCGGCCGGAACGACACGGCCATGGCAGTCCGGCGGCGGCGCCTTCTTCAGTGCGACAAAAGCGCCGCACCGGCGTGCATCTCAAGCCATTCGATAACCATGGTCGGGCGTGGCCCGGCTGGCTGCATGCTCTCCTTTCCGCTTCCAGAGCCGCCCGGTCTGCTGCGCTGCAGCACAGATTTCCTCCAAAAAGACTATTGAAATCGATTTCATTGCCGATACAATCGATTTCATCGAGTTCTTTGGGAGGAGTTAAATGTCCAGACTTTCCGCATTCGCAGCATCCGTCGCCGCTATCGCGCTTACCGCGTCCGTCGCGCAGGCCGATGAGTTCACCATCGGTCTTTCCAACGGCTGGGTCGGCTCCGAGTGGCGCACCCAGATGATCGAGGAAGCGCAGGCCGCCGCAGCCGCTTGGGCCGACAAGGGTCACACCGTCAACGTTGTGGTGCAGAGCGCCAATGTCGACGTGCCGGGCCAGATTGCGCACGTGCGCAACTTCATCAGCCAGGGCGTCGACGCCATCATCATCAACCCGAATAGCCCGACGGCGTTCGATCCGGTTTTTGCCCAGGCCAAGGAAGCCGGCATCCTGGTGATCTCCACCGATGCCGAGGTGTCGTCGCCTGATGCGATCTATGTCGGCATCGACCAGACCGCCTGGGGTGCTGCCGGCGCCGAGTGGCTTGCCAAGACGCTCGACGGCAAGGGCAAGGTCGTCGCGATCAACGGTGTTGCCGGCCACCCGGCCAACGAGATGCGCGTCGCCGGCTATCGCTCGGTCTTCGAGAAGCACCCCGACATCGAGGTCGTCAACGAGGTCAACGCCAACTGGGATCAGGCGCAGGGCCAGCAGGCCATGCAGAACCTGCTCGCCACCTATCCGGACATCAACGGCGTCTGGGTGCAGGACGGCATGGCCGCCGGCGCGTGGAAGTCGATCATGGATGCAGGCAAGGCTGGCGATATCGCAGCCACCGGCGAAATCCGCAAGGATTTCATCGACCTGTGGACGGCGGATAACCTGAACTCCGGCGCGTCGGTGAACCCTCCGGGCGTGATGGCCTCGGCGCTCAACGTCGCCGTGTTCATGCTGGAAGGCCGCGAGCTTAAGGAGCCGGCCACGGCGGGCCAGTACGGCAATGCCATGTATCTGCCGATCCCCTTCATCGACTCGTCGAACCTCTCGGAGGCCGCGGCGCAGGTCGAGGGCAAGCCGGGGCATTACTCCTACACCAGCGCGCTCTCCATCGAGGACGCCGAAGCGCTCTTCAAGTAAGCGCATCGCGGCTGGCGCGCCGTCTCCTGCGGCGCGCCGGCTTACCTTTCAGTTCGAGGCAAGACGATGACCGAGCTGCTGATCCGCGGCGCGCGGAAAGCCTATGGCGCGACGCTGGCTCTTCGCCGCGGCGATTTCGACCTCAAGGGCGGTGAAGTGCACGTGTTGATCGGCTCGAACGGGTCGGGCAAGAGCACGCTTTGCAAGATCGTCGCCGGTTCGGTGAAGCCGGACGCCGGCGAGGTCATCCTCAACGGCCAGCCCGTCACCATCGCCGGCCCGCAGGCTTCCCGCGCGCTCGGCATCGGCATTTTCTATCAGGAGCTCAGCCTGTCGGCGCGGCGTACGGTCGCTGAGAACATCCTGCTCCCCGACCTGCCGATGAAGGGCGGGCTGTTCGTCGATCGGGCCGCACTCGCCAGCCGTGCGGCGGGCTACATCGCGGAGTTCGACGGCGTTTCCGGCGAAGGGTTCGCCGCCGACACGCCCGTTTTCAAGCTGCGCGCCGACCAGCGCCAGCTCGTCGAGATCATGAAGACGCTGGCGACCGAGGCGCCCATCCTCATCTTCGACGAGCCGACCTCCGCGCTCGACCGGGCGCAGGTCGAACGGTTCTTCGAAATCCTTAAGCGGTTGAAGGGCGAGGGCAGGGCCATCGTCTTCATCTCGCACCGCATGGACGAAATCTTCGCCATCGGCGATCGTGTCACCGTCATCCGCGACGGCGAGACGGTGGCGACCTCCAACATCGCCGAAACGGATGTCCCATCCGTCATCCGCCAGATGGTCGGGGAGCATGACGAGGTTGTCGCGGCCCCGCCCGCCGCACCGGCCGTATCCGGCGATACCGGCATCGCTCTCAGCGTGGAAGGCCTCGGCGGAAGCGGCTTTGCTGACGTGTCGTTCTCTGTCGCGCGCGGTGAAATCCTCGGTTTCGGCGGGCTGCACGGGCAGGGCCAGTCGGCGGTTTTGCGCGCGATCTTCGGCGCCACGCCGCATGCGTCCGGCGCCATTGCGGTGCGGGGCGAGCCTTTCGCCGCGGCCAACCCCCGTCAGGCGATCGCCCGTGGCGTTGCCTATGTGTCGGGCGATCGCGGCCGCGACGGGATCGTGCAGGGCAGGCCGATCCTGGAAAACGTGACGCCGGTCCATTTCCTGCGCAACCGGCTGCGCATCGTGCGTCCGGGAGAGCTGCAGAAGAAGGCGGCGGGGCCGCTCGACGCGCTCAAGACGAAGTTCCAGACCATCGACCATCCGATCAATTCGCTGTCGGGCGGCAACCAGCAGAAGGTAGTCATCGCCCGCTGGCTGATCGACCGGCCAGACGTCCTCTTGCTCGATGATCCCACCAAGGGCATCGACCTTCAGGCCAAGTCGGATCTCTTCGCGCTGATCCGCCAGCTTGCCGGCGAAGGTCTCGGCATCGTGCTCTATTCGTCCGAAGATGCCGAGCTCCTGGCCAATGCCGACCGCATCCTCGTCTTCAACTCGGGCAGCGTCACGCGCGAGCTGAGCGGCGAGGACCGCACCCGTTACAACCTCTATCACGCCGCTTACGAGGCCGCCTGATGACGAGCCTTTCCGCTTCATCCCAACGCAGCGGCTTTGCAGCCGCAATCGAGCGCCTGCCATTCCTGCCCGCCGTGCTCATTCTGGTCGCTCTCATTGCGCTCAATGGCTGGTTCGAGCCCAATAGCCTCGGCTTCCGCGCCGTCACCGGCCTCGTTAGCACCTATTTGGCGCTGATGATGCTGGCGATTGCCCAGACCTATGTGGTCATGGCGGGCGACATCGACCTGTCCGTGGGCGCGATCCTGTCGCTGGTCAACGTTGTCGTCATCGTGCTGATGGACCAATGGGGTGGGGGCGGATTGACGGTTCTGGCGGCCTGTTTCGGCGGCATCCTCACCGGTCTCGCCTGTGGACTGGTCAACGGCCTCGTGGTCGCGGCCCTCCGGCTCCAGGCGATCGTTGCGACCTTTGCCACCTCGATCTTCTTCACCGGCCTTGCGCTCTACGTGCTGCCGGTTGCGGGAACGCCGGCGCCGGCCGCGTTCTGGCGCACCTATGGCGGCCGCATACTCGAAATCCCGTTCGTCTTCTGGGCTGTGGCGGTGCTTGCGCTCCTCCTCGTGGCCTTGGTGCGCACGCGGCTGACCACCTTGCTGCTCGCCGTCGGCGACGATGCGCAGGGCGCCTTCCAGAGTGGCCTGCCGGTCGTTGCCATTCGCATCAAGGGCTATGTGCTTTGCGGCCTGTTCGCCGCGCTTGCCGCACTCTGCATCACCGGTGACACGGCCAGCGGCGACCCGTTGGTCGGCGGCAAGATGACGCTCTACAGCGTCGCGGCCGTCGTTCTCGGCGGCAGCGCGCTTTCAGGCGGCAAGGGCACGGTGGTCGGCTCGCTGGTTGGCGCGCTCATCATCGGTCTCATCAATTCGCTGGTGTTCTTCGTCGGCACGCCATCCGAGTGGCAGAACCTCGTCCAGGGCCTCGCGATCCTCATCGCGCTAATGGCCGGCGTCTTCGTCGGCCGGAGGGTCGGACAATGAGCGCACCGGCAAGCACCCAAAAGACGACGCCCGGCGGCAATGCCGTGCTCGATCTCGTCAAGCAGCCCATCGTCGTCGCTCTGATTCTGATCGCCGTTTTGCTCGCCCTTGGCGAGGCGCTGTCGCCCGGTTTCGCCTCGCTGCAGCAGATCCTGCGGCTGGCCATCGTGGCCGCATTGCTCGGCATCGTGGCGGCCGGCCAGAACCTCGTCATCCTCGGCGGCCGCGAAGGCATCGACCTGTCGGTGGGCGGTGTCGTCTCCCTGTCGGCGATCCTAGCCGGCAACATCATGTCGGGTCAGGATGGCGGCATCCTGCCGGCCGTTCTCGCCTGCGTGGCCGTCGGCGCTCTCTTCGGGCTCTTCAACGGCCTCGGCGTGACCTTGCTGCGCATCCCGCCGCTGGTCATGACGCTGGGCATGCTGGGCGTGCTTCAGGGGCTGCTGGTGGTCATCCGCCAGGGCATCCCCTCCGGGCGCGCAGCACCCGCCCTGTCGCAATTCGTGTCCCAGCCGTTCCTGTTTGGCCTGCCCGGCATCATCTGGCTGTGGATCGCGATCGGCCTGTTCATGGCCTTCCTGCTCAAGCGCACCGTGTTTGGTCACCGCATCTATGCGGTCGGCTCCAACGAGCAGGCGGCGTTCATGGCGGGCGTTCCGGTGCGCACCATCAGGGTGGCGCTGTTCATGCTGTCGGGCATGTTCGCGGCCATCGCCGGCATCTGCCTGCTCGGTTATTCCGGCTCGTCCTTCGCCAATGTCGGCGAGACCTACATGCTGCCGTCGATCATCGCCGTGGTGCTGGGCGGTACGCCGCTTGCCGGCGGTCGCGGTGGCTACACCGGCACGATGGCAGGCGCCATGCTGCTGGTGGTGCTGCAAAGCATCCTGACGACCATCAACATCGACGAATCCGGCCGCCAGATGATCTTCGGTGCCACGCTTCTAGTGCTGATGCTGTTCTACGGCCGCGGGAAAGCGATGCGGGGATGAACAGTCGCGCCAAGATCAAGGACATCGCGGCGTCGGTCGGCGTATCGCCGGCAACCGTCTCGCGCGCGCTGACCGGGTCTGGCCTCGTGGCGGAACCCACGCTCAGCCGCATCCGCGAAGCGGCGCAGAAGATGCATTATCGCCCCAACGTCTCGGCGCGCAACCTGCGCACCCAGCGTTCGATGGCGGTGTTGATGGTCGTACGCGACGTCGGCAACCCCTTCTATCTCGAGATCCTCAAGGGCGTGGAAACGACGGCCCGCGAGGCCGGCTACTCCGTCCTCATGGGCAACACCGAGAACAACCCCGAGCGCGAGGTCGAATATTTCGACATGCTGCGCGACGGCCATGCCGACGGCATGATCCTGATGACGGGCAAGCTCCCCGACCGCGCCGGCTATTCCGAACAGGTGCGTGGCCTGCCCGTGGTTGTGGCACTGGAAGAGATCGCCGAAAGCGGGCTCCCGCACGTCATGATCGACAACGAGGCCGCATCGCGCCGCGCCGTCGAGCATCTGATCGGCCTCGGCCATCGCCGCATCGCCCACATCACCGGCCCCGTGCCCGAAATCATGAGCCTGCGCCGTCAGGACGGCTATCGTCGCGCCATGGCCGCTGCGGGGCTGCCGATACCGGAGGGATACGAACCGGTAGGTGATTATCTTCTGCATACCGGCGAGCGCCTTTGCCGCGACCTGTTCTCGCTGGCCGAGCCGCCCACGGCCGTCTTCGTTGCCAATGACGAGATGGCCTTCGGCGCGATCAACGAGCTGCGCCGCATGGGGCTCGACGTGCCCGGCGACGTGTCGGTGGTCGGCTTCGACGACCTTTTCCTGAGCCAGGCCTTCCACCCGCCGCTGACCACCGTCAGCCAGCCGCGCATGGCCATCGGCCAGCAGGCGATGGAGCTGCTGCTGCGCGTCTTCTCCGACGAGGGCGTGGCCCCGTCGGCGGTGGAGATGCCGACCGAACTCAAGTTGCGCGGATCCACTGCGGCGCCGCGCGCCCAATCCTGAAAAGACAGAACAACGGAGACAACCCATGGGCTTCGAGCCGAAGAACACGCTGCGTATCGGTCTGGTCGGCACGGGCTTCATCGCCCAGTTCCATCTGCGTTCGATGCTGGGCGTACGCAACGTCGAGGTGACGGGCGTCTACAGCCGCAGCGGCGACAAGCGGCAGAAGATTGTCGAGCTGGTCGACGAGCTGGGCCTTGGCCACTGTACCGCGCATGAGAGCCTGGAAGGCCTGCTGCAGGCCGGCGATGTCGATGCGGTCTGGATTCTCTCGCCCAACCACACCCGGCTCGACATCATGCGCACCATTCATCAGGAGGTGACGGCTGGGCGTTCGAAGATTTTCGCCGTCGCCTGCGAAAAGCCGCTGGCGCGCACCATCGGCGAGGCGCGCGAGATGCTTCGGCTCGCCGAGGAGGCCGGCCTCAACCACGGTTACCTCGAGAACCAGGTGTTCTGTACGCCCGTCATTCGCGGCAAGGAGATCATCTGGCGCCGCGGTGCATCGACCACCGGCAGGCCCTATCTGGCGCGCGCGGCGGAGGAGCATTCCGGCCCGCACGAGGCATGGTTCTGGCAGGGCGACAAGCAGGGCGGTGGCGTGCTGTCGGACATGATGTGCCACAGCGTCGAGGTCGGCCGACACCTGCTGACGGCGCCCGGCGCGCCGCGCAATTCGCTCACCGTCAAGGCTGTCAACGGCATGGTCGCCAACCTCAAATGGACGCGCCCGCATTATGCCGACCAGCTTCGCGAGCGTTACGGGGCCGAAGTCGACTACCGCAATCGCCCGTCCGAGGACTTCGCCCGCGCGACGATTTCGCTGGAGGACGAGGAGGGCAACGAACTGGTGATAGAGGCCTCGACCTCCTGGGCCTATGTCGGTGCGGGTCTGCGCATCCAGCTCGAGCTGCTGGGCCCGGAATATGCGATGGAGTTCAACTCGCTGGCGACCGGCCTGAAAGTCTTCATGTCGCGCGCCGTCACCGGGTCGGAGGGTGAGGACCTCGTCGAGAAGCAGAATGCCGAGCAGGGGCTGATGCCGGTGCTTGAGGACGAAGCCGGCGTCTACGGCTACACCGACGAAAACCGCCACATGGTGGAGTGCTTCCGCAAGGGCGAGACGCCCCTCGAGACCTTCCACGATGGCCTCGCCGTCGTCGAGATGCTGATCGGCCTCTACCGTTCGGCAGAGACCGGTCAGACGGTGAATTTCCCCGCGCCGGAGCTGGAAGACTACGTGCCGCCCGTCGCGCGTCCCCGGGCCTGACGGTCGCACCGTGGAAGCCGAACGCATTCTGGTTCTTGGCAACGTCAACGTCGATCTCGTCATGGGCGAGGTCGACGGCTGGCCTGCCGTCGGCACGGAGGTGATCCTCCCACGCAGCGAGATGCGTGCGGGCGGCTCCGCCGGCAACACAGCTCTGGCTTTGTCGGGCCTGCGCGTCCCCCACCGGCTGGTCGCCTCGGTCGGCACCGACATGATGGGCGACTGGCTCGCCGGCTGCTTCGACGACGCCTACTCGACATGGATCGCGCTGGATGGCGCCACCACGCTGACGGTCGGCATCGTGCACAAGGGCGGCGACCGCGCCTTCTTCACCACGACCGGGCATCTGGCCGTCGCCGGTGTCCGGGAACTCCTTGCGCACGCTCCGCAAGCGCCGGCAGGCAACGCCTACGCCATCATTTCCGGTGGCTTCCTGATGCCCGAGATCGAGCGCGAAACCTCCACCTTGATCGCCGCGCTGCAGGCGAGGGGCTGGAAAGTAACCATCGATCCCGGCTGGCCGCCCGCCGGCTGGACGGCACAGACCCGCGAACTGATGCGTGTGTGGCTGGCTGCGGCCGACATCGCGCTCATCAATGCGGAAGAGGCGAAGGGCATCGCCGCGGCGGATACGCTCGATGCCGCGATGATGTCCCTGCGCCCGGAAGCGGCTTCGGACCGGATGCTGGTGGTCAAGAGCGGCGCCGACGGGGCGATTGTTATCCAGCGCGACGAGACGATCGCCATCGAGGCGCCCAAGGTCGAGGTCATCGACACGGTCGGAGCCGGCGACACCTTCAATGCCTGCTTCCTCTCCGTGCTCGCGCGCGGCGGCAGCCTGCGCGAGGCCGGCGAGGGCGGTGTCCGCGCCGCCTCCAGCGCCATCTCCACTTTCCCGCGACGTTACGACCTCTGATCCACCCTCCACGGGTGGAGCGTTTTCCACCTCTGCGCGTTGTTTGCGCAGAGGAGACTGATCATGACTGAGATACTCTGGCTGCTGATCGTTATAGGCGGCCCCATTTTGATCGCCGTACTTTTGGCATACGCGATGCTTAATCGCCGGAAACGCTCGACAGGCGAGGTGGCCGCGCAGCGCAGTGCCACGCGCCAGCTCTACGAAGAGAAGGAAAAGCCTGCTCCCGCGCCACTCAACAAAGTGGCGACGCCCGACGAGTCGCGTGAAACGCCTGCGACGCGCTCCCTGCGCGCCGAACGGGCTCGCGCAGACGCCGAAGAAGAACTGGAAGAGGGGCTGGAAGACACGTTTCCCGCCAGCGATCCGGTTTCAGCCACGTCCACCACAACCACCGGCGCGCCGAAGCAGCGCCGCAACGGTCAGTAGTCGCGCTCGAAGAACACGCCGAGGGACGAGTCGCCGTCGCTTCCGAGCGAGCCGCGCGCCTTCAGTTCCTCGGTGATGTCGAGATTGATCGTCCCGCGCGTCGAGCCCTGCGCGCCGGCTTCCACGCCCAGATAGATGTTGTGGCTGATGTAGCGGCCAGCCCGCACGGCCGCATTGCCTTCGCTGTCGGTCACGACGTCGAGATCGTCGAGGCCCGTCGCGTTACGCAGGCTGCCGAGCAGCGAGGTGTTCGAGCCGCCCGCCAGTTCGGCCGCCGCTGCCGCAAGCTGCGCGATCTGCAGCGGCGACAATTCGCTCAGGCCCCGGTTGAAGATCAACCGCGCCAGCACCTCGTCCTCCGGCAGCTCCGGCTGCGAGGAGAACGATATGTCGAGATCGGAAATGCGTCCCGACACCGTGATGAACACCGTGATGTCATCGCTACCTGAACGGGCGACGAAGTTGAGGAACGGATCGAGGTCCCCCACCATCGTTACCGTGCCTTCGTCGAAGGTGATACGCTGGGCGAGGATCGAAAGCCGGCCGCGAATGAGGTTGAAGCCCCCCACCGGCTGGATGTCGGTCACCGGCCCCGTAAGCTGCACGCGCCCGCCGAGTTCCGCGTCGAGCCCTCGGCCGCGCACGAAGATGCGGGCAGGGGCGTTCACACCGACATTGAGCCGCAGCACGCTCGGCCGCGCCGAGGGCGTCGGCGTGCCGTCATTGGCCCGCGCGCGCTCCAGTGTCCGCTGTACGCCGGGCGGTGGGTTTCGGTGGATGACGTCGATGGAAGCAGCACCTCCGGCCAGATTGTCCGGCACGGTGATCTCCGCGCGCTCGACATTGATTTCGCCCGCAAGTACCGGATCCCGGGTCAGCGCGCCGGTAACTGCAAGGTTGCCGTTCACCGTTGCGACCACCATGTCGCCGTCTGCATAGCGCGCCTGGTTCAGCGCGACGCGGATGTCGGCCGGGAAGCCCGCCGCTGCGTTGGTCGACATCGTACCGCTGGCGCTCAGGCTGCCGCCGGCCGACAGCGCGGCGTTTGCCGAGCGGATGGTCACGGTCTCGCCGTCGATCGACGCCATCACGTTGATGTCGCGCAGGCCGACATTGCTTTCGGGATCGATCACCTGCGCGCCGTTGGTCGAGGCCATGCCGCGGATGACTGGCTGCTGAATGCTGCCTGACACAGAGCCGCTGAGCTGCACGACGCCGACGAGCTGCGTGCCGCGGTCGGCCAGGAAGCGGTTCGCCAGCGACAGCGGTGCAGCGCCGTTGAGGTTCACGGAAAGGCCGTTGCCGGAAAGGGGCACCGTGCCGCTCGCGTCGAGCGACAGGCCGGCCGGTCCGCTTACCGAAACGGCCGAAAGGGTCACCGCCTGATCGGCGAAGCGGCCCGCTGCGGTCGCGTCAAGCGAAGCAATGCCTGCCGCCTGCAGGGGAGCGGCGCTGAGGCTGCTGCCGCGCAGGTTGAAATTCGCCTGCGGCGCGCTCGTCGTCCCGGCAACCCGCGCGGTTCCGGTTATGGTTCCGCCGAGGTTCTGGCCGGGCGCAACGCGGTTCAACGCCGCCAGCGGAAACGCATTGAGGTCGATGTCCAGCGCGAGCTGGCCGTCATCGAGCGGCACGCCTCCGCGCACATCGGCGCGCAGGCCTTCCGGGCTGCTGATTGCGGCGTCCACATTCAGCCGCTGGCCGGTCGTCTCGCCGCTCGCCCGCACGGTTAGTGAGCTTTGTCCCGCCTGCTGCAACGCAGCCGCGGTAATCGCGTCTCCACTGAGCGTGAATCGCGCGTTCGGCGCGTTGCGCTCGCCGGAAACGGTCGCATCGGCGTTGAGCGTGCCGCCGAGGCCGAGGTCCGGACGTACCAGATTGGCAATCGACAGCGGCAGCCGCGCGATCGAAACGTCGAGGTCGATGGTCCGCGCGATGTTGCCGTCCGCCGAGATGCGTCCACCGGCGACGTCGACGGCCAGCGAATCGATCTCGATGCTGTCGCCGACGATCAGCAGAGATGCCGGTTCCAGCAGGCGGGCGGTGACGACGCCCTGGCCGAGCGACGCTTCCTCGAGACCGATGCGGAAGCCATCGCCTTCAGGGGCAAGCGCGCCGCGTGCCCGCGCCTCGGTGCCGTTATCCAGCGTGGCGTCGGCCTCGAAGGCGGTGGTCTCGCCGCTGCTCTGCGCGCTCGCGTTAAGGGTCGCGACTTCGACGCCGCCTGCAACCAGCGCCTCCGCCCTGATGGTGCCATCAACGACCGGCACGCCGAAGAGGTCTTCGAGCTGCGCTTCGATGTCGGCCTGGCCGAGCTGCGTTTCGCCCATGCGGAAGCCGCGCACGGTCGCCTCCGCCGTTGCGTTCTGTTTGCCTTCCTCGGTTGCGGAAAGCGCCACAGTCGCATCGACGGCACCTGCCGCTTCAACGAGGAACAGGGCGGCAGCCGTCGAGATGTCTGCGGCGTCGACAGCCAGATCGCCGTCGAGCAGGCCGGTCGGGCCCTGCGTGACCGATCCGGTGAGCCGTGCGCCGCCGGCGGTGAATTCGAGGTCGCTTAGGCGGCGCTCGCTGGCCGCTGAAGCAACGCCAGCCGAGAGCTGGACGCGCACGCCGTCGAGGAAAGCGTCGCCGCCGACCGTGCCAGCAACCGCGCCGCCGTCCAGCGTGCCGTCGAAGGCGATCTGTGCCTGCGTCAGGCGCTTGCCCGCGAGGCTGCCGTCGGCCACCCGCGCTAGCGTGTTGATGGCGATTGGCCCTTCGCTGCCGGAAAGCCGTCCGCGCGCTTCGAGCCGGCCCTGCGCCTGCTGCGATACGAGCGCGAGGTCGGAAAGGGTCAGCGCGTAGTCGAAATCGGCCGCGCCCGTGGCGATGGTGCCGTCTGCGGTCAATTCGATACGCTCGTTGCCGACGCGCAGGTTCTCGGCGGACAGCCCGTTCTCGCCGCGCGCGACCCGGCCGGTTATCGTTGTTTCCCCGCCCAGCAGATTGTCCGCGGCCTCGATCCCGATGCGCAGTTCGTTCGCCGCACTGTCGATCGTGAGGTCGAACGCGCCGCTGACGGGCCGCACCTCGCCATTGGCGCGCAGGTCGAGAGAGCCTTGCAGGTCGCGGCCTGCGAGGCCGGAGAAGGGCGCTATGCTTTGCGCCTGAACCGCCATGTCGCCGTTGAAGGCCAGTTCGGCGATCGTGCCTTCCAGCGAGACCGATAGGCCGTTGCCGGAAAGCACCGCGTTGGCGAGGTCCACTGGCGCGCCGGCGTTCCATGAGCCGTCGACATCGAGTGTGATCTCGTCGCCCAGCGCCTCGCTCACATCCGCGCGGGCTGCGATGATGCCCGACAGGGCCCCGTCGACGCCAAAGGTGATGCTGCGCGCGTCCGGCCGGTCGAGGTTGCGGGCGAGCCCGCCGAGATCGAAGACTGCGCGCTCGGCGGTGAACTCGGGCGTCGCCAGCGCGTCGACCGCGATTTGGCCCGACCATTCTTCGCTGCCGGCTTCGCCGAAGGAGAGGTCCACCGTGGCGCGTCCGACGGTCGTCTCGCCGCCCGGCAGCGGGAGCACCACGCGCTCGTCGCTGCCGTTGTCGATCGTCGCATCGAGGTTCAGACGGCGCAGAAACCCGTCGGCCTGCGTTTCGGCTGTAGCCTGCAGCGACAGTGCCGCGCTGCGCAGATCGAGCGTATCGAGCCGCATGCCGCCTGCATCCTTGACGACGCCGCGCGCCTCGAGCGTCGTTTCCGCGCCGAAGAAGTCGCGGAACTGTACCGGGATCAGCCTTGCGATCGGCCCGGAAAGCTCCGCGCCATAGGCCAGGCCTTCGTCCTGTCGGCGGATCTGCGTGATGCCGCTCAGCACGCGCTCGCCGTCGGCGTCGAGCGCCAGCGTCACGTCGAGGCTCGACAATGGCCCCGCGCCGGTAACCTCGAGAGCGACCGGTGGCCGGCCCTCGATATTCAGCGCGTTGGCGACAATGCCGTCTGCCGGTTCGGAAAGCTTCAGATCGAGGTCCAGCTCCTCGGTTTCGTTCGCATAGGTTGCCGTCAGGCCGAACTGCCCGCCGGGGCCGTCCAGTCGCGTGATGTCGAGAGCGGTATCGAGCGAACCGTCTTCCAGCCGGATGCGGCCCGCGACCGAAAGCTCGGATTCAAGGCCGAACACGTCCTGTCCGAAGCTGATCGAAGGCACTTCCAGCGCATCCAGATTGATCGCGATGGGTAGTTCGGGGATCTGGAACGAGCTCGATTCCGGCGCCGGCAGGCTTTCGTCCGGGATCGGCTTGCGAACCACCTCGATCCGTTCGGCGCTCAGCGTGTCGATCTGCAGGCGCTGCCGCAACAACAGCGTCGTCCGGCTCCATACGATGGAGGCGTTGACGATGCGCAGCCACACACCTTCATTGTCGGCGACGGTGATCTGGCCTATCTGCGCATTGGAGGACAGAGCGCCCTGGATGCCCTGTATCCGGATCTGACGGTTCGGCGCGGACAGCCGGTCCTCGATGAAGGACATCAGGAGCCCGCGTTCCTCTTCCGGCGTTTCCTGCTGCGCAAGGGCAGGGGCCGTCATTAGGAACATCAGAAGGGCGGCGAGAATGCGCATCAGAATGCCTGTCCTATGCCGACATAGACGCCGACGCTGGGATCGCCCTCCCGGCGGTCGAGCGGAACGGCCACGTCGAGCCGGATCGGCCCGAGCCCGGTGATGTAGCGCAGGCCCACACCAGCGCCCACCCGCACATCCTCGTTGAAGCTCGGGATCGTGTCCTCGCCGACATAGCCGGCATCGACGAACCCGACGACGCCGATGGAATCGGTGACGCGAACGCGCGCCTCGACCGATGCTTCCGCCAGCGAGCGGCCGCCGATCACATTGCCGGCGGCCGTCGGCACACCGATATTGCGGTAGCCGTAGCCGCGTACCGAGCCGCCGCCGCCGGCAAAAAACAGCATGTCCGGCGGCAATTGGGCGATCGAGGGCCCCGTCAGCATCCCCAGCTTGAGCCGACCAGCCAGCACGAAGCGGTTCTCCGCGCCGAACCCGTAATAGGCGCGGGCCTCGGCGGTGGCTTTGAAGGCCGGGTTGCCGTATTCGAACTCGTAGAACGGATAAGCGGTCGCCTCGAGGAACAGGCCCTCGGTTGCGTCTGCGGCGTTGTCGCGGCTGTCATAGCTGAGGCTGCCCGACACGCCGATGGTGGTGAAATCGCGCCTGCCGAATTCGTCGTCGTCGAAACGCGCCCGCCCACCCATCAGGAACAGCTTGGCCGACAGCTCCTCGCTGAAGAGGTGCGTGAAGCCGCCGGTCGCGGTGACGGCGGTGCGGGTATAGGCGTCAAGCACCTCGCGGTCGCCGAAGAGCGATGCCGTGAAATCGGTATCCGGCGTATAAACGCCGGGCTTTACGAAGGTCGCGCCCACGCGATAGGTGAATTCGTCCGGTTTGAAGGTTTCGCCGATGCCAGCGACCTTGGCTTCGACACGCAGCCGCTCGGCGCGCCCGAAGAGGTTGCGGTGCAGCCAGAAGGTCTCGAGCCCCAGCCCGTCGATGGTCGAATAGGTGCCGCCGACACCGAAGCGGCGCGGCAGCCGTTCCTGCACGATATAGGTGATCGGCAGCATGCCGTTGGCGTCCAGCATCTCCGCTTCCTGGAAGCGTGCGGCGCGGAAGACGTCGAGGCGGGCGATGCGGGTGCCGGCCCGCTTGATGTCGTCGGGGTCGTATTCCTGCCCCTGCCGTAACCCGGTCATCCAGGCGAGCCATTCCGGGTCGATCCGCTCCGCGCCCTCCACGGTCACCGGTCCGTAATAGGCCTTCTGGCCCGGATCGACGGTAATGCGTGCATCGATGACATCGGCATCGTGTGCCGCCTCGACGCGCCGGTCGGCTATCTCGGCCTTGGCATGACCCTGCTGGCGCCAGGCTTCCACCGCAAGCCGCTCGGCGCGCAGCACGGCGCCCGACTTTGCGACCTCACCAGCGGCGAAACCTTCGTCACGCGGGTCGTCGACCTCGTCGCGGCGGTTGGTTGCCGGCGGCGCCTGGTTGACGATCTCGGCCTCGCGGAAAGTGAAGAGGGGGCCTGGATCGACGGTCACCAGCACGGTGGCCGGCTCGGCCAGCGTGGCATCGGGCGCAAGCTCGGCGGCCTCACGTCCGTCTATGCGGATCGAGATCGTGCCGCCGTAGCGTCCTTCGGAATAAAGCGTCGCAAGCAGCCGGCGATAGTCGCCACGGGCCTTTGCCAGCAGGCCGGCAGCACCCGAGGCCGGTTCCTCGCGGTCGGCCCATAGCGTCGAGGCGCCGCGCAGCTTTCGCTCCAGCCCGTCCTCGTCCTCGCCGACGGCGAACTCGACATCGTAGTTCTGCGGCTCGCCGATCACCAGGTCTTCCTCGGCCGGTTCATCGCGGCCGAAGAGCTTGAGCCCGAAAATCTCGAACGCATGTGCGGGCAGCGGCGCGGCCATGGCCACGCACACGACACCCGCAACGACACGGAAAGCCAATCCTGGAGACGACCTGCGCCCGATCAAGCGTACACCTTACACATCACAACAATCGCGCTGGCTTCTGGCTGCCACCGGCGCGATTATCGATGTCATAACCTTAAGAATCCGCTTTCAACGGACCGCACCCGGGGCAATCTACCGATGCGGCACCCCCTTGTCCAACGCCCCCCGGTCACGGAATGTTACGGAACATCCTGTTGTTCTTCACGTTTTCTTGTTTCGGCGGGGCTGCGGAACAGGAGCAAGACCATGCCCGCAACATCCAAGGCACAGCAGAAGGCAGCCGGCGCGGCGCTTGCCGCCAAGCGCGGCGAGATCAAGAAATCCGAGCTGCAGGGCGCCTCCCGCGAAATGTATGAATCGATGACCGAAGACCAGCTCGAGGAATTCGCGGAAACCAAGCGCAAGGGCCTGCCGGAAAAGAAATCCGACTGATCGCCAGTCCTGCCCTGCGTCCTTCGAGGCTCGCTGCGCTCGCGCCTCAGGATGAGGAGGTGGTTTGTGAGCCCATGACGTCGGGGTTCGATCTGCTCGCACTTCAAGATGAAGATGGCAGTTTGTCGAACCCGCTGCATTATCGGCTCGATGCACAACATCCCTCATCCTGAGGTGCGAGCCGTAGCGAGCCTCGAAGGACGCACCAGGGGATTTGAAGGGCCGATATTACCGTGCCGCCAGGAACGCGGCGATTGCCGGTATCCGCAAATGATCGACCAGCGCCACGCGGCCGGGCGTGAAGTGACTCTCGACATCGAGCATGTTGACGGTTCCCAGCACCTTGCCGCGCACGAAGACCGGCATGTTGACGCAGGAGCGGCAGCCGAGCGAGCCGATCAGCTCCCAGTCGGGGAAGTGGCCCGCGATCGCCTCCAGCGTGTTGGCGACGAACAGTTGCTTGCCGATGACCACCTGTTCGAACCAGGGATCGACGGTGATCGGCTTGGTCCCGGACACCGGATAGGCCTCCGGCATGTTGGTATAGAGCCGCCGTGCGACTTCGGCGTCGAGGTCGACCGTCGTCACCGTGAACAATTTCGCGCCGACAATCTGCTGGGCCAGCGCCTGCAATGCCTGCCAGGGCTTCTGCGGCCCGGTTTCCTCTGCGATGGCGCGGTGAAATGCGCCGAGCGCGGCTTCGATGTCCTGCGATGTCATGGGTGTCCTCAGGCGGATAGGCGCGTCGTGCTCTTTTCTACGAGTTCGCGCGAATAGGGGTCGGTCATGGTGTTGGTCTTGAGTGCGTCGACCGTCGCCACCTCCACGATGCGGCCCTGCCGCATGACGGCCAGCCGGTCGCACAGGAAGGAGACGACAGGCAGGTCGTGGGTGACGAGGATGTAGGTCAGGCCCTGTTCGCGGCGCAGGCGCTTGAGCAGATTGAGGATTTCGGCCTGGACCGAGACGTCGAGCGCCGAGGTCGGCTCGTCCAGCAGCAGGATTTTCGGCTTGAGCATCAGCGCGCGGGCAATCGCCACGCGCTGCCGCTGCCCACCGGAAAGCTGGTGCGGCAGCCGGAACCGGAATTTCGGGTCGAGCCCGCAGGCCTCCATCATCTCCGGCACCCGCTTGTCGGCCCCGCCGATGCCGTGGATGGTCAGCGGCTCCGACAGCGTCGCGTCGACTGTCTGGCGTGGATGCAGCGATCCGTACGGATCCTGAAACACCATCTGGCAAAGTGCCGCGAATGTCCGGTCGATGCGCTTTCCGCGCGCCTTGCCGAACAGCGAGATTTCGCCTTCCCAGTCCGGCGCGAGCCCGGTAATGGCGCGCAGCACGGTCGATTTGCCGGACCCGCTCTCACCCACCAGCCCGAAGCATTCGCCCTCGGCGATGTCGAGCGAGAGGCCTTCCACGACAAGGGTTTCGCCGTAGGAGATGTCGAGGTTGCGCAGTGAGATCGCGTTCATGCCGTCTCCCACTGGCTTCGGGCGAGCACGGGAAGCTCCTCGCGCGTTTCATCCAGCCGCGGCACGGATGCCAGCAGGCCGCGCGTGTAGGGGTGCGTGGCCTTGTCGAGTTCGCTCGCCCGGCATTCCTCCACCACCTCGCCGCGATACATGACGAGGATGCGGTCGCAGAAGGCGGAAACCAGATGCAGGTCGTGGCTGATGAAGATCAGCCCCATGCCGTTTTGGGTGATCAGCTCGTCGATGATCTTCAGCACCTCGCCCTGCACCGAAACGTCGAGCGCCGAGGTCGGCTCGTCTGCTATCAGGATCGATGGGGCAGGGATCAGCATCATGGCGATCATCACGCGCTGGCCCATGCCGCCCGAGACCTCATGCGGGTAGAGGTCGAACACCCGTTCGGGATCGCGGATCTGCACCGCCTCCAGCATGTCGAGCACCCGCTGGCGTATCTGCTTGCGCGGCAGCTTCTCGTGCACGGCCAGAGCCTCGCCGATCTGCTCGCCGACGGTCAGCACCGGGTTGAGCGAGAATTTCGGGTCCTGCATCACCATCGAGATGCGCGCGCCGCGCACCTTGCGCATCTCGCGCTCGGAGATCGACAGCAGGTCCTTGCCGTCGAAGCGCAGCCTGTCAGCGGTCACCACCCCCGGCGCGCGGATGAGGCGCAGGATCGAGCGCCCCGCCATCGACTTGCCGGAGCCGCTTTCGCCGACGATCCCCAGCCGCTCGCGGCCGAGCGAGAAGGAAACGCCGCGCACCACCTCCACCGGGCCGGTTGCGGTGGGAAAGCGCACCCGCAGGTTCTGCACGTCCAGCAGCGGTTCGCTCATTGCTTGCCTCCGCTCTTGGGGTCGAGCACGTCGCGCAAGCCGTCGCCGAGGAAGCAGAAGCCGAGAGAGACGATCACGATCGCGAAGCCCGGCATGGTGGCAACCCACCACTGGTCGAGGATGAAAGCGCGGCCACGCGAAATCATCGCACCCCATTCCGGCAGCGGCGGCTGCGCGCCGAGCCCGAGGAAGCCGAGGCCCGCCGCCGTCAGGATGATGCCGGCCATGTCGAGCGTTACCCGGATGATGACCGACGACGAGCACAGCGGCAGGATATGGCGCAGGATCACCCGCGCGGCGGATGCGCCCTGCAGGCGGATCGCGGCGATGAATTCGGAGTTGCGGAAGGTCAGCGTCTCGGCGCGTGCAATACGCGCATAGGCCGGCCACGACGTGATCGCGATGGCGATGACGGCGTTCTCGATGCCCGGCCCGAGTGCCGCGACGAAAGCGAGCGCCAGTATCAGCTTCGGCATCGACAGGAATACGTCGGTGATGCCCATCAGGATGCGGTCAGTCCACCCGCCGAAATAGCCTGAAATGGCCCCGACGATCAGGCCGAGCGGCGCTGCGATCGCCGCCACCAACAGCACGATCACCAGCGTGATGCGCGAGCCGTAGACGATGCGCGACCAGATGTCCCGCCCGAGCTCGTCGCTGCCGAGCCAGAATTCAGGCCCCGGAGGCTGCAGCCGGTCGGTCAGCGTGCCGGCATAGGGCGAGTGCGTCGCGAAGAACGGCGCGAAGACGGCCAGCACCACCAGCGTCAGGATGATCAGCGCGCCGATCACCGCAAGCGGGTTGCGCATCAGCGCCATGAAGACGCGATAGGAGCGCCCGAGCCGCGCCTGCATGCGCGAGGCGGGCGATTCCGTCAGAAGCCATTCGCGGGTCGTCGCCATCGTCCTCACCTCGCTCTCGGATCCAGCACGCGATAGAGCACGTCGGAGACCTTATTGATGGCGATGAACACCGCGCCTATCACCAGCGTCGCGCCGAGAACGGCATTCATGTCCGCATTGAGCAGCGCCGATGTCAGGTAGTTGCCGATGCCCGGCCAAGAGAACACGGTTTCGATCATCACCGAGCCTTCCAGAAGCCCGGCATAGGAGAGACCTATGACCGTGATCAGCGGCACGCGGATCGGCCTGAACGCGTGGCGCCATATCACCTGCCGCTCCGGTACGCCTTTCACGCGGGCGGTGATGACATATTCCTGGCTCAACTGGTCGAGCATGAAGGAGCGGGTCATGCGCGCGATGTAGGCGAGGCTGAAGAAGCCGAGGATCGAGGCCGGCAGCACGAGGTGGCTGACGGCATTCCGGAACACCGTCCAGTCGCCTGCGATTATGCTGTCCACCAGCATCAGGCCGGTCACCGTCGGCACCAGCCCGTCATAGAAGATGTCGAGCCGGCCCGGCCCGCTCACCCACTGAAGGCGGGCGTAGAAGAGCAGCAGCCCGATGAGGCCGAGCCAGAACGCGGGCACGGAATAGCCGAGCAGGCCGACGACGCGGATCGCCTGGTCGGTGAGGCTGCCGCGCCGTGCCGCCGCCACGACGCCCATCGGCACGCCAAGAACCACGCCGATGATGATGCCGAGCGTCGCCATTTCCAGCGTGGCGGGGAAGACGCGCGCGAGGTCCGAGGCAACAGGCCGGCCGGTGGTGACGGATGTGCCAAGATTGCCGGTCAGCACGTCTCCGACATAGGATGCGAACTGGATGATAAGCGGCCGGTCGAGCCCCATCTCCACCCGCACCCGCTCATAGACTTCCTGCGGCGCTCGGTCGCCGACGACGGCGAGCACGGGGTCGATCGGGATGATGCGGCCGATGAAGAAAGTGATCGCCAGCAGCCCAAGGAAGGTAAGCGCGATGGTGATCGCGAACGCCCCCGCGGACATCGCGAAACGCCTGCCTGCGCGCATTCGGCCGCCAGCCGCGCTCGTCTGGGCACGGCCGATACCCGGCTCGACTGCTGGTTCGATCGACAAGCTGAGATTGCTCCGCTGGCGTCGCACGATCTGTCGATACTACCCAACAGGAAAAACGCGCGCTCTCGAAATTTCAGACTTGGATAATACAAATAATTTTGCTTGTATCAAAAAAATTTTGATGGAGTGCGCCGGCCTGTGAATATCCCGCAGCACCAAAGCCCGGCCCAGCAATCGGCGCAGCCGCGTGTGGGCGCGTTGATCCGGGCGCGTCGGCGCCAGTTGCACATGACGTTGCAGGCACTTGGCGAGGCGGCCGGGCTCTCCGTCGGCTTCCTCAGTCAGGTCGAGCGTGACCAGGCGACACCGTCTCTGGGCGCGCTTGCGGGGATCGCACGCGGCCTTGGCGTCGATATCGACTACTTTGTCGCCACGCCGTCGATCGGCAACGGCGTCACCCGCGCCGGCTCGCGCCAGACCTTCTCGCTGCCGGGCTCATCGGTGATGTACGAACGCCTCCACGCCGAGTTTCCGGGCAGGGGGCTTTCGTCCTTCGTCATGATCGTGCCGCCGGGCCACCATTCCGAGATGGTCCATCACGAGGGCGACGAGCTGCTCTACGTCCTCGACGGCGAGATCGCGCAGACGGTGGACGGCGAGACGATCCGCCTCGGCGCCGGCGACAGTCTCCATTTCAGGGGCTCGAGCGACCATAGCTGGGCCAATGAGAGCGACCGGCCGGCACGCATTCTGTGGACCGGCACCATGGCGCTCCTGCGTCCAAGGCAGGAGACAGACCGCCACCACGCGGCCGACACGGACAGAAACCCGGCGGTCGTCACCGAACTCAATCACGCCACTTCAGCAGGGAGAACAAAACCATGAAAATCCTCAAGCAGGCCGTGCTCGCAGCAATGCTGTCGACCGCAGCGCCCTTCGGTGCCACGTTCGCCGCCACTCCGGCCGACGTGCTGGTCGTCGCGCAGAACATCGACGACATCGTCGCCATCGATCCGGCCCAAGCCTACGAGTTCTCGTCGGGCGAGCTCGTCACCAACATGTACGACCGGCTCGTGCAGTACGAGCCCGAGGATCTGGAGACGCTTGCCGGCGGTCTCGCCTCCGAGTGGACTGTCGACCCGGAAGGCAAGACCATCACGTTCACGCTGCGCGACGGCGTGACCTTCCATTCCGGCAACCCGCTGCGGCCCGAAGACGTGCTGTTCTCCTTCAGGCGCGTGGTGGTGCTGGAGAAGGCGCCTGCCTTCATCCTGACCCAGCTCGGCTGGACCGCCGAAAACATCGAGGAGATGGTCACGCTTGGCGACAATACCGTCACCATCAAGTATGAAGGCGACTTCTCGCCCAACTTCGTGCTCAACGTGCTGGCCTCGCGGCCGGCGTCAATCGTTGACGAAGCGACGGTGATGGAAAACGAGGTCGACGGCGATTTCGGCAACGCCTGGCTCAACACAAATTCGGCTGGCACCGGCCCGTTCAAGCTGCGTGTCTATCGCCCGGCGGAACTGGCGACGCTCGACGCGAACCCCGACTATTTCAAGGGCGCACCCAAGGTCGGTTCCGTCATCATCCGTCACGTTGCCGAGGCCGCGACCCAGCAGCTCCTGCTGGAATCCGGCGATGTCGACATGGCCAAGAACCTGACGCCAGACCAGATCGCCTCGCTCGAGGGCAAGGACAATGTGGAGATCGAGACCTACCCGCAGGCAGCCGTGCACTGGTTCTCCTTCAACCAGAAGGTCGAGGCGCTGACCAACGAAGCGGTGTGGGAAGCGGCCCGTTATCTTGTCGACTACGAGGGCATGGCCTCCACCTTCCTCAAGGGCCAGATGCAGGTGCATCAGGCATTCTGGCCGTCGGGTTTCCCCGGCGCTCTGAACGACACGCCCTTCACCTACGATGTCGAGAAGGCGAAGCAGATTCTCGCGGACGCCGGCGTCGAACTGCCGATCACGGTCACGCTGGACGTCATCAACTCGACGCCCTTCACCGACATCGCCCAGTCGTTGCAGTCGACCTTCGCCCAGGCCGACATCAATTTCGACATCGTGCCCGGCACCGGCGCGCAGGTCATCACCAAGTACCGCGCCCGCACGCATGAAGCGATGCTGCTCTACTGGGCGCCGGACTTCATGGACCCGCACTCCAACGCCAAGGCGTTCGCGTACAACGCTGATAACTCGGACGACAAATACGTCTCCACAACCACATGGCGCAACGCTTGGGCTGTGCCGGAGGAGATGAACAAGGAAACGATGGCCGCGCTCGCAGAACCCGATCAGGAAAAGCGAAACCAGATGTATATCGACCTCCAGAAGCAGGTGCAGGAGAAGGCGCCGTTCGTGGTGATGTTCCAGGCCGTCAAGCAGGTCGGCATGGCGCCGCAGGTCGAGGGCTTCGTCAACGGCGCGATTTCCGATTTCGTGTTCTACCGTCTGGTCGACAAGAACTGACCGGACAGTAGGCGGGCCGTCGGGGGCCGACGACGGCCCGCTTTCATTCTTCCCGACTTCTGATCAATTGAGGAAAATGCCGTGACGGATAGTGTCACCGAGCGCATTGCGCGCCTGCGCGAGAAAATGAAGCAGACCGGAACCGGGCTCGTCGCCGTCGGGCCGGGCACGCAAATGCAGTGGCTGGTCGGGTTCTATCCCCATCCCGACGAGCGCCCCTGCCTGCTGCTGGTGGGGCCGGAAAAGGCGGGCTTCCTGATGCCGGCGCTCAACGCTGAGGCGGCGAAGCAGCAATCTGGTCTGCCGATGTTCGAATGGGCCGACGCCGATGGCCCCGACGCGGCGCTCGCCGAGGCTCTTGCCGCGATTTTCCCCAACAAGCATGGCCGCATCGTGCTCGACGAGACGATGCGTGCCGACTTCGCCTTCCTGCTGGCCGACGCGCTTCCGGGTCTCGCCCGCGCCTTCACCGGCGATACGCTCGGCCTGCTGCGCTCCATGAAGGACGAGGAGGAATACCGCAGGCTTAAGGCCTGCGCCCTCCTCAACGACGAGGCGATGCAGGCTGCATGGGCCGCCATCAAGCCGGGCATGACCGAGATGCAGGTAGCTGACGTCGTACGCGGCCACTTCTCCGACAATGGCGGCGCACCGCTGTTCTGGATCGTCGGCGCCAGCGAGAACGGAGCCCATCCGCACCATGCCACCAGCGATCGCGTCCTGAAAGTCGGCGACGCCGTGGTGCTCGACATCGGCGGCCGGCGCGGCGGCTACCCGAGCGACATGACCCGTATGGCGATCGTCGGCGAGGCGCCCGAAGGCTACGCCGAGGTCCATGAGGTTGTTGAGCAGGCGGTGCAGGCGGCCCTGGCTGCGGCCAAACCCGGCGCGCAGGCAAAGGATGTCGACAAGGCCGCGCGCGACGTCATCACGGCTGCCGGTTACGGCGAGTACTTCGTCCACCGAACCGGCCACGGCCTCGGCATCGACGTCCACGAGCCGCCTTACATCACCGCCACCTCGGAGACGGTGCTGGAGGAAGGCATGGTCTTCTCCATCGAGCCCGGCATCTACCTGCCCGGACGCTTCGGCATCCGTCTGGAAGACATCGTCTTCCTGCGCGCCGACGGCCCGGAGATTCTGTCAGGCCTCCCGCGCCATGCGTTCTTGGCGAGGGTTTGAGGACTGGGCCTGCTTGAATCGCCGCGAAGTCGAGCGGTTCAGGCATGGATCCTCGGGTCAAGCCCGAGGATGACGACCGTATTCGGCGTCACCGTCAATCGCATGCGTTGGCGCTTGGCAGGCACCATATCCACCTCGTCATCCTCGGGCTTGACCCGAGGATCCATGCCTGAACGGTCTCACCCTGCCGACGGTAACGTTCCTCGCCTCACACGAAAGGCATTCCCGGATCGAAGCGTCTCGGCAGCAGGCGGTCGAGATAGGCGTGGCCCTTCGCTGACAACCGGTTCTCGTCCGGTTCCAGGAAATCATCCGGCATGTGCCGCGTCTTGCCGGCCACCGCCGAAAGCGGCACCAGCCGAATGACCGTCTTGCCGTCCTCCTCCTGCAGCGCCACAGAACCACCGCCGCGCGTGGCGGCGTCGAAGGCGAACACGCCCGCGTCGAACGCTTCCTGCGCGTCGACCGGGCTGATCATCCCGATATTGCCGCGCGGCAGGTAGCCGAACGTATCGACCCGCGCCCGCACGCCTTTCAGGTCTTCGGCCAGAATGCGCTCGATGGCCTGTCCGAGATCGGTGCCGGAGAGGCGCACATTGCCATGCGCGTCGCGCTCCAGCATCTCCGCCGGGATCAGGTCCTCAACCAGCGAGCGCCCCGACGCTGATGAAATGCCTTCCGAAAGCGCGATGATGCAGCGCCCGTGACGCGCCATCGTCGCTTTGACGTCGTCGACGAAGCGCGCGCGCTCGAACGCCCGTTCGGGCACGTAGACCAGATGCGGGCCCGAATCCTCGTCAAGCCGCCACGCGGCCGACGCGGCTGTCAGGAAGCCCGCATGCCGCCCCATGACGATGCCGGCATAGATGCCGGGCAGGGCGCGGAAATCGAGGTCGACGCTCAGGAAGGCCGATGCCACGAATTCGGCCGCCGAGATGAAGCCGGGCGTGTGGTCGTTTTCCTCCAGGTCGTTGTCGATGGTCTTCGGTGCGTGCACGAAGGTGATGGACCCGCCCGAAGCGTCGGTCAGGATCTGCTGGGTGCCCGCCGTATCGTTGCCGCCGATATAGATGAAGGCGTCGGCGCTTACCTTGCGCAGGCCGGCAAGGATCGTCTCGCAATAGGCTGCATCCGGCTTGTCGCGGGTGCTGCCCAGCGCTGCGCTCGGCGTCGCAGCGATTCGCCGCAGCTCGTCCTCGGACCGTCCCCCGAGATCGACATAGTCGCCGTCCCTGATGCCGCGCACACCGTGGCGCGCGCCGAGCACGCGGCAGCCGGGATGTCGCCGCCGCGCTTCGAGCACCGCGCCTGCGAGCGTCTGGTTGATGACGGCGGTTGGCCCTCCGCCTTGCGCGATGACGATCGTTTCGCTCACGGCGCTCCTCCCTTGATGTCGAGCCATCATTAAATCGATTTAGCAATCCATGCAACGCCGCCGGGTCGGCATCACGTTTGCGCGCGCTGGCACCAATCCGCAGTGCCAACGTGCAACGATTCTGCTAATTCCGTCGTTGAAGGGCGTTCTTGCAATGGAAAGGAACGTTGGATGACACCTCGTTTCGTTGTTACGGTCGCGGCTCTGGCCGCCTTAGCCGTCCCGGCGCTTGCGCAGGGTCGGCCCGATGCGCGCACCATGACCTGCGGCCAGGTTCACGGACTGATCGACCAGCGCGGTTCGGCTGTGCTGACCACCGGGCGCTACACCTACGATCGCTATGTCGCCGACCGCCGGTTCTGCATGATGGAGGAAACCGTGCGGACGGTCTCCATCCCGACCAGCGACACCGGCGATTGCCCCGTCTATCTGTGCGAGCTCGACAGCCGCGACCCGATCTGGGACCGTGGAAACTGACCGATTTAGGCTCTGACCCGCTCGGCCTTCGGATCGTAGAGCGGCCGCAGCGACGCATCCGCTGCAACCCGCACGCCTCCGATCTCGACTTCGTAGCGTGAAGCGAGTACTTGCGCTTCGCTTTCGCCGGGGCAGGGCACGTATCCCAGCCCCACCGCGCCGCCGAGATGATGGCCGTAATTGCCTGACGTTATCGTCCCGACGATCTCCCCGTCGCGCAGGATCGCCTCGTTGTGGAACAGCAGTGGCTCGGCATCGCGCAAGCGGAATTGCACCAGCCGGCGTGACAGGCCGGCTTCTCTTTTGGCCAGCACCGCGTCTCGGCCCACGAAGTCTCCCTTGTCCGCCTTCACCGCGAAACCGAGGCCGGCCTCCAGCACATGGTCTTCGTCGGTAATGTCGTGGCCGAAATGGCGGAACGCCTTTTCGATCCGGCAGGAATCGAGCGCATGCAGGCCGCAGAGTTTCAAGGCCATCCCGTCGCCGGCTTCCGCGATCGCCTCAAACACATGCGCCGCCTGATCCGACGAGACATAGAGTTCCCAGCCAAGCTCGCCCACATAGCTGACCCGATGCGCGCGGGCGATGCCGTAGCCGATCTCGATCTCAGCAAACGTGCCGAAGGGATTCTTTTGATTCGAGAAATCGGCCGGGCTCACCTTCTGTATCAGTTCGCGCGAGCGCGGCCCCATCACGCACAGTACGGCCTCGCTGGCGGTCATGTCCGTGACGGTCACGAACGCCTCGCCGACATGCCTCCGGATCCAGGCGAGGTCGCGTTGCAGCGTCGCCCCCGGCACCACCAGCAGGAACGCGGTTTCGGAAAGCCGCGACGCCGTCAGGTCGCTCTCGATGCCGCCGCGCCGGTTGAGCATCTGCGTATAGACGATGCGCCCGGTCTCCACGTCGACATCGTTGGCGCAGAGCATTTGCAGGAAGGCGCAGGCGTCGCGCCCCTCAAGCTTGATCTTGCCGAACGAGGTCATGTCGAACAGGCCGACGCCTTCGCGCACGGCTAGATGTTCATCGCGCTGGTTTTCGAACCAGTTCTGCCGCCCCCATGAATAGCGGTATTCGCGCTCCTGGTCCGGCCGCGCAAACCAGTTTGCGCGTTCCCAGCCGGCAGTTTCGCCGAACACCGCGCCACGCGCCTTAAGGTGCTCGTGGATCGGCGAGCGCCGCACCCCACGCGCCGAAGTCATCTGGCGATAGGGGAAGTGGTCGGCATAGAGCAGGCCGAGCGTCTCCCTTGACCGGTCGTAAAGATAGGTCCTGTTGGCCTGGAACGGCTGCACACGTCTGATGTCCACGTCCCACAGGTCGAAGGGCGGCTCGCCGCCCTCCATCCATTGCGCCAGAGCCATGCCGGCGCCACCCGAAGATTGGATGCCGATCGAGTTGAAACCGCAGGCTACCCAGAAATTGCGCAGGTTCGGTGCCTCGCCGAGATAGTAGCGGTCGTCGGGCGTAAAACTCTCCGGCCCGTTGAAGAAGGTATGGATGCCGACGTCGGCCAGCAGCGGCATGCGCCGCACCGCCTTGTCGAGGATCGGCTCGAAATGGTCGAAATCCTCCGGCAACTGGTCGAAGCAGAAGTCCTCCGGGATCGGCTGGCCAAGCGGCGGCCATGGCTTCGCCACCGGCTCAAAGGCTCCGAGCAGTATCTTGCCCGCATCCTCCTTGTAATAGGCGCATTCGTCGGGCACGCGCAGCACCGGAAGCTGCCCCAGCCCCGCGATTGGCTCTGTGACGATGTAGAAGTGCTCGCAGGCATGCAGCGGCACCGCCACGCCCGCCATCGCACCCACCCCATGCGCCCACATGCCGGCGCAGTTGACGACGTGCTCGCAGGCGATGTGCGCCAGCTCGCCGCCGGCATCCACGTCCACGCCGGTCACGCGGCCCTTGTCGCTGCGGATCGCGGTCACCTTGACATTCTCGACGACCCGCACCCCGCCACTGCGCGCCCCGCGCGCCAGCGCCTGGGTGATGTTGGTGGGGTCGCCCTGGCCGTCGCGGGGAATGTAAACTGCGCCGGCGACATCGGCGGTTTCGAGATGCGGATAGCGCTCCTTCACCTCGGCGACGGAGATGTCCTCGACCTCGACGCCGTTGGCACGGCCCATCGTGGCGGAGCGCAGCAGTTCTTCCCGGCGTTCCGCCGTCAGCGCCACCGAGATGGAGCCGCACTGGCGCATGCCGGTGGCGATGCCGGTTTCGTCTTCCAGCTTCACGTAGAGGTCGGCCGTGTATTTCGCCAGCCGCGTCATGTTGGCGCTTGCTCGCAACTGCCCGATCAGCCCCGCCGCATGCCATGTCGTGCCGCTGGTCAACTGCTTGCGTTCCAGCAGCACAATGTCGATCCAGCCGAGCTTGGCCAGGTGATAGGCGACCGAGCACCCGGCCACCCCGCCGCCGATGATCACGACACGCGCGGAGGCGGGCAGGGCGGTCATGCAAGCGTCCCCGTCTTTACAACTTTGAACGATTTCGCCCGGTCACCCCCACCCTTTATCCCTCCCCTCAAGGGGGAGGGGTACGCCAGCGTCGCGCTGTTCCTTACAGCTAGACACCTGGCGGAAGGGTGGGCGCTGCGTGGATGTCCTCCCTCCCCCCTGTGGGGAGGGGTAAGGGGTGGGGGTATGTCTCCGGAGTCGGTCGTCAAAGCCATCACGCCGCGTCCCGCTTGTAACCGCCAATGAACCGTTTCAGCCGCGATGCCGCCTCCCGCAGCACCGCGTCCGGCTGGCACAGGCTGATGCGGATATGGCCTTTCGCGGCGTCGCCGAAGCTGCCACCCGGCATCACCGCGACCTTTTCGGCCTCCAGAAGCGCCCAGGCGAAGGCCTCGCAGTCGGGCTCCAGCGCCGAGACGTCGAGCATCACATACATGCCCCCTTCCGAGCCGCGCATCGTCACGCCGTTCATGCCCCTGATCGCGTCGAGGAATACGGTCCGGCGCTTGGCATAGCGCTCGGCGATGTCGGCGACGCCGTGGCCGTTCTCCAGCGCGTCGACGGCCGCTCGCGAAATGAAGTCCGGCAGCCCGTAGGTGGAGACGAGGTTGAGGCTGATGAGCATGCTGACGAAGTCTTCCGGCCCGGTCAGCCAGCCGATGCGCCATCCCGTCATCCCATGGCTCTTCGACATCGAATTGACCACCAGCGTGCGTTCTTCCATGCCCGGCAGCGAACGGGGTGAAACGTGCCTCCGCGCGCCGGCGATGGTCCAGTAGACCTCGTCGGAGATCAGCCACAAATCGTGGCGCCGGCAGACATCGGCGATGCCTTCCAGCGTCTCGTGCGTATAGACCGCGCCGGTCGGGTTGTTCGGTGTGTTGATCAGGATCGCCCGCGTCCGCGGCGTTATCGCCGCCTCGATGGCTGCTGCCTGCGGCTGGAAGCCGTCCTCAGCGTGCGCATCCACGATCGAAATGTCCACCTGCGCGGCGCGGAAGGTCGGCGGGTAGGTGGCATAGAAGGGTGCCACGATGATGGCGTGATCGCCTGCGTCACAGGACGCAAGTGCCGATGCAAAAAGCGCGGCCTGCCCGCCCGGCGTCGACAGGATCTGCGCGGGCGATGTCTCCACTCCCGTACACGCACTCGTCGCCTTCGCCATCGCCGCCCGCAGGCGCGGGATACCCGGAAGCTGCGTGTAGTGGTGATGGCCGGCCCGCACCGCGCGCACGCAGGCCTCAACAGTTTCGGCTGGCGTGTGGAAATCATGGTCGCCCACCGACAGCATGATGATCGGCTCGCCCGCCTGATGGCGCGTCATCGCCTCGAAATGCACCTCCCAGCCATCCTTGCCGGAAGGTGTGATGCCAGAAACGCGGGATGAAGGCTTGGGCATGGGGAGTCCAGTCTATGTTTCAGTTTTTCAGGCGCAGGTTCTGCGGGTCCCAGAGCGGTCCATCGCCGTGCACGGTGGCAGCGAAGCGCTCGCCGAATATCTCGATTTCGATAGCCTGTCCGGGCACAGCAAGCTCGCTGCGCAGCATGCCGAGCGCGATCGACTTGTCCACCCTGTGCCCGTAGCCTCCTGACAGCGTCTCGCCGACGATCCTGCCGTCGTGCCACAGCGTCGACATGTAGGGCGCATCGCACGGTCCCGGCGCGTCGAGGGTCAGCACCGCGAAGCGCTTGGTCACGCCGGCCTGCTTCTCATTGAGAAGTGCAGTCTTGCCGATGAAATCCGGCTTGTCCCAGCGCACGAACCGTTCCAGCCCACCCTGAAGCACCGTGTAGTCCGTCGAAAGCTCCGCCTTCCAGGCACGGTAGCCCTTTTCCAGCCGCAGCGAATCGAGCGCGAACATGCCGAATGGCTTCAGCCCATGCTTCTGTCCGGCCTGCCAGACAGCATCGAAGATCGCGGCAGTGTCCTCTACCTTGGTGTGGATTTCCCAGCCGAGTTCACCCGCGAACGACACGCGCACGAGCTGGCACCAGCGCTCGCCGATCTGCGCAGACTGGTGCGTCAGCCACGGTTGCGTCAGATCAGCTTGCGTCACCTCCTGCAGGATCGCGCGCGCGTTTGGCCCGGTCAGAATCTGACAGGAAAACGCGTCCGTGACGTTCTGCAGCGAAATCTCAGCATCAGCCGGCAAGTGATTCTGCAACCATTCGAAATCGTGCTTCTCTGCCACCGCGGCTGTGATGAGAAAGAAGAAATCGTCGGCCAGCGCCATCACCGACATCTCGGTCTGGATGCGACCCTTGTCGTCCGCGAAATAAGCAAGCCCGATCCGCCCGGGCTTCGGCACCGCGCCGGTAATCAGCGAGGAGAGCCAGTCGCGCGCGCCGTCGCCCTGCACCCTGAACCGAGAGAACCCCGGCAGGTCGAGGATGCCTGCCGCGTCGCGCACAGCGTGGCATTCCTCGCGGATGCGGGAAAACCACGGCCCGTCGCGGTCGAATGTCTGCGTTGCCTCCTCCGAGATGTCGTCGCCCTCATGCGCATACCAGTTGGCGCGCTCCCAGCCATTGTAGGCGCCGAATTGCGCGCCGAGTGCGGCGATCCGGTCGTGGATGGGCGACAGCTTCCGCCCGCGTCCCGCCGGCCAGGAGTGGCGCGGGAAGTGGATCGCATATTCGTGGCCGTAGACCTCCATGCCCTTCGCCACCGCGTAGTCGCGGTCGGCAGCAAAGGACGTAAAGCGGCGCGGGTCGCACGACCACATGTCCCATTCGGTAGCACCTTCCGTCACCCATTCGGCCAGCACCTTGCCCGCGCCGCCCGCCTGCGCGATGCCGAAGGTGAAAACGCAAGCCTCGAACGCGTCCGGCACACCGGGCATAGGGCCGATCAGCGGGTTGCCGTCCGGCGCATAGGGGATCGGTCCGTTGATGACCTTGGAAAGCCCGGCCGTGCCGAGGATCGGCACCCGCGAGACGGCGTCGTTCAGGTACCATTCCAGCCGCTCCAGATCGTCCGGATAGAGCTGGAACGAGAAATCCTCCGGCATCGGGTCGTCCGGTGTCGCCCAGTGCGCTCGGCAATTGCGCTCGTAGGGGCCGAGATTCATGCCGTATTTTTCCTGCCGCAGATAATAGGACGTGTCGACGTCGCGTAAGAGCGGCAGCTTGCGGCCGGCGCCCTCGAACCATGCCTTCAGCTCCGGGATTTCGTCGAAGAGGATGTACTGATGGCTCATCACCATCATCGGCACGTCGCGGCCGAGCAACCTGCCGACCTCAGCCGCGCGGTAGCCGGCGGCGTTCACCACCTTCTCACAGCGGATTTCGCCCTTTGCGGTGGTCACCACCCATTCGCCGCGCTCGCGCCGCACCGCCGTCACCGGGCAGAAGCGCACGATCGTCGCGCCCATGTCGCGCGCGCCTTTGGCCAGCGCTTGCGTGAGCTGCGCGGGATCGATGTCGCCGTCATTCGGGTCGTAGAGCGCGCCTTCCAGCTCGTGCGTCTCGATGAACGGGTAGCGCGACCGGATCTCGTCCGGGCCGATGATGTCGAGCTCCATGCCCTGGTAGCGGCCCATGCCTTTCGCGCGCTGGAACTCCCGCATCCGTTCGCGCCCATGCGCAAGGCGGATCGAGCCGGTCACGTGGTAGTTCATCGGGTAGCCGACTTCTTCCGCCAGCCCGCGATAGAGCTCGGCCGAATAGCGCTGCATGTTCATCAGCGACCACGACGAGGAGAAGGTCGGCACGTTGCCGGCCGCGTGCCATGTCGAGCCGGAGGTCAGCTCGTTCTTCTCCAGAAGCACGCAGTCGGTCCACCCAGCCTTCGCCAGATGGTAGAGCGACGAGACGCCGACAGCGCCGCCGCCGATGATTACCACGCGCGCCTGTCCCGGCAGTTCGGCCATCATTTCCCCTCTTTTTGTTCTTTTCAGCGAGCTTTTCACGATGCAGGCCCTTGGTGGAGAGACAAGCGGATGCACGCATTTGTGCCAAAGAATTTGATTGCGGAACGGGATTCGCCTATTCCGGGCGAAAATTTGGCGGCATCACGCGCGGTTCCGCCACACCGCATACCGAAAGGCTGGGGCATGCTGGCACCCGACAACAACAGGCAGGGCACCGACGAGCAGGAAATCGTGGACGAGGCGCTCACGTCGCGCCGCTCGGTCCGCGCCTTCCTTCCGACCCCCGTAGACGACGAGACGGTCAAGGACATCCTGCGCGTTGCGGCGCGCGCGCCTTCGGGTACCAACATGCAGCCCTGGAAGGTCTATGTCGTCACCGGCGACAAGAAGCAGGCGCTCAGCGACGCGATCCTGAACTCGGGCGTGCGGGCCGAAAAGGCCACATGGGACGAATATCGCTACTATCCCGATCAGTTCTTCGAGCCATACCTGACGCGCCGTCGCGCCGTCGGCTTCGCGCTCTATAGCCTGCTCGGCATCGGCCGGCGCGACACCGACCGGATGCGCGCCCAGCACGACCGCAACTTCGTCTTCTTCGATGCGCCCGTCGGCATGATCTTCACCATCGACCGCCGGCTCAACCAGGGCTCGTGGATCGACCACGGCATGTTCCTGCAGTCGATCATGATCGCGGCGCGGGGCAGGGGCCTGCACACCTGCCCGCAGGCAGCGTTCGCGCCCTATCATCGCCAGATCAGGCCGCTTCTGGGCATTCCCGACGAGGAGATCGTCGTGTGCGGCATGGCGCTGGGCTACGAGGACGCCTCGAAGCCTGAGAATTCATTGCGCAGCGAACGCGCGCCGCTGGACGAATTCGTCAACTTCGTCCGCTGACCCGCTTCAAACCTCCACGAAGCGTTCCGGTGCCGCGCGCAGCCGGTCGATGTCGCGTCGGGGCGGCGCGCCGAACAGGCGGCTGTATTCGCGGCTGAATTGCGACGGGCTGTCGTAGCCGACCCGGTGGCCGGCCGATGCCGCGTCCAGCGCCTCGGCGAGGATCAGCCGCCGCGCCTCCTGCAGCCGAAGCTGCTTCTGGTATTGCAGCGGGCTCAGCCCCGTCACTTCCTTGAAGTGGAAATGCAGCGACGACAGGCTCATGCGCGACTCGGTTGCCAGAACTTCTGCCCGGAACGGCTCGGTGAAATTGGCCTGCAGCCACCCGATGGCGCGGCTCACCTGCTGCGCTCGGCTTTCGCCCGTGGCGATCTCGCGGAGACGTCCGGCCTGCGGCCCGGTCAGAAGCCGGTAGAGGATTTCACGCTCGATCAGCGGCGCCAGCATGGCGATGTCGCCCGGCGCGCCCAGCAACCTGACGAGGCGAAGCGCTGCGTCTGCGAGGCTCGGTGCGGCCTCCGACACGGCGATCGCCAACGGCTCGCGCGAGCGGTCGACAGGCGGCAGCCTCATCTCGAAGATCAGGCTTGCCAGCATCGCCGGGTCGAGTTCCAGCTTGAAGCACAGATACGGCGCGTCCGGCGTCGCCTCGACGACCTGGCCGGCCATCGGCACGCCGACCGAGATCACCAGGCACTGCCCGGTGCCGTAGGTGAGCATGTCCTCGCCCAGCAGAACCTGCTTGCGGCCCTGCGCCACAATGCAGAGCGCGGGGTGCTGCACGCCGTGCACCGGCGCGGTCGCCTGCGATGTCCGAAAAAGCGAAAGACGCGGCACTTGCGTTGTATGACAGCCATCGACGGGCGCGAATCGGACAATTTCTTTCGCCAGCTCGCCGATCGGCGCAAAAGCGTTTTCTTGCATGATGTGCCTCCTTTCCCATGAAGCACTCGTAGTTTGTGTTGCCCGCTATGTATCAGCGGCCATCGCGCGTGAATAGACGCTTTCACGGACATTCGGAGGATCGTGCAATCTTTGCGGAGGGCTGTTCTACCGCCATGGCGGCATGATGCTGCATGTTGCACTCATCGCAGCGTCAGAGGCTGCGTCGAGCCGGAAAGGAGATCCACGATGACAAGAAGACACGACACCCGCCGCCGCCTGCCGCGGTCGCTCGACACCGGACCCCGTATCGTCGTCACCATGCCGCTGCTCGCCTCACTGGCGCGGCTGTTCCGCTCGTCGAAGCCCTCACGGTGGATGAATGGCTAGGCGCTGCAAGTCGGCCGCGCCCGCGCTGATCCTTTTTGCGGCATCATTCCTTTCGATCGCCGCAATGACCGTCGGCGCCTTCGGCAATCCCGCAAACGAGACGAACATGACAACGCAAGAAACCACGCATCCCTATGTCGGCATGTGGGCGACCGAAGACGGCCGCATCCGCCACGAGCTTCTGCCCAACGGCCGCTACGACGAAGCCCGTGGCAATCGCGAAAGCGCCTATCAGGGGCAATACTGGGTAAAAGGCAACCGCATCGAATATCTCGACGACACCGGCTTCCGGGCCGATGGCGAGTTCCGCGATGGTGTGCTCTATCATGCCGGCATGGTCATGCGGCGCAGATAAGCCTCATGCGGCCAATCAGGCCGCACTGCGTGACAGCGCGGCCCAGCGGCCCGGCGTCATGCCGAACGCCTTCTTGAAATGACGGTTCATGTGGCTCTGGTCGACGAAGCCCGAGGAGATGGCTGCGTCGGCCAGGCCTTGTCCTTCACCGATGAGGCGCTTCGCCCGGTCCAGCCGGCGCATTACCAGATAGCGGTGTGGGCTGGTACCGAGCGCGCGGCGGAATTGCCGGGCGAGCGTAAAGCGGTCCAGCCCGCTCACGTGTTCCAGCTCGGCCGAGCCGATCCCCGCTTCGTGGTGTTCCGTCAGATATGCGCAGCAGCGGGCGATGGCTTCACGCGCGATGGTGCCCGCATGTCCGCGCTCCTTGCCGGCGTGAAGGGCCAACGCGTCGGCCAACAGCACCATGCGGTCGTCGAGCGCGATGTCCTCCATCTCGTTGTCGAGGTCGGCAAGCATCGACGCCACGATCGCGCCCAGCCGCGCGTCGGCGACTACGCCGGTCGGCACGAAGGGCAAGCTCGCATGACTGCCGCCGGCCTCCAGCAGCCTCGCGGGGTCGAGATAGAGCATGCGATAGCGCAGCCCCTGCGGCGTTCCCGCGCCGCCGTCATGGATTTCGTCCGGGTGCAGCACCACGACCTCACCCGGCAGGCTGTGCCACGAAACGCCGCGATAACGGAATGTCTGCACGCCCTCGATGGTGACGCCGATTGCGTAGGTGTCATGCCGGTGCGGCGCGTAGCCCTCGCCGGCAAAGCGCGCCTCGATCCGCTCGAGCCCCCGCACCGGTTGGCCAGAACGGATCCAGTCGCGCGCCCCGTCTCCGCACAAACGTCCAAGACCGATCGCCTCGCCGTCGGGTAGGGGGCGGGTCATGAGGTTTCATCCGTTTGAAAGGTCACAGGCATGTTCGACACCAAGATAGCGATCGTGGTCCGGGAGGATCTGGCGATGTGGCAGAAGCTCAACGTCACGGCCTTCCTGTCCACCGGCATCGCATCGCAATCACCTGAGGTAATCGGCGAACCCTACCGCGACAAGGTGGGCAATGTCTTCAACGCGATGTCCATCCAGCCGATTGTCGTGATGGCGGCCGACCTTGCGACGATGGCCAGGATACATGGCCGCGCCATCGAGCGCGGCGTGCAGGCCTCGGCCTATGTGGAGGAGATGTTTGCGACCGGCCACGACGCTGCCAATCGCGCGGTCTTCGCCGAAACCGGCCCGGACGACGCCCGCATCGCCGGCCTCGCCTTGCGTGCCGACAGGAAGCTGGTCGACAAGATCACCAAGGGCGCGAAGCTGCATCCTTGAGGAACGGAAAGTTCCAGCCTGGTGGCACCCGCCTATTCAACAGGAGCCCTCCGCCTGGTGAGCCTTTCGGTAGGGACTGTTGCCTTCCCCGAACATCGCAAAACACTCGCTTTGATCGTCGGGAGAAAAGAACCGCAAACGTCGGTTGGCCCGGTCCACCGCCCCAACATAGTGCCAGGTCTCGGACCGAACGTTTTGCAGCTCTGTTCTGGGTACTTCGAAAGGACGGGCATTCTCGGGGATCGCAATGATTGTCGCGTCCCCGCCGCCACCCAGGATCGCAAGCCAGCCTTCGGGCGTGAGATAGAGACTAGCGCGTTGCGCCGGTCCCCAATCCTCCCACAGAATTCGGCGCAGCCTCCCATGCTGCGTGGCGACAAGAACTTCGTAGCGACCCTGCATCATCGAGTTTGCCCAGACCTGCACATAGGCCACGGCCGATCGGGTAGGGAGATAAACCGCCACTTCCTGGCCCGGCATTACCCAGAAGCGACCAACCAAAACGAACAAAATCGCACACAAGGCTCCGACCCACAGAATCACTGCACGCCACATAAACTACCCCTGCCAGACAGATGCAGACCTTCTTGACATATATCTGATCGCCCTCGCATGCGGCGTGGATAGGGCGACATGCCGGCTTTCTGGCGGTGCTAAGGGAAGAGAGCGGCTTCACCCGTGCTTCCGCCCGCCGGTCAGCCCGTCCCATGCGGCCATCGCGCCCTCCGCCACGGCCATCAGCGTTTCGCGGCTGGCGCCGTCGCGGGCCTGGACCGACATGCCCTGTTGGACGGTTACGTAGAACGCGGCCACGCCGTCGCAGTCGGTGCCTGTCGGCAATTCTCCCTTGTCCACGGCCCGGCGTAGCCGCGCGGCAAGATCGGTGACGTTGTCCGCGCGCATCTTGCGTAGGGCCGCACAGACGGCCTCGCTGCCGGCGTCGTCCGCGTGCAGCGCGCCCAGCACGATCAGGCAGCCGCGCGGCTTGTCCGGCTGTGTGAACGAAAACGCGGTCGCGCGCAGGAAGCCATCGAAAGCTTCACGGGCGGTAGGCGCTTCCTCAACGGCAAGCCAGATCTCGGGCGACTCCGTGCGGCCATAAAGCGACACCGCCTCGTGAAACAGCGCTTCCTTGGAGCCGAAGGCAGCGTAGAGGCTTGGCGGGTTGATGCCCATCGCCGCCGTCAGCTCCGAAAGCGACGCGCCGGCAAAGCCCTTTTGCCAGAAAAGCTCCATCGCACGCGCAAGCGCTTTTTCGCGGTCGAACTTTCGCGGCCTGCCTCTCTCGGCCATGTCTTGCTCCTTTTTTATCGAGCGATACATAAATTGCTTGACGCGTCGCCGCAAGGTGGGAGAGAGATATGTATCGAATGATACATAATGGAGATTTCAATGACCAACCTGGCAGGCAAGAAGGCATTCGTGACCGGCGGCAGCCGCGGCATCGGCGCTGCGATCGTGCGACGGCTGGCGGCGGAAGGCGCCGACATTGCCTTCACCTACACCCGCTCCGTGGAGAAGGCGGGCGAAGTCGCGAGTGCAGTCGAAGCTGAAGGCCGCCGCGCCATGGCGATACAGGCCGACAACCGCGATCCGGATTCGGTGCGTACCGCCGTCGAAAAGGCAGCGAAGACGTTCGGCGGGCTCGACATCCTCGTCAACAGCGCCGGCATCTACGAGGAGGCCTCGATCGACGAACTCACGCTGGAGGATTTCGACCGCACGCTAGACGTCAATCTCCGCGCGGCTTTCATCGCCTCACGCGCCGCCGTCGACCACATGCCCGATGGCGGCCGCATCGTCGCCATAGGCAGCAATCTTGCCGTTCGCGTGCCGTTTCCGGGCATCAGCCTCTACGCGATGAGCAAGTCGGCCCTGATAGGTCTCACCAAGGGGCTTGCCCGCGATCTCGGCTCGCGCGGCATCACCGCCAATGTGGTTCACCCCGGCTCGACCGACACCGACATGAACCCGGCGACCGGCGAGGGCGCGGATGTCCAGCGTTCGATCATGGCCATCCCGCGTTTCGGCGATCCGGCGGAAGTCGCAGGGCTTGTCGCCTGGCTGGCAGGACCGCAGGCGAGGGGCGTCACAGGCGCAGAATTCACCATAGACGGCGGCGCGAATGCGTGACGCGCGTCGGGATCTTTTCAGGTTTTTACAGAAACACCCCCTCCGGCGCTTCGCGCCACCTCCCCCGTAAACAGGGGAGGAACCGAGGTTGCGGGCGGCCGCAGCGTCCGATCCTCCCCTGTTTACGGGGGAGGGGGACCATGCGAAGCATGGTGGAGGGGGCGTTCCCTTTGCTCTTTGCGGTCCCGAGAAATTCTGAAATGCTATAGCCTACTTGACCTCGTAGCCGACATCTTCCGCGCTCTGGCAGAGCACCTTCCAGAAACTGCGCGCGAATGAGCGGAAGACATAGATGTCGAAGCACTGCGCGTCCGTTCGCTGGATCGAGGCGGATATGTCATGATGCGCCGTGGCTCGCCCCTCGCCGACCGGAAAGCCGGCGAGGGAAAAGTCGATGGCGAAAAGCTTTGAGAGCACCCACTCGGCTTGGTCGCCCTCCACACGGATCGCAGTGCGGCCGTGCGACAGGTCGGTGACGGTGCCGGTTTCGATGCCGACCGCGTTGGCGAGCGTTTGCGCCAAGCCTTCGGCCTGGTCGACAAGAAGGAACCGGCCTGGTCCGATGCCGAAGCCAGCCCGGCTTTCTTGCTTCGCGCCGGCGCGCGGCCTGTCCCCGAGGTCGAGCGAAACCGCAGCGCGGACCGCCTCGAGCAGCGCGATTCGCTGTCCCGGCCACGCCGCTACCTCGACGATCGAGCCGGGGCGGGTCTCGCCGATGACGACGCCGACACCTTCGGCAAAATTGCCGTGCGAGCCTGGACGATACGCGTCGCCCAGCGGTGAAGCCTGTTCAACCATGCATGCGGCTCCCCTCGGGATCGAACATGTGGTGGCTGACGATCTCCACCGGTCCGAAGCGTTTTCGCAGCGGGTCGGAAAGCCAGGCGCGGCTGCCATGCCGCGCCTTGCCGCCCTTCACCAGCGCCAGCCCGACATAACGCCCTAGCGCCGGCGAGAAGCAGTTGGCTGTCACATGGCCGATCGAGCCGTGCGGGTCGGCCGGGTCCTGTTGCGCGTCCACGAGGTGGGCGCCGTTGCCGAAGGCGCGATTGTCGAGCGCGACGACGCCGACGAGCTGCAGCCGGTCGGGTGCAGTCAGCCCCTCCCGATCCATCATCGCCGAGCCGACGAACGGCTTCTTCTTCGACAGCATCCAGTCGAGATGCAGGTCGCGCGCCGTCGTCCGCCCGTCTATCTCCGAGCCCGTGACGTGGCCTTTCTCGATCCGCAGCGTACCCAGCGCCTCCAGCCCGTAAGGCACCATGCCGAATGGCTTGCCGGCCTCCATCAGCGCTTCCCACACCTGCAACCCGTGCCCGGCGCCGCAATAGACCTCGAAGGCCATCTCGCCGGAAAACGAGAGGCGGCAGATCGTCACCGGCGCCCCGTCGATCTCGCCACGCACGATACCCATGAAGGGCAGCGTTTCGTTGTCCACAGCCGTTCCCGTCACGCAGGCCGCCAGCACCGCGCACGCTTTTGGACCCGCCACGGCCGCGCCGGCCCACTGGTCGGTGACGGAGGTCAGGTGGACTCCCAGCTCCGGCCAGACGATGTCGAGCAGATACTCCAGATGCTGCATCACCTTGCCGGCGTTGGCCGTCGTCGTGGTCATCAGGAATTCGTGTTCGCCAAGCCGCCACGTCGTTCCGTCGTCGAAGGCAAGCCCGTCCTCGCGCAGCATCAGCCCGTAGCGCGCCTTGCCCACCGGCAGCGTCGAGAACATGTTGGTATAGACGCGGTCGAGGAACACGCCCGCATCCGGCCCCTGCACGGCAATCTTGCCCAGCGTGGAGACGTCGACGATGCCGACGCCGTCGCGCACGGCGGCTGCCTCGCGCACATAGGCCTGTTCCACCGTCTCGCCCGGCAGGCCGTAGATCTGCGGGCGGAACCACAGCCCGGCGGCAAGCATCCGCGCGCCGTGCTCGGCGTGCCAGTCGTGCATCGGCGTCAGCCGCTCCGGCCGCAGGTCGCCATGCCGTTCCGCCGCGAGCGAACCCAGCGACACGGGCGAGAAGGGCGGCCGGAACCGCGTCGTGCCCACCTCCGGGATCGCCTTGCCGGCAGCCTGCGCCATGATCGCAAGGCCTGGCACGTTGGAGGTCTTGCCCTGATCGGTCGCCATGCCAAGCGTGGTATAGCGCTTCAGGTGCTCGACCGAGACAAACCCCTCGCGGTGCGCGAGCCGCACGTCCTCGGCCGTTACGTCGTGCTGCAAATCGACGAAAGCCTTGCCCTTGGCGCCGATCTCGAACACCGGCGCCGGCGCCACGTCCAGGTCACCGGTCTCGACCTGCGGCGGCTTCCTGCGCGACGGCTTCTGCCCGCACGCTGCGGCACCGGCCGCCAGCCCCTCGACGATCGCCTCCTGCGTGGTGAAAGCGCCTGTGAACGCGCCGGCTCCAAGCCATTGCTGCAACGGCTCCGGCGGCAGGAACGCCTGCAGCCGCTCATCCCAGCGCGCCGCGCCGCCGGCCTGGCTCGCCAGATGGATCGCCGGCGACCAGCCGCCCGAGACGGCGAGGCAGTCGGCCTCGATGCGCCGCGTGTCGCCCGAAAGCGCGCCGGTCGCAGCGTCGAACCGCTGCACCGAAATGTCCTTCAGCGCGTTGCCACCCGAGGTCGCGACCACCGCATGGCCGGGCAGATGCTCGGCCCCGGTCTCCACCGCCAGCGCCAGTGCCGCCGCCGAGACTTCACGGCGCACGTCGACGATCGCCGCGATCCGCGCGCCCGCGCGATGAAGCGCTGCGGCTGCCCGGTAGGCGGTGTCGTTGTTGGCGAACACCGCGATTGTCTCGCCCGGCAGCACGCCGAAAGCGCCGGCATAGCGTTGCGCGGCACCGGCGAGCATGACACCGGGGCGGTCGTTGCCCGGAAACACCAGCGGCCGCTCGAACGCGCCGGTTGAAAGCACGACACGCCCCGCCCGGATCACCCAGTGCCGGTGGCGCGGCTCGCCTTTACCCGCCGGTCGGTGGTCTGCCACGCGTTCCAGCGCCGCCAGCACATTGCCATCGTAATAGCCCCAGACGGTGGTGCGCGGCAGGATGCGCACATTCTCCATCGCTGCCAGTTCGCCAGCCACCCGTGCCGCCCATTCGGCGGCGGGCATGCCGTCGATCGTCTCGCCGCTCCATCGTGCCGAGCCGCCCGGAAGCGGGTCCTGCTCGGCAAGCATTACCTGTTTGCCACTCGCCGCAGCCGCGCGCGCCGCCATCAGCCCGGCTGGGCCGGAGCCCACCACCAGCACGTCGCAGAACGCGTTCATGCGCTCGTAGCGTGCTTGGTCCGTCGCATGGCCGGCGCGCCCCAGTCCCGCCGCCCGGCGGATGAACCACTCGCACAGCATCCAGAATCGCGCGCCCTTCAGCGGCCCGACCACCGGCCCCATGAAGGTCTTGTAGTAGAAGCCGGCAGAGAACAGCCCGCCGAACAGCCCGTTCACCGCGCCGATGTCGAAGCCGAGCGAGGGAAACCGGTTCTGACTTTCCACGACCAGACCGTCGAAAATCTCGATCGTCGTGGCCGGCACGTTCGGCTCGCGCACCGCGCCGTTGACGACGGTCACCAGCGCCGAGGGTTCGTCCACGCCGGCCGAAAATATGCCGCGCGGCCGGTGGTATTTGAACGACCGGCCAACCACCGAGACACCGCTAGCGAGCAGCGCGGAGGCGAGCGTGTCGCCCGCATGGCCCGTCATCGGCTTGCCGTCGAAGGTGAAGCGGATCGTGCGTGTGCGGTCGACCTGCCCGCCGGCATTGGCGCGGCGCCCGCTCATGCGTCGTCCCCGCGCACCAGGGTCACCGAGGAAATGGCATGCGTCACCGTGTTGCGTGTCACGACCAGATGCGCCCGGCACCCGGCGGAATGCTGCCAGTATTCGCGATGCTCCCCGGCGGCGTTGGTGCGCTCATAGACATAGCGCTCCCATTCCGTGCCGGTGGGCGAGGCGGGGTCGGGCCGTTTACGGTTGGCGTCGCCCTGATAGGTGAACTCGCCGACGTCGCGCGGGCCGCAATAGGGGCAGGCGATCAGCATCCGGGCCTCCTCAGTGCAGTCTGGGTGTCGCGCCGACACCCTTCTCGTCGATCAGGATGCCGCGCCGGAACCGGTCGAGCGTGAACGCCGCGTTGAGCGCATGCGGCTCGTCGCGGGCGATGGTGTGGGCAAAGCACCAGCCCGAAGCGGGCGTCGCCTTGAAGCCGCCATAGCACCAGCCGCAGTTGAGATACATGCCCGGCAGCGGCCCGGTGGTGATGATCGGCGAGCCGTCCATTGACATGTCCATGATGCCGCCCCACGAGCGCAGCAGCCGCACTCGCGAAAAGCCCGGAAACATTGCCACGAACTCGCTGGCGACATCCTCCACCACGGGCAGGTTGCCGCGCTGCGCATAGGAATTGTAGCCGTCGATGTCGCCGCCGAAGACCAGCCCGCCCTTGTCGGACTGTGAGGCGTAAAGATGGCCCGCGCCGAAGGTGACGACCGTGTGCAGCACGGGCTTGAGCGATTCCGACACGAAAGCCTGCAGCACATGGCTCTCGATCGGCATCTCGTCGACACCTGCGAGCTTCATCACCCGGCCCGTGGAGCCGGCAACGGCGACCGCAACCTTGCGCGCGCGAATGTCGCCACGCGTCGTCGTCACGCCCACCACGCGGTCGCCTTCGCGCAGGAAGCCGGTCACTTCGCAATTTTCCAGTATGTCGACGCCGCGCCGGTCGGCCGCGCGCGCATAGCCCCAGGCAACCGCGTCGTGCCGCGCGGTGCCGGCGCGCGGCTGCATCAGCCCTCCGACGATCGGAAAGCGTGCATTGGCTGAAACGTCCAGTCCCGGCACCATGCGGCCCACGGCTTCCGCGCCGACCACAAGCTCGGCATCGATGCCCTCGTGCCGCATCGCGTTGCCACGCCGGGCGAAATCGTCGAGCTGGCCGGGCGTATGGGCAAGGTTGAGGATGCCGCGCTGCGAGAACATGACATTGTAGTTCAGGTCGTGGGAAAGCCCTTCCCACAGCTTCATCGAGTGCTCGTAGAAGCGCGAGTTCTCAGGCAGCAGATAGTTCGAACGCACGATGGTCGTGTTGCGGCCGATATTGCCGGAGCCAAGCCATCCTTTTTCAAGAACGGCCACGTTGGTGAGCCCGTGTTCCTTGGCAAGGTAATAGGCCGTCGAGAGCCCATGCCCGCCTCCGCCGACGATCACCACGTCATATTCGGGTTTCGGCTCGGGCTTGCGCCACGCCGGTTTCCAGTCGCGATTGCCGGAAATGGTGTTCTTGAGGAGAGAGAAGATGGAGTATTCAGCCATGGTCCCCAGCCGGGTCTGCAAGCCGCAGGTCTCGCCAAGCTATAGGCCGGCGCCCCGGGCCAAGGCAAATATTTCGCCATCGGCTTTCGCTCCGCCGACTCTACGGCGGGTGGCAAGCTTGCCGCTGCCGCGACGCTCGCCTATCAATGCCGCCCTGACTCCATCTTTGGAACGCCGTTGCGCATGAAATCGCCGTCTCTCTTTTCCCGCCTGATCGCTGTGCTTGCGTTGCTGGTGGCGATGATGAGCTTCGCGCCTGCGGTTTTTGCGCAGAACGGGGCGGCGCCGGCGCAATCGGGCCAGACGGTTTCGGCCTCGCCGGCCGTCGGTCCCGGTGTCGTCGCCGAACAGCGCGACAAGCTCGACCGCTACGGAGCGACTGCCGACCAGTACCAGACGCAGATGCGGGCCAACGCCCACAACGACTCCGCCCTTGTCGACGTTCGCGGCGGGCTGGAGGAGCTGTCGCGCGACCTGATTGCAAGCGGTGTGGCGTTTCGGCCCCGGTTGAATACGATCAACACGAGGCTGGACGAGATCGGCCCGCCCCGCGGTGAGGATGAGCCGCCTGAGCCGCCGGCGTTGACGGCGGAGCGGCAGACGCTGATAGACGAGAAGGCCGAGATCAATACGCTGATCGGCCGGGCGGAGTCGCTGTCGCTGCGGGTCAACGGCATGATAGAGGAAATCAACCAGACCCGGCGCGACCTGTTCACCAACACGCTGTCGCGCCGTTATGACATCTCGTCCGCACTTAACGGCGAGGTGCTCGGCGATCTCGCGGCCGAAACCCGCAGGCTTTCCGCCGCCGTCTCCTCCTGGACGCGATTTGTCCTCAATTTCAAGTTGCAGGCGGTTCTGCTCGCGACCTTCTACGCGCTTGTAGCCGCCGGCATCCTGATGATCGGGGGGCGGCGGCTCTTCGGCAATCTCTTCGATGCCGACCCGGCCATCGAGAATCCGTCCTATCTCAGCAGGCTTTCCGTCGCCTTCTGGTCCACGCTGCTGCCGTCTGCCGCGCTCGGTGTGTTCCTCGCAGGAACGTATTTTTTCTACAACTACTACGGGGTCCTGCGCTACGACATCGCGCAGCTCATGGTGACGCTTTTCAACGTTATCGCCATTGTCTTCTTCGTCTATCGTCTTGCGCGGGCGGTCTTCTCGCCGCGTCTCCCGAACTGGCGCCTGCTGCCCATGCAGACTGGTGCAGCCCGCGCGCTCTTCTGGGTCAGCCTTCTCGCCGCGATCGTCACCGGTGCCGATTTCTTCGCCAGCAAGATCAATGAGGTGATGCAGTCGCCGCTGTCGCTGACTGTCGCCAAGAGCCTGCTGGCGACCGTAATCGTCGGCCTCCTGGTGATCGTATTCGGGCTGGTGCGGCCCTACGTCGACGAGGACGGCAAGTCGCGCGGTTGGAATTCGTACTTCAAGGCGCTGGTTCTTGTGCTGGGCGCCGGCACTATCCTCGCCGCGTTCCTGGGTTATATCGGGCTTGCGCGCTTCATCTCGCAGCAGGTGGTCATCACCGGCGCGATCCTGTCGACGATGTATATCGGCTATCTGTCCGCCGGCGCGATCTCCGAGATCGGCGGTTTCATGAACACGAGCTTCGGCCGCCGGCTCGATCGCAAATATCACTTCGACGAAACCACTGAAGACCAGATCGGGCTTCTGCTTTCCATCGTCATAAACGTGCTTGTGCTGGCGGTCGGCATCCCGCTGATCCTGCTGCAATGGGGCTTCCAGTGGGGCGACATCCGCCTCTGGACCTACAACATCGCCAACGAGATACGCATCGGTTCGATCTCCATCTCGCTGATCGGCATCCTGACGGGGTTCCTGCTTTTCCTGGCCGGATATCTGGGCACGCGCGGCTTTCAGCGCTGGCTCGACGGCAAGGTTATGGCGCGCGGCAAGGTCGATGCCGGCGTGCGCAATTCGATCAAGACGGCGGTGGGTTATGCCGGCATCGCCCTTGCCGCCCTGGTCGGCATCTCGGCTGCGGGCATCGACCTTTCCAACCTCGCCCTTGTCGCCGGTGCACTCTCGCTGGGCATCGGTTTCGGCCTGCAGAACATCGTCAACAATTTCGTCTCCGGCCTGATCCTGCTTGCGGAGCGGCCCTTCAAGGTCGGCGACTGGATCGTCGCCGGCGGCATCTCTGGCACGGTAAAGAAAATCAGCGTCCGTGCCACCGAGATCGAAACGTTCCAGCGCCAGTCGGTGATCCTTCCCAACTCCGAGCTCATCAACGCGGCGGTTGGCAACTGGACCCATCGCAACCGGCTCGGCCGCGTCGACATCGCGGTCGGCGTTGCCTATCAGAGCGACCCGCGTCAGGTTCAGCAGATCCTCATGGAAATTATCCGCGCCCAGCCTCAGGCGATGAAGAATCCCGAGCCGATGGTGGTCTTCATTGGGTTCGGCGCATCCTCGCTGGATTTCGAAGTGCGCGCCTTCCTCTCCGACGTCACCACGCAGGTGGGCTTCATGAACGAGGTCCGCTTCCAGATTTTCGAGCGGTTCCGAGAAGAAGGCATCGAGATTCCGTTCCCGCAGCAGGATGTCTACATCAAGGAAATGCCGAAAGTGGCGGTCGAACAGGCTTTGCCACCCGCCGAAGCTGCAAAACCTGCGAAACGATCGACCCCGCAGGTGCGCCGTAAGGCCGCGCCGGAATAGCGTTCAGTTGGCGTTCAGCTTCAGGCCGCTATAAAGGAACGCGAAAAGGGCGAAAGCCCGAATGCGAACAGAGGCGGTGGACACACCGAAATGCCGATGAAGAACATGCTGATCATGACCGTGCTTGCTGGTGCACTCTTTGCCCCGACGGCGGCTTTCTCCGCGACGGTCACCAACCGCGACGGCTCCGCCCACACGCTGGTCGTCAGCGAAGGCGGCAGCCAGGTCGAGGTGAGCATCGGGGCAGGCGAGACGATCGAGATCTGTCCGCAAGGCTGCTTCGTCACCATGCCCAACGGTGACCGCGAGGTCCTCACAGGCCCCGAGACGCTCGAGATCGAGGGCGGTCGCGGCAAGATCCTCTAAGCCAAGCAACAGCGATTGCTTGACGGCCGGGCCAGCCCCGGCCGTTTGCATTTTGCGATTGCGGCGGCATGCCGTCGCGCCGCGTTTCGGCGATGTCGCAAACAGGCTGCAAACCGCCTGCTGCGCCGCCCTATAGTCTGCGCCGAAAACCATCTTGGAGTCGCGGGCAATGGCAGGGTTTCCGGAAAAGGCTAAGGTCGTCATCATCGGGCTCGGCGGCATCGTCGGCGCATCGATCGCGCACCACCTCATCGAGCGCGGCTGGGACGACATCGTCGGCATCGACAAGTCCGGCATCCCGACGGACATCGGCTCGACGGCGCACGCCTCGGACTTCTGTTACACGACCAGCCACGACTATCTGTCCGTCTGGACGACCCAGTATTCCATCGATTTCTTCGAAAAGATGGGTCACTACGCGCGCGTCGGCGGGCTGGAAGTTGCGCGCACCGGCGACGATACCTGGATGGAAGAGATCAAGCGCAAGGTCTCGTCTGCCAAGGCCTTCGGCACCCGCGCGCACCTCGTCACGCCGGAAGAAATCAAGAAGCTGTTCCCCCTGATCGAGGAGGACCAGGTCATGGGCGGCATGTTCGATCCCGACGCAGGCCTCGTCGTACCCCGCTCGCAGACGGTGGCCGGCAAGCTGGTCGACGCGGCGGAAAAGTCGGGCAAGCTGAAAGCCTTCGCCAACACGCCCGCCCAGTCGCTGATCGTCGAGAACGGTCGCATCAAGGGTGTGGTCACCCATCGAGGCACCATTTACGCCGATCACGTCGTCGTCTGTGCCGGCATCTGGGGCCGTCTCATCGCGGAAATGGTCGGCGAGGATCTGCCGGTCATGCCGGTCGATCACCCGCTCACCTTCTTCGGTCCCTTCAACGAATTCGAGGGCACGGGCAAGGACATCGGCTATCCGCTTCTGCGCGACCAGGGCAATTCGGCCTACATGCGCGACACCGGCGACCCGAAGACCACCGAGGGCGGCCAGATCGAGTGGGGCTACTACGAGACCGACAATCCGCGCCTCTGCCATCCGCGCGACATCCTTGAGAAGGATCAGGCGCGCCTGTCACCCTCTCAGCGCGACCTCGACATGGAGCAGATCATCGAGCCGCTGGAGCGCGCCATCGAGCTGACGCCGATACTGGGCGAACTGGGCTACAACGAGAGCCATTCCTTCAACGGCCTGCTGCAGGTCTCGGCCGCCGGCGGTCCGTCCTGCGGCGAAAGCCAGAAGGTGAGGGGGCTCTGGTACTGCGTCGCCATCTGGGTCAAGGATGGCCCCGGCTACGGCAAGCTCATCGCCGACTGGATGACCGACGGGCGCACCGAGATCGACCACAATTCGATCGACTACGCCCGCTTCTATCCCCACCAGCTCGAGGAAGGCTTCATTGAGGGCCGCACCCGCGAGGCCGCGCAGAAGATCTATTTCCCCGCGATCCACCCGCGCGAGCCTTATGCGACGGGCCGCAACGTCAAGCGTTCGCCCTTCTACGAGCGCGAGGTCGAGCTTGGCGGCTACTTCATGGAGCTCGGCGGCTGGGAGCGCGCGCACGGCTACGCCGCCAACGAGCACCTGCTCGAAAAATATGGCAACCGCGTTCCGGTCCGCGCAAACGAGTGGGACAACCGCCATTTCTGGCGCGTCTCCAACGCCGAGCATCTGGCGATGAGCGAGGATTGCGGCATCGTCAATCTGTCGCATTTCCACATGGTCGACATCGAGGGGCCGGACCATGTCGCGCTGCTCGAATGGCTGTGCGCGGCGAAGATCGGCGGCGACGGCAACATCGGCAAGGGCATCTACACCCACTTCCTCGATGACGAGGGCATGGTGCGCGCCGACTTCACCGTCTTCCGCATGGAAGACCGCTGCCGCCTCGTCAACGGCGCGGACGCCGGCCCGCGCGACTTCCACTACATGAAGCGCGTCGCCGAGGATCGCGGCCTCGACGTCACCATCACCGATGTCTCGGAGAAATTCGTCACCATCGGCATCTGGGGCCCAAACGCCCGCCAGACGCTGAAGAAGGTGGTTGCGGACCCGGCCGGCCTCGATCCAGAAAACTTCCCCTTCGCCGCCATCAAGCCGATCGAGATCGCCGGCAAGCGCGTCACCGCCTTCCGCATCTCCTATGTCGGCGAGCAGGGCTGGGAGCTGCACATGCGCTACGAGGACGGCCTTGCCGTCTGGGACTCGCTGCGCGCCACTGGCGTCATGCCCTTCGGCGTCGAGACCTACGCCAATTCGCGCCGCATGGAAAAGTCGCTCCGCCTGCAGAACGCCGACCTTCTGACCCAGTATAATCTGCTGGAGGCCGACCTTGCCCGCCCGAAGGTCAAGGAGGCCGATTTCCGCGGCAAGGCGAAGCATCTGGAATACAAGGCGCGCGACCACCAGCCGGCCATGCTCTGCACGCTGGTGATGAAGGAGAATACCGACAAGGCCGGCGTCGCCCGCTATCCCGTCGGCACCATGCCGGTGCTCGATCCCGAGACGGGCGAGACGCTGGTCGACGAACTCGGCCGCCGCTCCTACACCACCTCCATCGCCTACGGCCCGACCATCGGCAACAACATCGCGCTCGCCTATCTGCCCTGGGCATACTGCCAGCAGGGCCGCAAGCTGGCCGTCGAATATTTCGGAGAGACCTACCCGGTCGAGGTCGCCGCCGTCGGCTACCAGCCGCTCTACGACCCCGAAAACCTCAAGCCGCGGAGCTAACGGGTTCCATTAGCCGGTCGCGAAAACGTGAAGGGAAAAGGCCCGGCAGTCCGGGCCTTTTTCTTTCCAACGGCAACGCTTCCCCTATCCTTGCGTCATGTCATATGCTGCGCGACTAAAGCTTGCGTTGCAGGCTTGTCTTCCTCTGGCGATGGCTTCCGCCGCACCCACGGCGGCCCGCGCCGACATCGTCGACGTCGAGCTGATCCTTGCGGTCGACGTGTCGCTCTCCATGTCCCCTGGCGAACTCGCCATCCAGCGTGACGGCTACGCGGCCGCGCTCACCAGCCAGCAGGTCATCGACGCCATCCGCGACGGCGTCCACGGCAAGATCGCGATCACCTATGTCGAGTGGGCGGGCGTCACCGTGCAGAACATCGTGGTGCCATGGACCATCGTCAGCAATCATGAGGAAGCGCAGGCCTTCGCCGAGAAGCTGACGCTGCACCCGCCCAACAGCGCGCGGCGCACCTCGATCTCCGGCGCGCTGACCTTCGCCGGCGACATGTTCGCCGAAAGCCCCCATCGCGGCATGAAGCGCGTGGTCGACATCTCCGGCGACGGCCCCAACAATCAGGGCGGGCTGGTCGTCCCCGCCCGCGACGCGCTCGTCGAGCAGGGCATCACCATCAACGGCCTGCCGCTGATGACCACCGGCGGATATTCCAGCGTCTACGATCTCGCCAATCTCGATCTCTACTACGAGAACTGCGTCATCGGCGGGCCGGGCGCCTTCATGATCCCGGTCAACGACTGGGACCAGTTCCCCGAGGCCGTGCGCCGCAAGCTGGTACTCGAGCTCGCAGGCGGCCCGCCGACTCACGCTCACATCGTCCCCGCCGTCACGCGGGATTCGACCGACTGCGAGGTCGGCGAGAAGATGTGGCGCGACCGCTCCTGGATGTGGGATAATCGCTAGCTTCGCGTCCGGCAGTGCGCGCCACCCGTCATTACCTTGACAAATCGCGCCTCCCATGCGCTTTTCCGCGCGAATTTCAGGGCGCGTGATGCGCCTGTTGCAAGCTTCTGACAATCGAAAGACTTTCCCCATGCATCGTTACCGCAGCCACACCTGCGCACAGTTGAGAAAGGCCGATGTCGGCCAGACCGTCCGCCTCTCTGGCTGGGTCCATCGCGTGCGCGATCACGGCGGCCTGCTGTTCATCGACCTGCGCGACCATTACGGCCTCACCCAGGTGGTCGCTGATCCGGATTCGCCGGCATTCTCGATTGCCGAGACCGTGCGCGGCGAGTGGGTCATCCGCGTCGACGGCGAGGTCAAGGCGCGCACCGCCGAGACCGTCAACGCCAACCTGCCGACCGGCGAGATCGAGGTTTTCGCGCGCGACATGGAAGTGCTGTCCGGCGCGAAGGAGCTGCCGCTGCCGGTCTTCGGCGAGCCGGATTATCCGGAAGACATCCGCCTCAAATATCGCTTCCTCGACCTGCGCCGCGACACGCTGCACCGCAACCTCGTCCAGCGCACGAAGATCATCGCCGAGATGCGCAGGCGGATGGCCGATGTCGGCTTCACCGAATATTCGACGCCGATCCTCACGGCTTCCAGCCCCGAGGGCGCGCGCGACTTCCTGGTGCCGAGCCGCATCCACGAGGGCAAGTTCTACGCGCTGCCGCAGGCGCCGCAGATCTACAAGCAGCTCATCATGGTCTCCGGCTTCGACCGCTATTTCCAGATCGCGCCCTGCTTCCGCGACGAGGATCCACGCGCCGACCGCCTGCCGGGCGAATTCTACCAGCTCGACCTCGAAATGAGCTTCGTCGAGCAGGACGACGTTCTGGCGACCATGGAGCCGGTCCTGCGCGGCGTGTTCGAGACCTTCGCCAACGGAAAGCCGGTCACGCAGTCCTTCCCCCGCATCGCCTATGACGAGGCCATGCGCAAATACGGCTCCGACAAGCCGGACCTGCGCAACCCGATCGTCATGGAAGACGTGTCGGAGCATTTCCGCGGCTCGGGCTTCAAGGTCTTCGCCAACATCCTCGCCAACGATGCGAAGGCGGAGGTCTGGGCGATCCCGGCGAAGACCGGCGGCAGCCGCGCCTTCTGCGACCGCATGAATTCGTGGGCGCAGGGCGAGGGCCAGCCGGGGCTGGGCTACATCTTCTGGCGCAAGGAAGGCGACAGGCTCGAGGGTGCCGGCCCGCTGGCGAAGAACATCGGCGAGGAGCGCACCGAGGCGATCTGCCAGCAGCTCGGCCTGGACGATGGCGACGCCTGCTTCTTCGTCGCCGGCGATCCGAAGAAGTTCGTCGCCTTTGCCGGTGCTGCGCGCACCCGCGCCGGTGAAGAACTGAACCTTGTCGACCGCGACCGCTTCGAGCTGTGCTGGATCGTCGACTTCCCCTTCTACGAGTGGAACGAGGACGAGAAGAAGGTCGATTTTGGCCACAACCCGTTCTCCATGCCGCAGGGCGGCATGGAAGCGCTGGAGGGGCAGGACCCGCTCACCATCAAGGCCTTCCAGTACGACATGGTCTGCAACGGCTTCGAGATCGCGTCGGGCGGCATCCGCAACCATCTGCCCGAGACGATGGTGAAAGCGTTCGAGATCGTCGGCCTCGACAGACAGACGGTCGAAGACCGCTTCGGCGGCCTCTATCGCGCCTTCCAGTACGGCGCGCCGCCCCATGGCGGCATGGCGGCCGGCGTCGACCGCATCGTCATGCTGCTCACCGGGGCAAAGAACCTCCGCGAGATCACCATGTTCCCGATGAACCAGCAGGCGCAGGACCTGCTGATGAATGCACCGGCGGAAGCCTCACCCGCGCAGCTTCGCGAACTGCACCTGCGCACGGTCGTCTCGAAGAAAGACGACTGAGCACTGTGCAGCCAGACATATTTGTCTGGCATCGCACAAAGATGGCTGGGAAAGCCAGACTGGAACAGGGGGACGGCGTTCGTCGGCCCGCCGCTGCTCTGGCGGCAGGTCGCGCCTCGGCCGGACAATCGCGCTGAAGATCACGAGCGTTGCGGCGGCTTCGTACCCCCACCCCTTACCCCTCCCCACAAGGGGGAGGGGTTCTGAAGCGTAGGTGCCGGATCGCACGCGATCGACGGGGAGCTCAACGCAGACGTCTCCCTCCCCCTTGTGGGGAGGGGTGAGGGGTGGGGGTAGCTCCATATCAGATGTCGCTCCCGTTTGCCGGAAGGCGAGACACGCGGTTCGACCCTGCTAGTGCGTCATCTCGGTCGTTCGCGCCGCCCCTCATCGCCCTGCCGGGCACTTCTCCCCGTGAAGGACGGGGAGAAGAGAGCCTTCATCATCGCTTTCGCCAATCACCGGCGTTGAAGAACAGCCGCGAAGCAAGCGGCCGGCATTTCCTTGCCCTCGCTTGCGGGGGAGAGGTGTCGAGGCGGAGCCGAGACGGAGAGGGGGAACCCCGCTCCACCGCTGCATCACCCGACCCCCACCGCCACCCTTCTGCCCAACCCCGCACCGCGCTCGTCGGCGCGCAGCGTCAGCACCGACACGCCGGACACCGTGACCGCCACGGTGTGCTCGAACTGCGCTGAAAGCGATCCGTCCCTCGTCACCACGGTCCAGCCGTCGTCCTGCGTCTTCACGCTCCGCCGGCCCCGGTTGAGCATCGGCTCGATGGTGAAGACCATGCCCTCGCGCAGCACCGGGCCGGTTCCGGGCTTGCCGAAATGCGGCACCTGCGGTTCCTCGTGCATCTCCCGCCCGATCCCGTGCCCGCAGAATTCGCGCACCACCGAATAGCCGTTTCGCTTGGCGTGCCGCTCGATCGTCCATCCGATATCGCCGAGTGTCGCGCCCGGCCGCACCGCGCCAATGCCTAACCACAGCGCCTCGTAGGTGGTCTGCACCAGCCGTCTGGCCGCGGGGTTCACGTCGCCGACGAGGTAGGTCTTGCTGGAATCGGCGATATAGCCGTCCTTCTCCAGCGTGATGTCGAGGTTGACGATGTCGCCGTCTCCAAGCACGTCGGCCTGCGAAGGCACGCCGTGGCACACCACCTCGTTGATCGAGGAGTTCAGTACGAAACCATAGCCATATTGGCCCTTGCTCGCGGGCCGGGCCTTGAGGTCGTCGACGATGAAGTGCTCAACCATGTCGTTGATCTCCAGCGTCGATTTACCGGCCAGTGGCGTGCGGTCCAGCAGCTCGAACACCGACGCCAGCAGCCGGCCGGACGCGGCCAGCAGCGCCAGTTCCTTCGGCGTCTTGATCAAGCGTCACCCATGGCCAGCGACGGGGCCGAAACACCTGCCGAGCTCATCTCGCGCTGAATGATCTCCGAGAAGCTGAGCGTCGGGTTGGTCTCGCACAGCATGCCGATCTTGATCCAGAACACGGCCTGCGCGTTGATCGACCGGCACGATACCTTGCTGGCCCTGCGCAATTGCTCGTGCAGGTCGTCGTCAATGTTCACGATGCCCACTGAAGTCTCCATATATGGTTCGTATATGAAGCATATATTCGATGCGGCATGGAAATCCAAGACCGCCAGCGACTCGTCCGGCAGTAAAAGGGCCGGTCGCAGGCCGTTTGAACCCCGCGCAAATTCGATTGGCTTTGGTTGCGTGCAGGCTATAGTGGCTCGTGTTCACGCGCCCGCCACGCATCCTCGTCACAGGTTTCTCGGTGTTTCCCGGCGCGCCGGTCAACCCGACTGAGGCGCTTGCCGGCATTCTCAACGATGAGCCCCCGGCAGGCGTCGAGGCGTTTCGCGCCGATGTGCTGGCTGTCGAATACGCGACGATCGCGGATCGCCTGTCGGCGATCGGCCGCGAGTTCCTGCCCGACATCGCGATCCATTTCGGTCTGGCTCGGGAGTGCAGCGGTTTCCGGCTGGAGCGCGTTGCCCGCAACAGCCATGACGGCGCGCGCCCCGACCAGTCGGGGGCATTGCCTTCGGCCGCGCGCGTCTGTGCCGGGCCGGACCGGCTCGCCTCGACCCTGCCGCTCGACCTCATCGCCGAGCGTCTCGAAGGCGCGGGCCTGCCTGTCGAATGGTCCGACGATGCCGGCGGCTATCTCTGCAACACCGTCTTCACGCTGTCGGCCGCCCATGCCTGCGATGGCCTGCGGCCCGTCATGGCGGGTTTCGTGCACGTGCCGCCGCTGAAGGAAGCGGAACCGGACCACGCGGCCGCAATGGCCATCGACGATCTCGTCGCCGGCGCCAACATCGTCATCGCCGCCTGCATCGACGAGTGGAACGTCCGCGCCTGAAAATGAAAGGCCCGGTCTGAACCGGGCCTTTTTCGTCAGTCGTTGGCGGTGACAGTCACGCCCAGCGTCTTCGTCAGCTCTTTCGGCGCGCTCATGGCGCCGGCTGCGATCAGTGCGAAGGGCACCGGGGCAGGCGGGGCGGCGGTGATGCGCAGGCTCTGCGGGTCATCGAGGAAGGCGGAGACCGCCTGCGTGATCTTGGCCGTCAGGTCCGGGTCGCCCAATTGGGCCAGCACGAAGGGCAGGATCGCCTTTGCCTGGTTGGCGACGTCGCTTGCGCTCATGTTCTGCTGCGCGGCGACAAAGTCCAGCACCTTGCCGGTGAGCGAGTCGTCGTCGAACGCGATCTCGGCGCGGTTGAACGAGAGCTGCTGCGCCAGCCCCAGCATGGCCATGCCCTGGGCCGATTTGTCGCCGTCGGGATTGGCGAGCGTCTGCTGCTGGAGTTCGCGCAGCGACGCGATGAAATCGGGCGTGTAGCCGGCCAGGTCGAAAGACAGGCCGAATGTGCCTGCACCGTCCACGGTTACGTCGTATTGCGAAAGCTCGATGCGGCCGTCCGTCGGCTGCCAGCTTCCCTCCATCTCCAGATAGCCCTGCAGTTCCTCGTAGCCCAGCGCCTGCATGATGGCGCGCTGCTGCGGCTCCAGGAACGAAAGGTTCACGGTGAACCCATCAGCCCCGCCGGTGAACGACATCGGCTCGCCGGCCTCGCCCGCGGTGACTTCCGCCTGGAGGTCGGTGAGGCTGAATATCTCGTTGCCCTGCGCGGCGACGCTCATCGAAGCGACGGCGATCGTCTCGTAGAACAGGAAACCGCCATAGGCGTCGCGGTCTTCCTCGCTGGGCAGCAGCAGGCCGGTCATCTCGACGCCTTCGACCGCCACCGAGCCGCCGTCGTCCGACATCGAATAGTCGTCCGCCTCGAGGCGCTCGATCCTGTAGCCCGAATCGACTTCCGAGATGCCGCTGAGCGTGATGTCGCTGATCGGGGTCGACTTGCCGTCGACCGTGACCGTGACGCCCGAGAGCACGGCGTCGTCCCCACTTATGTCGGCACTCGCCCAGTCGAGCGTCACGCCCTGGTCGGCGCTCAGCGCCTTCAGCCGGTCCAGCGCCTCCTCGACCGCCTGCGCGGATGCGCCGGTCACGGCGAGGCCGCCGAACAGGGTGGAGAGCGCAAGTGCCCGCAATTGCTTATGGATTATCGACATGGATCATTCCTTGAAAAAACCGCGTTGCCCGGCGCCGCACCCAACCGGGTGCCGCGAAGCGTGACATCGCGGCAAGATTGACTTATTTCGCCTGGAACGCAAATCAAAGCGGCCCGGCTCGCGTTTCTGTGTAAACGGTCGGTTTCGCCTCCCGCTGCCGCCTGCGGCGCGAGGCGATTGCGGCTTGCCCCGAATCACCCGCTCAAGTAACCGGATTTCATGGGAAAAGACCTTATTCCGCCCGGCTCCGACGGGGGCGATCACATCGAGCCGGTCGATCTGCGCAAGGCGCTCGAGGAACGCTACCTTGCCTATGCGCTCTCGACCATCATGCACCGTGCGTTGCCGGATGTGCGCGACGGGCTGAAGCCCGTCCATAGACGCATCATGCATGCCATGCGCCTGCTGCGCCTCAACCCCGAGCAGGGCTTCGCCAAGTGCGCCCGCATCGTCGGCGAGGTTATGGGCAAGTTCCACCCGCATGGCGACCAGTCGATCTACGACGCGCTCGTGCGTTTGGCGCAGTCCTTCTCCGTGCGTTACCCGCTGGTCGACGGGCAGGGGAATTTCGGCAATATCGACGGCGATAACGCGGCCGCCATGCGCTACACCGAGGCGCGCATGACCGAGGTCGCCACCCAGCTTCTGGAGGGCATCACCGAGGACGCGGTCGATTTCCGCCTCACCTACAACGAAGAGGACGAGGAGCCGGTCGTGCTCCCCGGCGCCTTCCCGAACCTGCTCGCCAATGGCTCGTCCGGCATCGCCGTCGGCATGGCGACCTCGATCCCGCCGCACAACGCCGCCGAACTCTGCAAGGCAGCCCTCCACCTGATCGACCATCCGGACGCGCAGGTCGAGGACCTGATGACCCGCGATCCGGCCGACGACCCGGACGAGAACATGGTCCGCGGGCCCGACTTTCCCACCGGCGGCATCGTGGTCGATTCCTTCGACGCGATCCTCGAGGCCTACAAGACCGGCCGCGGCTCGTTCCGTGTCCGCTCGAAATGGCATACCGAGGATCAGGGCAGGGGTGTCTGGCAGATCGTCGTCACCGAGATCCCCTACGGCGTGCAGAAATCGCGGATGATCGAGAAGATCGCCGAACTGCTTCTGGCTCGCCGCCTGCCGCTGCTCGACGACGTGCGCGACGAGAGCGCCGAGGATATCCGCTTGGTGCTGGTGCCCAAGAGCCGCACCGTCGACCCGGCCATACTGATGGAATCGCTGTTCAAGCTCACCGAGCTCGAAAGCCGCTTCCCGCTCAACATGAACGTGCTCTCGCGCGGCAAGGTGCCGGGCGTCATGTCGCTCAAGCAGGTGCTGCAGGAGTGGCTGGAGCATCGCAAGGACGTGCTCGTCCGCCGCTCCCGCCATCGCCTCGCCGAGATCGTCCGCCGGCTGGAAATCCTCGGCGGCTACCTGATCGCCTATCTCAATATCGACGAGGTCATCCGCATCATCCGCGAGGAGGATGAGCCCAAGCCGGTGATGATGGCCCGCTGGGACCTGACCGATCTGCAGGCCGAATCGATCCTCAACATGCGCCTGCGCTCGCTGCGCAAGCTGGAGGAATTCGAGATCCGCAAGGAGTTCGACGCACTCACCGCCGAGAAGGAGCAGATCGAGGCGCTGCTCGCCTCCGACGCCAAGCAGTGGAAGACGATCCGCTGGCAGGTCGAGAAGCTGCGCGACCAGTTCGGTTCCCACACCGAGCTCGGCCGCCGCCGCACCCAGTTCGCGGACGCGCCCGAGCATGACGAGCAGCACATTGCCCACGCGATGATCGAGCGCGAGCCCGTTACCGTTATCGTGTCGGAAAAGGGCTGGCTGCGCGCGATGAAGGGGCATCTGGCCGATTTCGAGGGCCTGTCCTTCAAGGAGGGCGACAAGCTCAAGCTCGCCTTCCATGCCCAGACCACCGACAAGATCCTCGTCTTCACCACCGGCGGCAAGTTCTACACCATCGGTGCCGACCGGCTGCCCGGCGGGCGCGGCCATGGCGAGCCGATCCGCATCATGGTCGACATGGACAACGAGCAGGACATCGTCACCGCCTTCGTGCATGACCCGTCGCGCAAGCTTCTCCTCGTGTCGCATCAGGGCAACGGCTTCGTCGTGCCCGAGGGCGAGGTGGTGGCCAACACCCGCAAGGGCAAGCAGGTCATGAACGTCAAATCGCCCGACGAGGCCAAGATCTGCGCCCCGGTTTCGGGCGACCATCTCGCCATCGTCGGCGAGAACCGTAAGCTCATCGTCTTCCCGCTCGCCGACGTGCCAGAGATGACGCGCGGCAAGGGCGTGCGCCTGCAGAAATATAAGGATGGCGGCGTATCCGACGCAAAGAGCTTCGCGATGGAAACCGGCCTGTCATGGACGGATTCCGCCGACCGCACTTTTGTCAAGACGCGCGAGGAGCTGGCCGAATGGATCGGCGCCCGCGCCGGCGCGGGCCGCATGGTGCCGAAGGGTTTCCCGAGGACGGGTCGGTTCTAGCGCGCCTCAGATAGCCGCGGGAATGACCACAATAAAAAAAACCCCGCTGGCGGTAGCCAGCGGGGTTTTTCACAATACGGCGATGCCGTTATCAGAACGTCATGACGTGTGAGCAGAGCGCCGTGCCGTCCGTACCGCGGTTGGCTTCGGCCTCGCACTGCTCACGCAGCAGCGCACGCTGCTCTTCCGTCAGTCCGGCATAGTTGGACTGCATTTCTTCGACGGAACGCATCTCCGTCATGGTGTCATCGGTGTAGAAACCGCCAACCAGCGCGGGATCCATCATAATCGGGCTGTTGCCCTGACCGTCGGTTGCGGCGTCGGTTGCAGTCTGCGCGAAAGCCGAACCGGCAAAGGCGGCACACAGGGCGGTAGCGATAAGAATACGTTTCATCTTTAGGGCTCCTTCGTTGTTTTCGTGATCGAGTCCTGACGATCGGTGAAGCAACGTATGCTTGCGGAAAATAGTTCCGCGCAATTTTGTTGCGAGGGCAATTTCCGTGTTCACGGGTGAGTGATCGATGAGCCGGAAGCGAGGCTGGACCGCTGGCGACCGAGTGGCGAGCGGGCGGCGCAGAGCACATGAATTTGCAGGCTTGGGCGTCGCGCACATTTCGTTTCGGCATTTGCGATGCGGAATATTTGGTCCGCTGCTCATGGCACAAGCTGCGATTGTGCTCTAAATGAGGTTGACACTTTTCCCCACGCCTGTCGCCGAGGTCGCTTGAAGCACCAAACTCAACTCAACGACGAAACGCGCCGCTCGGCGGCTCTTCACAGCTATAACGTGATGGATTCACCACGTGAGGCAGAGTTCGACGACATAGCCATGAATAGCCCCTAGATTTGTGGACGCCTTCTTCCCTAAATTTGAGGCAAGGAGGCCATGATGGGGACCGGCAATTTCAGTGACGAGTTCAAGCG